>JAFRNY010000008.1 GCA_017429945.1 Bacteroidaceae bacterium
AACGCTCAACCCTCAACGATAATCCCTCAACCATAAACCATAAACTTTCAAACCTATGACCATTCATGATTTAGAGCCGAAAGCTATCTTCGGCAACTTCTACAAACTGACACAAGTGCCGCGCCCGAGCGGACATCTCGAGAAGATCCAGCAGTTCCTGCTCGACTGGGCCAAGGAACGTGGCATCGAAGCATTTAAGGACGGCGGTGACAACATCGTCATGCGCAAGCCGGCCAGCCCTGGATATGAGAACCGGAAGAGCTGCGTCATGCAGGCACACATGGACATGGTGCCGCAGAAAGTCGACGAGAGCACGCACAACTTCGAGACAGACCCCATCGAGACGTGGATCGATGGTGAGTGGCTGAAAGCCAAAGGCACCACACTCGGCTCGGACGATGGCATCGGCGTGGCCGCTATCATGGCTGTCTTTGAGGACAACACGCTCAAGCACGGACCGCTGGAGGCGCTCATCACCTCCGACGAGGAGACCTGCATGTGGGGCGTCAACCACCTGGCTGCCGACACGCTGCACGGCGACATCCTTCTCAACATCGATAACGAGACCGAGGGTGAGTTCTGTATAGGTTCAGCCGGCGGCGTGAACGTGACGGCCACACTCGGATATAAGGAAGTGGATACCGACCCCGCCGACATCGCCGTGAAGATCTCTATCTCCGGGCTCAAGGGCGGCCACAGCGGCCTCGAGATCAACGAAGGGCGCGCCAATGCCAACAAACTGATGGCCCGCATCGTGCGCCAGGCTATTCAGGACGACGATGCGCGTCTGGCCACTTGGCGAGGTGGCAATATGCGCAATGCCATACCTCGCACGGCAGAGGCAGTGCTGACAATCCCTGCTGAGAACGAAGCCGACCTGCGCGAACTGGCCGACTATTGCCAGAAGACCTTCGCTGCTGAGTTCCGTGGAGTGGAGGAGGGCATCGAAGTGGCTGTGCAGCGCACAGAACTGCCCGTCAAGCAGGTGCCCGAGGAGGTGCAGGACAACCTCGTCAGCGCCATACTTGCCTGCCACGACGGCGTGCTGCGCCATATCCCCAGCATCCCGCATGTCGTAGAGACGAGTTCTAATATGGCCATCATCGAGATCGGTGGCGGCGAGGCCAAGGTTCTGATCTTGGCACGTTCCTCGTGCGACAGCTATCTCGAGCTCGAGCAGGAGATGTTCGAGAGCACATTCGGCATGGCTGGCATGAAAGTGGAGTACGGCGGTGAATACGGAGCCTGGCAGCCTAATTTCGACTCGCCGATAGCCGCACAGATGGCAGCCCTTTACGAGCGACTCGAAGGTAAGCCCGCGAAGGTCGAGGTAGTGCATGCAGGACTCGAGTGCAGCCTCATAGGGCAGGTCTATCCCAACATGGACCTCATCAGCTTCGGACCTACCCTGCGCTCGCCTCACACCCCTGACGAGCGTTGCAACATCCCCAGCGTAGGGCGCTTCTGGACCTTCCTCAAGACCCTGCTTGAGGAGATCCCCGAGGCTTAGGCTAACCACACAATCCCCCTCGCTGACCGGCGAGGGGGACTTATGGTTTCGGGGCGGTGGTGAGACAGCTTGTGAAGGCACAATTATTCAAATGACAATCATGAAAAAGTTCTTTCTTTCTTTCGCTATGGGTTTAAGCACTCTGATGGCTTTCGGGCAAAGCTACGATAAAATGTGGGTCGAGGTGCAGCAGCTGCATGACAATGGCAAGCCGCAGTCGGCCTATGCTGCTACGGAGAAGATTCTCAGGAAGGCGCTTGCCGAGGGGCAGAAGGGGCAGGCTCTTAGCGCACGCTTGCGCGCGGCAGGGCTCCACCAGCAGTGGGCACCCGACAGCTTCTTCACCGACGTGGCAGAGCTGGAGCATCTTCGTAGCGAAGAGCAGCGCCCCGAGGCGCGTGCCATCTATGCTTCGATTCTGGCCGAGGTATATCAGTCAAACAGTCATCGTGCGCAGGCCCGAAACTTGCAACTCACGAGCGACGAGATGAAGGAATGGACCGTGGAGCAGTATGACAGTGCCGCCGTCAAGAACTGGCGCCTCTCGCTCGCCGACATCCCGGCTCTGGCTACGGCTAAGAGCAAGGATTGGCTGCCGTTTATCGAGCAAAACAAGAACTCGGCCTATTTCGGCCACGACCTGTTGCACATCTTATGGCAGCGCGCGCGTGACCAGCGTCGCAGCGAGTGGAGCCAGGCGGGCGTGGATTTGAATGCCACGCTTGACGCCATCATCGATATCTATCGCCGTCAGGGCAACCGCGAAGCTGAACTGCTGCTGGAATACGACAGGATCAGCTTGGCCACCACGGGATTCTGGAACGACGACTCGGCCATCGAACCACTGTTACGGCTGAAAGAACGCTTTGCCGACCTGCCGCCAGTGGTGGAAGTTTATCACGCACTGACCGACAACGCCAGCGAGAAGATCACCACGGCACAGCGCGTGGCATGGGCCAAGGAGGCCATAAGCCGATTCCCAAACTACGAGCGCATCGGCAACCTGCGCTACCGCCTCAACGAGCTGCAGCGCCCATCCGTAACGTGGAGGGGACTGCATACCTGCTACCCACATAAGACTTACACCTGGAAACTCACGACGCAGAATGCCGCAGCCGTAGAGCTCGCGGTATATCGGCTAAGAAACGACTTTAAGGAAGACGATATAAGCCGGAGCAAGCTCTCCGCAAAGGAATTCCTCCGCCGCAACGCCACCCTCGTGCAGACGATTAAGCCTGCGCTTTCGCCTGGCCTGCCTTTCGAGCAGAAGGAGGACAGCCTCAAGTGGACGGCGCCCGATGCTGGCTTCTATGCCATACTCTATTCTGCCACTACAGCTGAAAGCGAGGCTCTGCGCAAGACGTCAGACAACCAGTTTCAGCTGCTCAACGTGACGCAACTGAAGACTATGACGCGCTTCACGTCGGTGAGCGAGCTGCAGGTGGTTGTTGTAGATGCCGAGAGCGGACATCCCTTGCAAGGCGCTAACGTGACGCTTCACAACGAAGATCCGCGCACAGGGCAGCACTCTCGCCTAGCTGTCATGACTACCGACGCCGAGGGGCGAGCAATCTTCCGCACCCTGCCCACAGAGAACCGCCGACGCCTCGTGCTGGAGGCGGCCACAGCCTCCGACCACTATCTGCCGAAGGAGACTCTTTGGGCTAACGGCGCCGCCTGGCACGAATCGCAGACATCAGTCACACGACTGGAACTCTACACCGACCGTGCCATCTACCGCCCAGGGCAGACTGTGCACGTCAGCGGCATCGCTTACGCCCAAGAGCATTGGGAGGCTAAGGCCTGCGAAGGCAAGACCTATGAACTGCGCCTGCGCGATGCCAATTGGAAGGAGGTGGGCAAGTTGGAGGTGACGACCGATGCCATGGGCGTGCTTACAGCCGATTTCACGCTCCCCGAAGGAGGATTGCCTGGCTACTATCAGATTCAGTGCGACGGCGCAAACGTCGGTTTCAGAGTCGAGGAGTATAAGCGACCTACATTTGAGGTGAAGATGGACGAGGCTCCTGCCCTGCAGTGGCCACAGGATAGCATAAAACTTACGGGAAAAGCCGTGGGCTACAACGGAGTGCCTGTTCGCAATGCACGTGTCACAGGCAATTATCAGTTCACATATCCTTACTTCTGGTGGTTCCGTCACGACGATTCGCCACAACTGCCTATTGACACCATCGAGACCGATGATCAGGGAGCCTTCCTCGCGCGCGTATCTCTTAAAGATGTGCCGGCCGAAGCCTTAGAGCATGGCCTCGTTCTTCGATTGAATGTCGAAGTGCTGAGCGCTACGGGCGAGACGCGCGAAGGCTCCATGGCTGTGCCCCTTTGCACTACTCCCCTGCGCCTGAACATAAGTATGCGAGAGCAGCAAGACCGCGACCGCCTGCAGCCGCCTGCTTTCACACTGCTCACCTCCACGGGCAAACCCGTTGAGGGCGACATCCGCTGTGCCATCTACACCGCTCCAGCGCCCTCGGAAACCCTCGCTGAAAATAACGCTGGCACCTCCGCTACGGCATCCTCTGAAACTTTCACAGCCACAGCCGTGGTGCCCGACACGTCTGTGTCGGGGCTCGAAACCGCCATCCGCGCACTTCCCTCCGGCGACTATGAGCTGCGTGCTACGGCCACCGCGGGTTCCGACACAGCTACGGCCACCGCACGTTTCTACGTCTTCTCAATGGCCGATACCCGCCTGCCGCACCATGTCGATAGCTGGCTCTATTGTCCCACCGACTCATTCGATGCCGCACATCCAGCCCGCATCCAAGTTGGCAGCAGTTTCGACGATGTGGTGCTCTACTACACACTCGTCGGCAAAGAAGGCATCATAAAAGACGAACTCATCAGTCTCTCCGACGAGCTGCGTATCTTCGAAATCCCATATCTGCCGGACTATGGAGATGGCGTCAACGTCCATTTCGCCTTCGTAAAGCATGGCTCTCTCTACGCAAAAAACAAAGCCTTGAAGCTAACTGTGCCAGATAGCCAGCTGCGATGGCAGTGGACATCTTTCCGCGACTATCTCCATCCTGGCGACCATGAGACGTGGACTTTGAAACTGACCACTCCCGACGGCAAGCCGGCCAATGCAAACTTGATGGCAACGCTCTACGATACCTCGCTCGACCAGCTTACGCCTCACTCCTGGAGCCTCCTCGTCAATCGCTACCATCATCTGCGCGCTATGCCTTGGCGCTCCCAAGACATCTTAGGGCAAGAAGCCTTTCAGCATCTCTACTTTGCAATGAAGGACTACAAAACGGTAGGTCTGCTCTTCGATGTCTTTGGCGAAACGTGGCTGCAGGATTTGACCTTCCCATATTACAGGTTCGGCCGTTCGCGTCGTATGATGAAATCTGCTCGCGTAGGTGGCATAGTGGCCGTTGAGGAGAGTGCCATGATGAACAATGTAGCCATAGTTGGAGCAGGCGAAGCGCCCATGATGATGGCGGCCAAGGCAACGATGGCTTCAGCTGATTCCGACGCTATTGAAGAAGAAAGCGCGGCCGACGAGGGTGTGGTTACCGGTGGCTCGGCCGTCGACGCTCCCACAATAGCACCTGCTTCCACTGCCCTCCGCACCAATTTCAACGAGACGGCAGCCTTTATGCCACGCCTCCACAGCAATCCCAAGACGGGCGAAGTGGCGATCTCCTTCACTCTGCCCGAGAGCCTCACTACATGGCAGCTGCTTGGCGTAGCACACAGTAAGGACATGCTGACTGCCAATATTCAGGCTCAGACCATAGCGCGCAAGGAGCTGATGGCACGCCTCTTCATGCCTCGTTTCCTCCGCGCTGGTGATCAAGGCAGCATCCGTGCTTCTGTGCAAAACCTCACCGACAGTTCTCTCTCTGGTAAGGCTCGTCTCGAAGTGTTTGATCCCGAGACTGAGCGCCTCATCCTCACTAAGGAGATGCCATTCGAGGCCGCGGCTGGCGGCGAGAGCATTCTTGCTTTCGACTATACGCCTACTGAAGACTATCCCATCGTGGCCGTGCGCTTCACTGCCATGACGACGCCTGTGTCCAAAACCAAGGGAAAGAGACGCAAGCAGGCTTCCGAGACAGCTTTCTCCGATGGCGAACAGCACTATCTGCCCATTCTCTCTTCCAAGGAGCATATTACTGAGAGCATTGAGATTCAGGCCGATGGCGAAGGCTCCTTTACTACCGATCTCACCCCGCTTTTCAATCACGATGCAGCCTCGGCCACTCAGCGACGCCTGACGGTGGAGTATACCACTCATCCCATCTGGAACGTCGTACAGGCTCTGCCTGCCCTGCGCGAACCGCAATATGACGATGTGCTCTCGCTGACATCCGTATTCTATGCCAATGCCCTCTCAGCTCACATCGCGGCCACCACACCACGATTGCGCGACATCATAGCCCTCTGGAAGCAGCAAGCCTCTACGTCAGAGGATAACGCAAAGATAGCAGGCAAGAGTCCACTCGCACGAAACGAGGAACTCAAGCAGATCATCCTTGATGAGACACCATGGCTGCGCGACGCCGACAGCGACAGCGAGCGGCGTGCACAGCTTATCGATCTCTTCAATGAGAACCTCATCGACAGCCGCCTAAGCGCTTCGCTCGAGAAACTGCAGCAGCGCCAAGAGCATGACGGTGGCTTCTCGTGGTTCCCGGGCATGCGCAGTAGTGAGATGATGACGCGCCTCGTATGCATCGAACTGACACGCTTGCGTTCTCTGACATCCGACTTCTCATCGCTGAATGCTGCCTTACGCACGCAGACCGACGCCCTCCTGCAGCGTGCTTTCGTCTATATTGCCCAGGAGAATGCCAAAGCCGTGAAGGAGATGAAGGAAGCTGAGGCTAAGGGCGCGACCATCAACACTGGCTCGCTCATGCACCTCGACTATATCTACATAGCACAACGCTCTGGCGTCAAACTGACAAAAGCCCAACAGGCTGACGTCAGCTACCTGCTCGACCACTTGAAAGGTTCGGTCGCAGGCATGAGCAACGACGAGCGTGCGGTAGCCGCCATCGTGCTGAATGGTGCCGGGCGCGACAGCGACAGCCAGCTATATTTCGACTCCATGCGTGAGCACATGACCACTACGTCCGCCCATGGTACGTTCTTCGACTATGCCGGCGGAAGTTTCACGCCCACTGGCCACAAAGTCATCATTCACACCGCAGCCATGGAAGCCGCTCGTGAGCTCACTCCGGCCGACAAGGTGCTGAACAGCGGCCTTCGTCGCTGGCTCCTGCAGCAGAAGCGCACGCAGATGTGGGAGTCGAGCATTTGCACCGTGAATGCTATCTACGCACTGCTCCATGGCAGCGCCGCTACAGCCGACATCCTCAGTGCGGATCAAGACCGTCTCACCCTCGACTATGGTAAGCGTAAAGTGGCTGTTGAGCCTTCAGCGACGCCTGCCGCCATGGGCTACGTCAAGCAGACCTACACCGATGGCGCAGCGCCCAAGAGTATTAGGATTCAACGCACCAGCCCTACTGAGGCTTGGGGCGCCGTCTATGCACAATATCTCACGCCTGTCGCCGATGCCTCTGCTCAAGCCAGCGGTCTCACAATCCGTCGAGAGCTCAGCAGCACCACCCCGCGTCTTGGCGATAAGTTTACTACACGCTACATCATCACAGCTGACCGCGACTACGAATACGTATGCCTGCGAGCCGACCGTCCTGCTGCTGCCGAACCGGCCGAACAGCTTTCAGGCTATCGCTATCAAGGCGGTCTCGGGTACTACTGTGCCGTGCGCGATGCCCACACCGACTACTTCTTCGACAGTCTGCCTAAAGGCACCTACGTACTCGAAGAGACTGCTTTCATCGACCGTGAGGGCCACTACACCACAGGCCTCTGTCGCCTCCAGTGCCTCTACGCGCCAGAGTACGAAGGCCATACAGCAGCTGCTGAGATAAGGATAGAATAGGGGGGACCACCGTAGTCTCTCTCTTCTCTGTGTCCTCTGTGACTGCGAAGCAGTTCATTTTTCACTTTTCACTCTTTCACTTTTCATTTTTCATTTTTCACTTTTCATTCTTAATACATGCCCCTCATCCTCATCACCAACGACGACGGCTATCAGGCCGCAGGCATACAGGCCTTGACTCGAGCTGTAGCCTCATTAGGCGAAGTCTATGTAGTAGCCCCAGACGGCCCACGTTCTGGAGCAGCCTGTGCTATTACGGCCACAGTCCCCGTAACCTATCGTGAAATCCACGCCCACCCTGATTATCCTGCCGGCGTACACCTTTTCGCATGCTCGGGAACTCCCGTAGACTGCGTCAAGCTCGCATGGGACAACATCTTGCCCCGCACGCCTGACCTCCTGCTCAGCGGAATCAACCATGGCGATAACGCCAGCATTAGCGTGCATTACAGCGGTACTATGGGTGCTGTATTCGAAGGCTGCATGAAAGATATCCCGTCCATAGGCCTCTCGCTTTATCTGCAACGAGGGCAGCGCTATGAGGACCACCCCGTATGCACCGCAGCTCTCGATGCCATAACCAAGCTCTGTCAGCGAGTCATTGCGGAGGGGCTGCCGCAGGACGTATGCCTGAACATCAATTTCCCTGTCGCCAACTCCTTCCGGGGGTGGCAGGTGTGCAGGCAGGCACGTGGCCGTTGGACTGCGGAGTGGGCCACAGCCACAAATCCTCATGGACTCAACGCCTACTGGCTCACAGGGAAGTTCACCGACCTCGAGCCCGAAGCCACCGATACCGATTTCTCGGCCCTGCGCGCGGGCTATGCTTCCATAGTGCCGACAACAATAGACATGACGGCGCACAGGTTTTTCGAGGAACTGTCGTCATTAGTTATTAGTCATTAGTCATTTTTCACTTTTAATGAAATACTACATCATAGCAGGCGAGGCCAGCGGCGACCTCCATGCCTCACATCTCATAGCCGCCCTTAAGAAGGAAGACCCCGAGGCGCAGTTCCGTGGCTTTGGGGGTGACTTGATGGCGGCTGAAGGCCTTACGCTCGTTCGCCACTACCGCGATCTGGCTTACATGGGCTTCGTGGCTGTGGCCCTCCATGCCCGCACAATTCTTAAGGGCATACGTCAGTGTAAGGACGATATCGTGGCGTGGCAGCCCGATGTCGTTATTCTTGTCGACTACCCAGGATTCAACCTTAAGATCGCAAAATTCGTCCATTCCATCGGTCTCTGCCCCGTCTATTACTATATAGCGCCAAAACTTTGGGCCTGGAAGGAATACCGAATAAAAAACATACGTCGCGATGTCGACGAACTTTTTTCCATTCTTCCCTTCGAAGTCGATTTCTTCGAGAGCAAGCACGGCTATCCCATCCATTATGTCGGCAACCCCACGGTTGATGAAGTCGATGCTTATAAGAGAATGGAGCGTCACTGCGGGCCGAGCGCGTCATTAGAAGCCGACGTCGCCGATTCGTCATTTGTCAATTGTCATTCGTCATTTAAACAAACTCCCCTCATTGCCCTTCTCGCCGGCAGCCGTCGCCAGGAGATTCGCGACAACCTGCCACGGATGATAGCCGCAGCACAGCCCTTTGCCGACCGCTACCGCCTCGTCGTGGCCGGAGCTCCGGGCATAGAGCCCGATTTCTATGACCAATACATCGGCGACAGCCAGATTGAAGTCATATATGGTCAGACCTACGGCCTACTCACCTGTGCCACAGCCGCGCTTGTCACCTCAGGCACGGCCACGCTTGAGACAGCCCTCTTCCGTGTGCCGCAGGTGGTTTGCTATTTCATGCAAGCACGTTGGCTGGCGTCGCTCGGCCGCCGTCTTTTCATCAAGACGCCTTTTATCTCGCTCGTCAACCTTGTTGCCGGACGCGAAGTGGTGCCTGAGCTCGTAGCCGAACAGATGAGCGTCGACAACTGCCGTCGGCATCTCGAGAGCATTCTGCCCGGGGGTACAGCACGCAGTGCTCAGCTTGAGGGTTACGAACTTATGGCCCAGAGGCTTGGCGAGCCTGGCGCTCCCCAGCATGCGGCACGTCTCATGATCCAATTTTTAAGAAAAGCCAATAATAAGTAATAAACAATTTAAGCTTTTACAAGAAGAAAATGAAAAGATTCAAACGCATCCTGCTCAAGCTCTCCGGCGAAAGTCTGATGGGCGAGCAACGCTATGGCATCGACGAGCGTCGTCTGGCCGAGTATGCAGAACAAATTAAGGAGGTCCACGACCTCGGCGTAGAGATAGGCATCGTCATAGGCGGTGGCAACATCTTCCGCGGACTCAGCGGCGCAGGACGTGGCTTCGACCGCGTCAAGGGTGACCAGATGGGCATGCTCGCCACCGTCATCAACTCCCTCGGACTGAGCTCGGCCCTCGCAGCCGTCGGCGTCAAGAGCCGCGTGCTCACCGCCATACGCATGGAACCTATCGGCGAGTTCTACACTAAGTGGAAAGCTATCGAGGCAATGGAGCAGGGCGAAGTTGTCATCATGAGTGGCGGCACGGGTAACCCCTATTTCACCACAGATACCGGCTCCTCGCTTCGTGGTATCGAGATTGAGGCCGACGTTATGCTCAAGGGTACCCGCGTCGACGGCGTCTACACTGCCGACCCCGAGAAAGATTCCACCGCCACAAAGTTCGACGAGATTACCTTCGACGAGATCTACAACCGCGGACTCAAGGTCATGGACCTCACAGCCACCACGATGTGCAAGGAGAACAACCTGCCTATCTACGTTTTCAATATGGACGTCGTTGGCAATCTCCGCCGCGTCATCGACGGCGAGCCCATTGGCACGCTCGTACACAAATAGTCTCTTACGTAAGACAGAATAAGGAAACACGCTGTAGTGCAACTTTCAAAGCACTACAGCGTGTTTCTTTTGAATGCTATTCAAGCCGGAGCGGCCACGTGTCGGTTGCTGTTGTCTTGCATCACAGCCATTACTATGTCAGTTACCATCTGGCGGAGCTCCTCAATGAATTGCTTGGCATCGTATTCGTGGCGCTCTATCTGGCGGAGCTTGCGCTCCCAGATGCCGGTGAGTTCGGCGCTTTTCAGCAGTTCCTCGTGTATGAGGCCTATCAGCGCCACGCCCGTGGGCGTCGGTGCCAGGCTCTTGCGCACGCGTCGTATGTAGTCGCGCTTGAACAGAGTCTCTATGATGGCGGCGCGTGTCGAGGGGCGACCTATGCCGTTCTCCTTGAGGGCGTCGCGAAGCTCTTCGTCGTCTACGAGCTTGCCGGCCGTCTCCATGGCACGAAGCAGCGTAGCCTCGGTATAAGGTTTTGGCGGCGTGGTCTGTTTTTCGGCAAGGTTGGGCACGTGAGGGCCGCTCTCGCCCTTGCGGAAAGCGGGCAACGTGCGCTCCTCGTCCTGCGGCCGCTCCTCAGTGGCCTCGGGATTTGAGCCTTCCGGGTTGCCTTCGGTGATGTTGCCTGCGGCTGTCGCGGCATTGTCTGCTGCTGGTTTCCTGCGCTCCCAGAGAACGTGCCAGGCAGGGTCTGTGATACGCTTGCCCGTGGCTTTGAAAGGTATGGCATCGTCGAAGGTGGCTACGTGCAGACCTTCGCTGCGCACTTCGCCGAGGACTGTGGTCTGCTCAAACTTACATTCGGGATAGAAAGCCCCAATGAAGCGGCGGGCGATGAGGTCGTAGACGCGCTTCTCCATATTGTTGAGGGCGGCCGACGTCACGGGTACGTTAGTGGGGATGATGGCATGGTGGTCAGTCACCTTACTGTTGTCAAACACCTTGGTGCTTTTCTTCAGTTTCTTGCCGTCGGCTATAAGAGGTTGGATGAACCCTGCGTAGGGTGTCATGGCAGCCAGGATCTGCGGGCATTTGGGATATACGTCGTCAGGCAGGAAGGTAGTGTCGACGCGCGGATACGTCGCTACTTTCTTCTCGTAGAGACTCTGGATGAGGCCGAGGGTTTGTTCGGCCGAATAGCCGAACTTCTTGTTGCACTCCACCTGCAGCGAGGTGAGGTCGAAGAGGCGCGGTGGCGCTTCCTTGCCGGATTTCTTCTCCACCGAGGTCACGGTGAAAGGCAGCTGGCTGATGGCCTCGAGGGCCCGCTGGCCTTCTTCCTGACTTTTGAAACCGCGGTCGCCTTCTTCCATTACGGTGGTGAAGGTGGTGTCGCGATACTGGGTGGTAAGCACCCAATACGTCTCGGGCTTGAAGTTATCTATCTCATGCTGCCGGTTGACGATGAGCGCCAGCGTGGGCGTCTGCACGCGACCAATGGAGAGCACTTGGCGGTTTGAACCGTATTTCAGCGTGTACAGGCGCGTGGCGTTCATGCCCAGCATCCAGTCGCCGATGGCGCGGCAGAGGCCAGCTTCGTACAAGCTCTGATACTCGCGCTGGTCTTTCAGCTGCTGGAAACCTTCGCGTATAGCTTCCTCCGTGAGCGAGCTGATCCATAGGCGCTGCACGGGGCACCGCGCGCCGGCTTTCTGCATCACCCAGCGCTGAATGAGCTCGCCCTCCTGCCCGGCATCGCCGCAGTTGATGATACCGTCGGCAGCCTGCATCAGCTTCTCGATAATGGCGAACTGGCGCTCTACGCCCTTGTCATCCTTCAGGCGGATGCCGAAGCGCGGGGGTACCATAGGCAGCTGCGCCAGGCTCCACGCGCGCCACATAGGCGTATAGTCGGCTGGCGCCTTCAGCTCACACAGATGACCGAAGGTCCACGTCACCTGGTAGCCCGCGCCTTCCATGTAACCCTGATGTTCAGCCGTTGCTCCGAGCACACGTGCTATGTCGCGCGCCACCGACGGTTTCTCGGCAATACAAACTATCATACTCTCGTCGATTCTTTCTTTTTTACGACTGCAAAGGTACAAAGAAATGGCGAATGACGAGTGACGAATGGCGAATTAATTTGTGAAAAGCATAAAATAAGTCTTGGAATCGATGCCGGCCAGCCTGAATACTGCGTCAAGAATATTGCCCGCTTCGAGCAGCGATATCACGTGAACAAAAGAATAAATTCATAGAGAAAGGTCAAAAAAAACAAAAAAATGACGTCTTGATAATAAATTTTTCCCTTTTCCATTTTCCTTTTTAATTATTATTCATACCTTTGCAGCCGCTAACGAAAAGCAGCAACTCTTTCGAGGCTGCACGATGGTGACTATAGTTCAGTTGGTTAGAGCGTCAGATTGTGGTTCTGAATGTCGTGGGTTCGAGTCCCACTAGTCACCCCTCCGACAATCACTCTTTTCATAGCGATGCCTGCGCAGACATAGAGTCTGTGCAGGCATTTTCCTTATCCCCCTCCTCTTTTCCCTTCTCCCTCTTTCCCATCTTCTTCTTCTTCCTCCCTTTCTCTCTTCCCCGCGGCTCCCCTCTTTCTCTCTCTCGCGCCCTCGTTCATCCCCCCGATTACCGTTCCCGCGGTTTCTCCCGCGGGCCTTCCCTCCCTCTCACGCGCGCGTGCGCATTCATTATTCTATATTATTGCCCTTCTTCTCCGCTCCTTCCCGCGCCGGTATTATCTCCTCCTTTTTCGCCCTCCGCGCCCCCAATTCCCTCCCCTCGTTGCCCTAATTGGTCGTTTCTATGCCCGAAAGCAACTTTTTTCGCAAGTTTTTTCAAAAAACCTCTGCAAATATTTGGTGGAATGGAAAAGTCGGCGTACCTTTGCACCCGCAAACGAGAAAGGGACACCCCTGCGGTGCAGGGGCTGTAACTTACGCTCGCTCC
>JAFRNY010000009.1 GCA_017429945.1 Bacteroidaceae bacterium
CACTGGCACGATGCCGTTCTTTACCTTACTCTTGTTCGCATAGAACAATACCGAAAAAGTGCTTCTACTCATCTTCTAATTCCTTTTAAAATTCGGGCTGCAAAAGTAATACCTTTCTGGGAATAAATTGCTACGCAAATCGCGGCAGATTTAGGAAAGAAAAACGCAAAGTGTGAAAACGGTTCGAACAGCCGAGATATGCCTTGATTTGCGCAGGTCGTTAAGAAAGTTTAACTATCCGACATAAGGCTATCAGGGGTTACGAATTGGAAACCTAATTCGTTCCGCAATCCGCCTCGATTTGCTTAGTGGCACCTTGCGGACTTTCCCCAATTTTCCTCGAATTGCCTTTATTTATGGGGCGAACTGCGTTAATCATCCAAAAATGCTTTTCTGTTTCAGCATTATTTTGTAACTTTGCACGCAAAATCTGAAAAACGAGTCATGATGATTGACCTGACAACACTTCGCGCCGACTTCCCCATCCTTTCGCGGGAGGTGTACGGGCGGCCCCTCGTCTATTTAGACAATGCAGCGACGACGCAGAAGCCGCTGTGCGTGCTCGATGCCATGCGCGACGAGTATTTGAACGTCAATGCTAACGTCCACCGCGGCGTGCACTTTCTTAGCCAGCAGGCCACCGACCTGCACGAGGCGGCTCGCGAGCGCGTGCGTACCTTTATTAATGCGCGTAAGACGGAGGAGGTGGTGTTCACCCGTGGCACCACGGAGGCCATCAACCTGGTGGCCAGCACCTTCTGTGCCTCGCAGATGCGCGAGGGCGACGAGGTGGTCGTGACCGACATGGAGCACCACTCGAACATTGTGCCGTGGCAGCTGCAGGCACAGCAGCGGGGCATCATCGTGCGCCATCTGCCCATTACCGACCGTGGCGAGCTGTGCCCGCTGGACGAGGTCGAGCGGATGTTGGGCGACCGTACGCGCCTGCTCTGCGTGACCCATGTGAGCAATGTGCTCGGCACCGTGAACCCCGTGAAGGACATCATCCGCGTGGCTCACGAGCATGGCGTGCCCGTGCTCGTCGATGCAGCGCAGAGTGCGCCCCACCTGCGCCTCGACGTGCAGGCCATGGACTGCGACTTCCTGGCCTTCAGCGGGCATAAGATGTATGGGCCGACGGGCATTGGCGTGCTCTATGGCAAGGAGGCATGGCTCGACCGGTTGCCGCCCTATCAGGGAGGCGGGGAGATGATCGACAAGGTCAGCTGGGAGCGTACGACGTTCGAGCGTCTGCCTTTCAAGTTCGAGGCAGGCACGCCCGACTATGTGGCGACACATGGGTTGGCCACTGCTATCGACTACTTGGAGCGGGTGGGTCTCGACAATGTCGCGGCACACGAGAAAGACCTGACAGACTACTGCACAGAAAGGCTGCGCGAGGTGGAAGGGCTGAGGATTTACGGCGAGGCCGGGCACAAGGCCGGCGTGGTAAGCTTTCTGGTAGGCGATATTCATCACCTCGACATGGGTACGCTGCTCGACCGTCTTGGCATCGCCGTGCGCACCGGCCACCACTGCGCCCAGCCGCTCATGGCGCGCTTGGGTGTCACTGGCACCGTGCGTGCATCGTTCGCCATGTATAATACCCGCGAGGAGGTCGACCTGCTTGTGGCCGGCATCCGCCGCGTCGTAACCATGTTTTAAACCAAACCCCTGGCCCCATGATTACCAGCGCACAGAACCCGAAAGTGAAGGAGCTGCTCCTTTTGCAGCAGAAATCGTCAGAACGTCGTAAGACGGGGCTCTTCGTCGTGGAGGGGCGCCGTGAGCTGCATCACTGTGTGGAGACGGGCTATGAGGTGGGCAGCGTGTTCTGCTGCCACTCGCTGCTTACCGACATCGATGGCCATGAGGGCATGCCGTCTCTGCCAGTGTCGACGCCCGTCTACGAGGTCTCGGAGCAAGTGTACGAGAAGATGGCCTATCGCGGTGGTACGGAGGGGCTCATGGCCACGGTGCGTATGCGTGAACGGATACTGGATGACCTTCGGCTGTCGCCGTCGCCCCTCATCGTCGTCCTGGAGCGAGTCGAGAAGCCAGGCAACCTGGGAGCCGTGCTGCGCAGTGCCGATGCGGCAGGTGCCGACGCCGTGATGGTCTGCGATCCGCTCACCGACCTCTACAATCCTAACCTCATTCGCAGTTCCGTGGGCGCCTTCTTCAGTGTGCCCTGTGTGGCCTGCACCTCCGAGGCGTGTATCGCTTTCCTGAAGCAACGGGGCATTACGATTCTTACTGCCCAGCTGCAGGACTCAAAGCTCTACTACGACACGGACATGCGGCGTGGCATCGCCCTCGTCATGGGCACTGAGGCCACAGGACTGACCACCCAGTGGCGTGAGGCGGCTGACGCACATATACGCATCCCGATGCTGGGACGCGTCGACTCGCTGAATGTCAGCGTCAGCGCCGCTATCCTCCTTTTTGAGGCAGTAAGACAGAGGCGGAAAGATTAAAGATTAAAGATTAAAGATGAAAGATGAAGTTCATGTTTCATTTTTCATTTTTCATTTTTCATCTTTCCTCTTCTTATACGATAGGTAGCGAGATACCACAGATTTTCTGGTAGACATCGAGGGCATAGACGTCGGTCATGCCGCTGATATAGTCGATGACGGCCATGAGACGCGTTTCCAACGACAGGTTCTCAATGTCGTACTGCGACGAGACGCGCCCGATGAGCTGTCGTGAGTAGAAACGCTCGGGGTGCTCGATGGCCTCAATCATCAGCTCCATCAGCGTGGCCATGATGCGGTAACCCGACAGCTCCACGTCGAGCACGGGCTGGCTCATGTAGATACGCTCTTTTGAGATGCGCGAGCAGGTCTCGTAGGCTTGACGGGGCACGGGCGCAATGTGGTCGATGAGTGCGCCCGTGAAGGTGCCGATGAGAATCTCCTCCTCATGGTCGATGAACGTCTGTACACACTCGTTCTCCAGCTTGCCAATGACACAGGCTCGCAGATACTGCACCTGCTCGTTGCGGTCGGTCAGCTGCTCTTCGTCGATGCGCTGGAGGATGTGGCGCTGCACCGTCTCGTCGAAGAAGTCGAGCATGAGGTGAACCGTCTCGTCGAAGGTGAGGATTTTCAGTTTGTGGGCATCCTCGATATCCATAATCTCGTAGCAGATGTCGTCGGCAGCCTCGACAAGGTAGACCAACGGGTGGCGGACATAGCGCAGGGGCTCGCCGGGCGCTGACAGACGTATGATGCCCATCGCGTCGGCGATGCGCTCGAAGGTCTCCGCCTCGCTGTTGAAGAACCCAAACTTGCCCTTCTTGCCGGCGACCGACGACGCGAAGGGGTACTTCACGATGCTGGCCAGCGTGGAGTAGGTCATGACGAAGCCACCTGGGCGGCGTCCCTTGAACTGGTGGGTGAGCAGACGGAAGCCATTGGCGTTGCCCTCGAAGTGGGTGATGTCACTCCAGAATGTTGGCGATACCTTCTCACGGAGACTGCTGCCCTTGCCCTCAGTAAAGAACGTCTGGATGGCCTTTTCGCCAGAGTGGCCGAAGGGTGGGTTCCCCAGGTCGTGGGCCAGGCAGGCGGTGGCCACGATCTGCCCGATTTCGGCCACGAGGCTGTTGCGGTAGTCGGCATTGCGGGCACAGAGGTGCTGGCTGACATCGTTGCCGAGCGACATTCCCACGCTGGCAACCTCCAAGGAGTGCGTCAGCCGGTTGTGAACGAAGATGCTGCCCGGCAGGGGGAACACCTGCGTCTTGTTCTGGAGACGTCGGAAGGGTGCCGAGAAGATCAGCCGGTCGTAGTCGCGCTTGAACTCCGTGCGGTCGTCGTGGCGCTCCGGATGGCGGTGTTCCTGCCCGAGGCGGCGGTTTGAAATCAGTTGTTTCCAGTCCATCATATTGCTACATTCTCTTGTTCTGACAGGGGGAAACACCGCGGCAGTCCGCACCTTTTCGGACTGTGATAGGGCCCACCCCTACATAAAATCGGTGCAAAAGTACAAAATAATTGGCAAAAACGTGCAGGCAGAGCCGTTTTTTCTTCATGGAGAGGGGCGTTTTGCCGTCAAGGGCGGGCAAGGCGTTAAAGGGAGTTAAAGAATGGGACTTTTCGATGCTTCGGGCGCGGTTAGTCGCCAAAAAGGTGTAATTTTGCACGGCGATGAGACACTTCATAGGCAAAACCACACTCTTCCTGCTGACCCTTCTGGCGGCCTCCGCTGGGCTGGTTGGCTGTGCCGGTTCGCAGACAGAAAAGGCGAAGGCGCTCGTTGAACAAGGCTGCAAGGACTACTACGACAGCGACATCATCGGAGCGCTCAACCACCTGCAGGCCGCCATGGACGCTGCCCGGAAAGAGGGCAACGACGAGGCCTACTTCACTGCGGGCGTCTACATGGTCATGACCTATGAGCTGACCGGCCGTAGCGAAGACGCCTACGAGCTGCTGAAGTCGCTGGACTACATGGAGAACACGCAACCGGAAACCTTTGCCTCGCAGTACTATTACCGCATGAAGGCCCTCTTCCTGGCAAAGATAGACGGCGACTTCGAAGCCTCTGCCACTTGCGGGAAAGAGGTCATCGAACTGGACCGCCGGCTCTACCCTCAGGACACGGCCTACGTCTACATTGAGCTGGCCAACCTCGGCGAGACGTACCTCATGGGGCAGGACTACGAGCACCTGCAAGAGGTGGTCGACGAGTTTGAGCGCAGCAAGCCGATGGACTACGGGCTCTACCTCGTGGGCTACTGCTACCTGAAGAGCAGCCTGCTCTATCACCACGCCGCCTACGACTCGGCCTATCACTACGCAGAGAGAGGCGTGGAATACTCCCGCCAGTACGATGCCGCCGACAACGAGATTCTGCAGCTTCGCCTGCTCTGCAGCATCGACAGCCTGCGAGCCGACATGGAGAACTACATGCGCCACCGCAACGAGCTTGAGGCGCGCACGACGCAGCTGCGCGGCACGCAGGTGAACTACCAGATTGCCGCTCTGAAGGGAAAGATCCAGCTGGAACAGAAGGAGTTCGAGAACCGCCGAACCCGCACGATGCACGTTGTTATCATCGCGGCTATGGTGCTGGTCATCATCGCCCTCGTCATTGTCATCCATGCCCTCCGACGCGCGGCTGAGACGCGCCGCCGCATGGCTGAGGTGGAGAAACAGCGGCTGGACACCGAAATAGAGCGGCAGCGGCTTGAGAGGGAACTGCTGGAGCTGAAGATGCGACAGAACGAGGAGAAGCTCGACCACGCCTACAAGCACAACGTCAGCATGAGCATTCAACTGGCCGAAATAGCAGAAAACTCCGATTCCATCGGTAAATTAAGCGCCCTCGAGCTGAACCTCAGGGAGCAGCAGGCCGACTTCTTAGAGCGCGTTAAGGCTCGCTTCCCGCAACTGACCGACAACGACGTCCGGCTGGCCGGATTCATCCGTATGAACATTAAGACGCAAGCTATGGCTACCGCCTTAGGAATCTCTGTCTCGAGCCTGAACACTGCCCGCTACCGACTGCGCAAGAAACTCGGCCTGGCACCCGAAGACGACCTGAAGCGCTTTGTCGATGGAATCTAAGGATTAGTCTTTTTTAATCCACTTGTCTATACTTTTGTCTATACCTTCCCTTTTGCCGTCTCGGTGAAATGGGCTACCTTTGCAGCCTGAAATGAGGGCGGCAATCGCTTTGCACGCCTCTCCCTACAGAACGAGGCGACCAACAACCATTAACTCTTAAACATATTAATTATGAAGAAAGCATTATTCCTAACCACCGTAGCCCTGGCTACGACCCTTGGTATCCACGCGCAGTGGAACACTGACGAAACGCCTAACTGCGTTTACGACGCAACAGGACAGAGTGAGAACTACGCCCGTAACCCGCAGGCACAGCGCACCAGCGACGGCAAGACTTGGCTCTACTGGATGACGTGGGGCCGCAAGGAGATTGGCGAAAGCACCTTCACCGCGGTGAGGACTTACGTCCAGCTGCTCGACAGCGACGGATGCCCCGTGTTCGACGAGCCCATCTTGGTGAACGACCACGCCACGCCGACGTGGTGGTCGAGCCATCGCCTCTGCATTGCTGCTGACGGCAGTGCCATCGTTACGGTTGCCGACAGCCGGTGCGACGAACCCTCGTTAGAAGCTGGCGGCAAGCCCAGCGCTTTCCAGCCAGCCATCTACAAGATTGACCAGGACGGCAACTTCCTGTGGGGCCTCGACGGCATCACGTACAGCGACTACGGCAGCACGCCAACGACCGATGCCTACGTCGTCGGCGAGGACACGTACTTCATCTTCAAGACCAGCGACCGCAAGTTCATTCAGCGCATCGACAACGACGGCGTAGCAGCCTGGCCGGAGCCCCGCGAGTGGGAATCGTCGTCGATGACCTTGCAGATTGTTCCTTCGGCCGACGGTGACTTCCTGCTCTTCGACGACTGCGAGGAGGGGGCCAGAGTGCATCGCCTGACGCCCGACCTGACCGAAGTGTGGGGCGAACCCGTCGTCTACGACTCCAACGTCAGCGCCACGAAGTCGGTCAATCCCTACCGCATAGCCAGCGACGGTAGGGGCGGTGCGGCCGTGGCCTACATGTACGACCAGACGAAGAACGCCAGTAACATCAGGGTGCAGTACATCAGCGCCGACGGAACGCTGGGCTTCGGGCTGAGCGGCCTGGACGCCTATTGCAGCGAAGAGTACGACCACAACTACTGCAACATTGCGCTGAACCCCGAGACCGAAGAGGTGCTCGTCGACTTCGAGTCGAAGCTGGCCACTGGTTTCACCGTGATGCTCCAGAAGTTCAATTACGCCGGCGACTACCTCTTCGGCGAAGAAGCGCAGCAGATAGCCCAGAAGGACCTGACGAACAATTACTCCTTCGGTCCGATAGGCAGCGGTGCCCTGCCCGGTGGCGACTGGATCGTGGCCTACCGCGACGTTGAGGGCTACGTCCAGAACTCGTTCGTCATTGCCCGCTACGACGCTGAAGGCAATCAGGTGTGGAAGCGCACCATCGGCCGCAACCTCGAAGTGACGGGCGCGATCCTGATTGTCGAGCCCGAGGCCTCTTACCTCTTCTACCGTGAGCAAGGGGAATCGAAAGCCCCCGGCATCAAGGTGTTCCGCATCTTCAACGAGAACGGCGACTACACCGTTCCGACGACAGCCGACGACAGCGAGGCGGCCCTCACGGCTCCCTTCGAGCTGGTCATGGAAGAGACGCCCCTTGACGACATGGGCGGATGGCTGACCTATGGCGGACAGCTCGGCGACGAACTGGCGGAGGACGAGGGCGACTTCAGCGTGAAGCGCTACTACACCAGCGAGAACACGCTGCTGCGCTACATGCCCGAGGACGAGGAGAGCTACTCATGGGTGGTCTCGCCGCTAATTGACCTCGGCAACGACCCGACGGCAAGCTTCGAGGCCTACATCGACTACACGTCAGACGAGGAGTTCGAGGGCGAATACTTCAACCTGCAACTGTTGGTGGCTCCCGAGGGAGAAGCCTTCAGCGAGGCCCACGTCATCGGAAAGCTCGACAGTGAAGAGCTGTGCGAAATGGACGAACAGGATCGGTTCAGCGCCCCGTTCGCCAACATGACGGGACTGGTGCGCCTTGCCATCTACGCCGAGGGCGAGGGCGAGTGGCTGCCCTGGCTTACCATCGACGCCATCGGCATTTCGAAGTCGGGAGGCACGACAGGCATCGCACTGCATAACAACAATATTGGAAAACACACGACAAGCATCTTCAACAGTGCTGGACAGCCGGTGACAGGCCTTCAGCGCGGCGTGAACATCTTGCGCTTCGCCGACGGCAGCATCCGCAAGGTGGTGAGACGCTAAGACAGTCGTCACCCGTTCTGAAAAGCATGTCACCCGCTCCGAAAAGCATTAGAGTTTGAAGAGCAGACGGAGGTGCGAGGCGGAAACAGACCGCTTCGCACCTCTCTTCGTATCGGGCAGAGCCCTTTGGCAGCACACAGCGAAAAAAAGCTGCCGAATGTTTGGGCGTTTGCCGAAAACTTAGTACCTTTGCACCCGAATTCAAGGGGTGCCTGCCTGTTGGCGGGCTGAGATGATACCCTCAGAACCTGATGCGGGTAGTGCCGCCGAAGGGATGGAATGCTCTCAATGTCCCCTTTTTGTTGAACGTTAAACAATTTAAGGTCAGATGAAAAGGACAATGCTACTCGTGGCGACGGCCATGACGATGACGGCGACGGCGCAGGATGCCGACTCGCTGAAGATGGAGAAACTGCAGGAAGTGGTGGTCAGCGGCGTGCGCACACAGAAGGACGCCCCTTACGCCACGACGAACATCAAGCGGCAGGAGCTGAACCGCTTCTCAACGACGGGGCAGGAGTTGCCATTCCTCTTCGCCCGCACGCCTGGCGTGCTGGCATGGAGCGAGAACGGCGTAGGCACGGGAACTACTTATATGAGGATCCGTGGTGCTGGCGACTCGCGCATCAACGTGACGCTCGACGGCGTGCCCCTTAACTCGCCCGAGGACCAGTGTGTCTACTGGGCTAACATGAACAGTTATGGTGCACTCCTTGGCTCGGTGCAGATACAGCGCGGCGTGGGAACGTCGACGAATGGAGACGGTGCTTTCGGCGGTACGGTGGCCCTTGCGTCGAAGGCTCCGATGCAGCGACCGTCGGCAGAGGTCAGCGCCAGCTATGGCTCTTACAATACTTATAATTTGGGAGGCACGTTCTCCACGGGGCTTCTGTGGAAACACTTCATCGTCGATGGAGCCTACCATGAGACCAACACCGACGGCTTCATACATGGCACCGCCGGTCGTTCGGGCTCCTATTACGGTGGGCTTAGTTGGGTGTCTGACGATGTCATCGTCAGATACAAGAACTTCGGCAACTTCGAGAAGACCGGCCAGGCATGGAACGGCGTCACCGCCGGCTCGAACGACTACTCGCTGATGGACGGCAACTACGACGACGGCTCCTGGGCCTACCAGACAAAGACGGGCATCAAGACCTACGGTGACCTCTACGACCATGGCCTTGGGAAGTACAACTCGCTCTACGAGCGGCTCGTCACCGGCGATGACGGCCTCTTCGTGAAGGATGCTAACGGCAACTACTTGACCGAACGCTATCAGATGGCCGACGGCAGTTACTGGCCGAAGACTACCGACAACTTCTGGCAGAACCATAACCTGCTGACTGCCGCCTTGGACTTTGGCGAACGCTGGAGAGCCACCGCCACGCTCCACTACACCCACGGCTACGGCTACTACAACGAGTTTCGCCCGCAGTATAAACTGGCGAAGTTCGGTCTCATCGCTGCCGATGCCGACGGCAACAACATCAAGAAGGCCGACTTCGTCCGTAAGAAAGGCTACTACCAGGACGCTTACGGCATGGTGGGCAGCGTGAACTATAACGACGACCGCTGGGACATTATCGGCGGCCTGTCGGTGCAGAATTTCGAGAGCGACCACTTCGGCTACCTCACTTACACGAGCAACGCCACGGTGCGACAGCTATTCCTCCGTGACGGTGACTATCAGTACTACGACAGTGACGCCTCGAAGTTCGATGCCAGCGTCTATGTGAAGGCTGCCTACCAGTTCACTGACCAGTGGAAAGCGTTTGCCGACCTGCAATACCGCCATGTGGGCTACAAGACCAGCGGCATCAACGACAAGTTCTATGAAGAGGCCAGCCGATGGTATAACCAGGAGCTAAACATCGACGAGAAGTATGACTTCCTGAACCCGAAGGCCGGCATCAGCTGGAGCAAAGGCCCGCATCATGCTTTCGCCTCGGTGGCTGTAAGCCATCGTGAGCCTGAGCGCAACAACTTCACGGACAACTTCAAATACCCTTTCCCCAAGGCTGAGAGCCTCATGGACTATGAGCTGGGCTACAACTACAGCACGCGGCAGGTGCGACTCGGTGCGAACCTCTATTATATGGACTACACCGACCAGTTTGTACAGACTGGCGAGCTGAGCGAGATAGGCGAGAACCTGACTACCAACATCAAGGATTCCTACCGTATGGGCGTGGAACTGACAGCCGCATGGAACGTGCTGCCCGTGCTCACCCTGGAAGGCAATGCCGCCCTGAGCCAGAACAAGCTGAAAGACTTTACCGAGATGGCATCGGTAGACTGGGAGAGTTCGTTCCGCCCCATCCACTACGACAACACCACGCTGGCCTTCTCGCCGTCGGCCATCCTCAACGGATTTGTCGATTTCCATTGGCGTGGGCTGCAGGCTGCATGGCACACCAACTTCGTGTCGCGTCAGTATTTAGACAACACTGAGAACAAGGATCGCTCGCTGCCCGCCTACTCGGCCAGCAACCTTCGCCTCTCCTATACGCTTCGCACGCCTCGTCGCGCATCTCAATGTGCTTTCCCATTCCCACACATCAAAGAAGCCATCTTCAGCTTCAATGTAAGCAACGTCTTCGATGCGCACTATGCCGCCAGCGGATGGGTCTACTCCAGCATCCTAGACGACTACGGCCACACCAACGACAACCGTTACTATCAGATTGGCTTTATCCCCATGGCTGGCCGCACTGTGTTGGGTAGCGTAACGTTGAAATTCTAAAGACTGACTGAAAGGTATGGACACACTGAGACTGCTCGACATACTGGGCTTTACTGTCGGCCTCGTTTACCTCTATTTGGAGTACCGCGCCAGCATCTGGCTGTGGGTGGCGAGCATCGTCATGCCCGCTATCGATATGGTGCTCTACTACAAGGCGGGGCTCTATGCCGACTTTAGCATGGCCATCTATTATTGTCTGGCAGCAGTCTACGGATTTGCAGTGTGGCAGTTCGCCGGAGATTCCGGAAAATCCGGAGAATCCGGAAAGCCCGGAGAATCCGGAGGTCCCGGAGAATCCGGAAATTCCGGAAATTCCGGAAATTCCGGAGAATCCGGCGCTCCCGGAAAATCCGGAGCCCTCCCCATCACCCGTTTCCCCTTGCGCCTTGTTGTGCCTGTTGCCGTGGTGTTTGCGTGTGTGTGGGCGGGCATCTGGTGGGTGCTGACGCACTACACCAATTCGACGGTGCCTGTCACGGATGCCTTTACGACTGCCCTGAGTATTGTGGCGCTGTGGGCACTGGCACGTAAGTATGCCGAGCAGTGGCTGTTGTGGCTCGTTGTCGACGCCGTCTGCTGCATGCTTTACGTGCAAAAGGGCATACCGTTCAAGGCTGCCATCTACGGCTTCTACACAGTCTTTGCCGTCATCGGTTATCGGAAGTGGCTAAGAATGATTCCCAATCAACGTTAGGGATTACTCCAGCGAAAGGCTCGGAGAAAGATGGGAGCCCTCTCGGAGAAAGGTGAGACACTTCTCGGAGAAAGGTGTGACACTTCTCGGAGAAAGGTGTGACACTTCTCGGATAAGGAAGGGACACTTCTCGAATAGGGAAGTGTCGGTTCCTAAAGAATGGGTTTGTTGCCGAAAGAATTAGTAGTTCTTCGTGTAGAACACCTTACCCGCACCACTGGTGATCTTGAGAGCGTCGGGGTTCTGACGCACGAACGAGTCGATGTGGCGCTTGCGCTTGTCCTCCAATATTTCGTCCACGGCGATGAGGATGCCCGTCTCCTCGACATCGCCGAAGCCGTAGTTGATGGCGGTGCCGAAAAGGCGCATCGTCGGCGACAGGCTCATGTAGGCGTTGACCAGTGGTGGGATGTTGTAACCCAAGGCCCGCACCTCGCGGTTCAGGATGCGGTAGTCGCCCTTGAAGTTATGCTCGCAGAAGAGGGCGGCCAACTCGTCCTCGTTGGCCTCCACTTTCAATGGCTTCATCGGGATGACGAGGTTGTCCTTGTCGTCGAAATACTTCTTCAGGAAATAGAGAATCATGTCGCGTCCCTTGCGTACGTAACTTGGATACATGGTCATCTTGCCAAAGAAGTACTTCACGTCGGGCATGATGACCGTCAGGGCGCCAAGGCCGTCCCACAGGTTGTCGAGGGCGAACAGGCTCTTTGCTCCCATGCGCGACGACTGGTAGGGGACGCTGACGAACGAGCGCCCCAGCTCGATGGTGTAAGGGGCGTACTCGCGCAGGAACCGTTCCGAGAAATGGAACATGTGGCTTGTGGCGAGATGTGGCTGGCCATCGCTGCCGAACTCCCACTTCGTACCCTCCAAGTAGCGGTAGCCGCCGATGATCTCCTCGGCCTCGGGGTTCCAGACGATAAGTTGCTTATAGCAGTTCTCGCAGGTGTCGAACTCGTCGATGTC
>JAFRNY010000046.1 GCA_017429945.1 Bacteroidaceae bacterium
AAGCCCTTCCTGATGCCTGTTGAGGACGTCTTCTCAATCACAGGTCGTGGTACTGTTGCTACCGGCCGTATCGAGACTGGTGTTGTCAAGGTTGGCGACGAAGTACAGATTCTCGGTCTTGGTGAGGACAAGAAGTCCGTCATCACCGGTGTTGAGATGTTCCGTAAGATCCTCGACGAGGGTGAAGCTGGCGACAACGTTGGTCTGCTCCTCCGCGGTATCGACAAGAACGAAGTGAAGCGTGGTATGGTTATCACTCACCCGGGTGTCATCAAGCCTCACAAGAAGTTCAAGGCTTCCATCTACGTCCTGAAGAAGGAAGAGGGCGGCCGTCACACTCCCTTCGGCAACAAGTATCGTCCTCAGTTCTACCTCCGCACCATGGACTGCACGGGTGAGATCCACCTCCCCGAAGGCACCGAGATGGTGATGCCTGGTGATAACGTAGAGATCACCGTAGAGCTCATCTACGCCGTTGCTCTGAACCAGGGTCTGCGCTTCGCTATCCGTGAGGGTGGCCGCACAGTAGGTTCCGGTCAGATCACCGAGATCCTCGACGATTAATAGTCCACATCGCTTTGCGATAAAATAGGTTTAAAGTTTAAAGTTTAAAGTTTAATGAGGACGCCGCCCATGCGGAGGACTCCATCGGTAAAGCAATTTACATTAAACCCTAAACTTTAAACTTTAAACTCACTAAATACGGGAATAGCTCAGTTGGTAGAGCACTGGTCTCCAAAACCAGGTGTCGGGAGTTCGAGCCTCTCTTCCCGTGCTTAAAAAGAATAGAAGTATGTTCAAGAAAATTTTCAATTACTGCAAGGAATCATACGACGAACTCGTGCATAAGACCACTTGGCCTACGCGTTCAGAACTTTTCAACAGCGCAATTGTAGTATTAGTTGCTTCCCTACTCATTGCGGTGGTAGTTTTCGTCATGGATTTCACCTTCCAGCACGTGATGGAGTTTATCTATCCTAACTAATCCGTAGCAGATGGCTGAACAACAGACAATGCGATGGTACGTGCTTCGTGCCATCAGCGGAAAAGAGGGCAAGGTTAAGGAGTACATTGAAGCACAGGCCGCCCAGGGCGACTATGGCGACAAAGTTTCCGAAGTCCTTATCCCCAAGGAAAAGTATGTAGACTTCCGCAATGGCAAGCGCGTCGTCAAGGAGCGCTTCCATCTGCCGGGCTACGTACTTGTGGAGTGTATACTCACCCCCGAGGTGCAGGCTATGCTCCGCTACACCCCCAACGTGCTCGGATTCCTCAGCGAAGCCAAAGGCAGCGAAAAGCCTCTCCCTATACGCGAGGGAGAGATGAAGCGTCTGCTTGGCGTCGTCGATGAGATGGCAGAGGTTCCCGAAGAAGTTAAGATTCCGTACGTTGTCGGCGAAGCCGTCAAGGTCACGGACGGTCCCTTCAACGGTTTCGATGCCGTCGTCGAGGAGGTCAATGACGAGAAGAAGAAGCTGAAAGTGTCGGTCAAGATCTTCGGGCGCAAGACACCGCTCGAACTTGGTTTCATGCAAGTGGCGAAGGAGTAAGCGACTGTTACACGCTGAATCTTCGCACATATTTAATTATATAAAGAATCATAACAATGGCTAAAGAAGTTGCTGGATTAATCAAACTTCAGATTAAAGGTGGCGCTGCAAATCCATCACCCCCAGTAGGTCCCGCTCTCGGTTCCAAGGGTATCAACATCATGGATTTCTGCAAGGCGTTCAACGCCAGAACTCAGGATAAGGCTGGTAAGGTTCTCCCTGTTGTCATCACCTACTACACTGATAAGTCGTACGACTTTATCGTAAAAACCCCTCCCGTGGCTGTTCAGCTCATGGAGGCTGCAAAGGTGAAAGGCGGCAGCGCAGAGCCCAACCGTAAGAAGGTTGCATCAGTGACCTGGGAACAGGTACGCGCCATCGCTACCGACAAGATGCCCGACCTCAACTGCTTCACTGTTGAGTCGGCTATGAGATTAGTTGCAGGCACGGCCAGAAGTATGGGTATCACAGTAAAGGGTGACTTCCCTGCATAACTTTAAACTTCAATTCAGAACTATGGCAAAACTGACAAAAAACCAGAAACTCGTCGCAGAGAAGATTGAAGTAGGGAAGGCATATACCCTCAAAGAAGCTTCGCAGCTGGTCAAGGATATCACCACGACCAAGTTCGATGCTTCCGTTGATATCGACATGCGACTGGGCGTAGACCCTCGCAAGGCCAACCAGATGGTTCGCGGCGTCGCCACACTGCCCAACGGCACTGGCAAGACCGTCCGCGTGCTCTGCCTCTGCACCCCCGACCAGGAGGCTGCTGCCAAAGAGGCCGGCGCAGACTATGTAGGCCTTGACGAGTACATTGACAAGATTAAAGGCGGCTGGACCGACATCGACGTCATCATCACAATGCCTTCCATCATGGGTAAGATTGGTGCCCTCGGCCGTATCCTCGGTCCCCGTGGCCTAATGCCTAACCCCAAGAGTGGCACAGTGACCATGAATCCTGCTCAGGCCGTTCGTGAGGTTAAGATGGGTAAGATCGACTTCAAGGTCGACAAGACTGGTATCGTGCACACATCCATCGGCAAGGTATCCTTCTCCGCTGAGAAGATTGCCGAGAACGCACGCGAGTTCATCAACACCATCATCAAGCTCAAGCCCGCCGCTGCTAAGGGTACTTACATCAAGAGCATTTATCTTTCAAGCACGATGAGCCGCGGTGTCAAGATTGATCCCAAGGCCGTTGACGAAATCTAATTCTTAAAGACGTTTTTGAATCATGAGAAAGGAAGATAAAGCACTTATCATCGAGAAGCTGGGCCAGACGCTCAAAGACTTCCCTCATTTCTACCTCGTTGACGTCACCGGCATGAACGCAGCACGCACAAGCGCCATGCGCCGCCAGTGCTTCAAGAGCGAGGTCAAGATGGTAGTCGTGAAGAACACTCTTCTCCACAAGGCTTTCGAGGCCAGCGACATCGATTATTCACCCATCTATGACACACTCAAGGGCACCACAGCAGTCATCTTCTCCAACGTGGCAAACGCACCTGCCAAGATGCTGAAGGACTTCAATGCCAAGAACCCCAAGGGTGTTACCATTCCCGAACTGAAGGCCGCATATGCTGAGGAGAGCTTCTACGTAGGAGCCGACCAGTTAGATGCCTTGGTTGCTATCAAGAGCAAGAACGAACTTATCGCAGACGTTGTGGCTATGCTGCAGTCGCCGATGCAAGGCGTTCTTTCTGCAATCGAGTCTGGAGCAGCCACCATCCACGGTGTGCTCGAGACCCTCGCCGAGAAGGGCGAATAGTTTTAAATACCCAAAGTCAAACAAAACAAAATTTCATAAATTATTATGGCAGACATCAAAGCTATCGCTGAAGAGTTGGTTAACTTGACAGTGAAGGAAGTAAACGATTTAAAGAACCTTCTTAAGGAGGAATATGGTATTGAACCCGCCGCTGCAGCTGTTGCTGTTGCTGGTCCCGCCGCTGGCGGTGCTGCTGCACCCGCTGCTGAGGAGAAGACCGACTTCGACGTCGTCCTCAAGAGCGCTGGCGCTGCTAAGCTCCAGGTCGTTAAGGCCGTTAAGGAGGCTTGTGGCCTCGGCCTGAAGGAAGCTAAGGAGCTCGTAGACGGCGCTCCCAGCACCCTGAAGGAAGGTATGCCTAAGGCTGACGCTGAGGCTCTGAAGAAGACCCTCGAGGAGGCTGGTGCAGAGATCGAGCTCAAGTAAGCTCCAACCAAGCCAATCCACTTAGGACTGCATAGGTAGAGAACTCTCTGGTAGAGAGTCCTCTACTTTTTGCGTCTTTAGACCACCAACGCCCACGACACAATGAAACTGCCCGGCAGACTGCAGCCAGACAGCCTTTCAGATACATTACACGTTCCCCATTGAGGAACCCTCTAAGTACAGAATATCATAAATCTCATCATATTTCATTAATGGCTAAGATTGTTAATCAACGAGTAAATTTCGCTTCAGTGAAGAATCCGATGGCTTATCCGGATTTCCTCGAGGTGCAGCTTAAATCGTTCAACGATTTCCTGCAACTCGACACTCCACTGGAGCAGCGAAAGAACGACGGGCTGTTCAAAGTCTTTTCCGAGAACTTCCCCATCGCTGACACGCGCAACAATTTTGTCCTGGAATTTCTGGACTACTACATTGACCCGCCCCGCTACTCCATGGAGGAATGCCTCGAGCGCGGGTTGACCTATGCCGTGCCTCTTAAGGCTAAGCTCAAGCTCTACTGCACCGACCCCGACCACGAGGACTTCGACACCGTCATCCAAGACGTCTTCCTCGGCCCCATTCCGTACATGACGCCCAACGGCACTTTCATCATCAACGGTGCAGAGCGCGTAGTAGTCAGCCAGCTCCACCGCTCGCCCGGCGTATTCTTCGGCTCGAGCCAACACGCCAACGGCACTCAGCTCTACAGCGCACGTATCATTCCCTTCAAGGGCTCTTGGATTGAGTTCGCTACGGACATCAACAACGTGATGTACGCCTACATCGACCGCAAGAAGAAATTGCCCGTCACGACACTTCTGCGCGCCATCGGCTACGAGAACGACAAAGACATTCTCGAGATTTTCAATCTGGCTGAAGAGGTGAAGGTCAACAAGAGCAACCTGAAGAAAGCAATAGGCAAGAAGCTGGCCGCCCGCGTGCTCAAATCGTGGGTAGAAGATTTCGTGGACGAGGACACGGGCGAGGTCGTCAGCATCGAGCGCAACGAGGTCATCATGGACCGCGAGACCGTGCTCGACGAGGACAAGATAGCCCTCATCCTCGACAGCGGCACTCCTACAATTCTCATCCACAAAGAGGAGGCCGACTCCAGCGACTACTCGATTATCTTCAACACTTTGGCCAAAGACCCGTCGAACTCCGAGAAAGAGGCCGTGCTCTACATCTACCGTCAGCTTCGCAACGCAGATCCTGCCGATGATGCCAGCGCACGCGAGGTCATCAACAACCTCTTCTTCTCAGAGAAGCGTTATGACCTGGGCGACGTAGGGCGCTACCGCATCAACCGCAAGCTCAACCTGCAGACCGATGCCGACGTGCGCGTGCTCACACACGAGGATATTATTGAGATTATCAAATATCTTATCGAGCTCGTCAACTCAAAGGCTGCTGTCGACGATATCGACCACCTGTCGAACCGCCGCGTACGCACCGTAGGCGAGCAGTTGGCTAACCAGTTCGCCATCGGTCTGGCACGTATGAGCCGCACCATCCGCGAGCGTATGAACGTGCGCGACAATGAAGTCTTCACACCTACAGACCTCATCAACGCCAAGACAATCTCCAGCGTCATCAGCTCGTTCTTCGGAACGAATGCCCTCTCGCAGTTTATGGACCAGACCAACCCGCTGGCTGAGGTGACGCACAAGCGCCGTCTGTCGGCCCTCGGACCTGGCGGTCTGAGCCGCGAGCGTGCCGGCTTCGAGGTGCGCGACGTGCACTACACCCACTACGGTCGCCTCTGCCCTATCGAGTCGCCTGAAGGCCCGAACATCGGTCTGATCTCCTCGCTCTGCGTCTATGCCAAGATCAATGAGCTCGGTTTCATTTCAACGCCCTACCGTAAGGTCAACAACGGTGTCGTGGACCTCACAGACGAAGGCATCAAATACTATACTGCCGAGGAAGAAGAAGGCCTCGTCATCGGTCAGGGCAACGCCCCCCTGCGCGACAACGGAACCTTCATCCGTAAAGTCGTTAAATGCCGCCAGGACGACGACTACCCCGTGGTACCTCCCACAGAGGTCGACCTCATGGACGTGGCTCCGCAGCAGATTGCATCAATCGCAGCTTCGCTCATCCCCTTCCTCGAGCACGACGACGCCCACCGCGCCCTCATGGGATCCAACATGATGCGCCAGGCCGTACCTCTCGTCCGCACCGAGGCTCCTATCGTAGGAACCGGCATCGAGAAGCAGGTCTGCGAGGACAGCCGCACGATGATCGTTGCCGAAGGAGCCGGCGTCGTCGACTACGTCGATGCCACCACTATCCGCATCCTCTATGATCGCACCGAGGACGAGGAATTTGTCTCCTTCGAGCCCGCTCTGAAAGAATACCGAATCCCCAAGTTCCGCCGTACGAACCAGAATATGACCATCGACCTGCGCCCCATCTGCGAGAAGGGACAGCGCGTCGAGGCCGGCGACATCCTCACCGAAGGCTATTCCACCGCCAATGGCGAGCTCGCCCTCGGTAAGAACCTCCTCGTGGCCTACATGCCTTGGAAGGGCTACAACTACGAGGACGCTATCGTGCTCAACGAGCGCGTCGTTCGCGAGGATATCCTCACCAGCATCCACGTCGAAGAGTTCTCCCTCGAGGTGCGCGAGACAAAGCGCGGCGTTGAGGAACTCACATCCGACATCCCCAACGTCAGCGAAGAAGCCACCAAGGACCTCGACGAGAACGGTATCATCCGCGTAGGTGCCCAGGTGCTCCCTGGCGACATTCTCATTGGTAAGATCACGCCTAAGGGCGAGAGTGATCCTTCGCCTGAAGAGAAGCTCCTCCGCGCCATCTTCGGCGACAAGGCCGGCGATGTCAAGGACGCTTCGCTCAAGGCTTCGCCCTCACTCTCGGGTACGGTCATAGACAAGAAACTGTTCTCACGCGCAATCAAGACGCGCTCCGAGAAGCTGCGCGACAAGCAGCGCCTGCCCAAGCTCGACGAGGAATTCGAGCTCAAGGTAGGCGACCTCAAGGCAATCCTCATCGACAAGCTCCTCGAGCTCACTAAGAACCTTACGTCGAAGGGCGTGAAGGACTACATGGGCGCCGAGGTCATCGCCAAGGGAGCCGAGTTCACCGAGGGTAACCTCTCTTCGCTCGACTTCACGGGCATCCAGCTCAGCGGCTGGACAAGCGACGAGCACGCCAACCTGCTTATCTCCCAGCTCATCATCAACTTCATAAAGAAGTACAAGATTCTCGATGCCGAGCTCAAGCGCCGCAAGTTCGCCATCACCATCGGCGACGAGCTGCCCTCTGGCATCATCCAGATGGCTAAGGTATATGTTGCCAAGAAGCGTAAGATCGGCGTCGGCGACAAGATGGCCGGCCGCCACGGCAACAAGGGTATCGTTTCGAAGGTAGTACGTCAGGAGGACATGCCCTTCCTGGCCGACGGCACTCCCGTCGACATCGTCCTGAACCCCCTCGGCGTGCCTTCACGAATGAACATCGGCCAGATCTTCGAGACGGTCCTCGGCGCTGCCGGCAAGGAACTGGGCGTCAAGTTCTCTACGCCTATCTTCGATGGTGCTTCGCTCGACGACCTCTGCGAGTGGACCGACAAGGCCGGCTTGCCGCGCTACTGCTCCATGCAGCTCTACGACGGCGCCACCGGCGAGAAGTTCGACCAGCTCGCCACCGTGGGTATCGCTTATATGCTTAAGCTCGGCCACATGGTCGAGGATAAGATGCACGCACGTTCCATCGGCCCGTACAGCCTCATCACCCAGCAGCCCCTCGGCGGTAAAGCACAGTTCGGCGGACAGCGCTTCGGTGAGATGGAGGTCTGGGCAATCGAAGCCTTCGGCGCCTCACACGTCCTGCAAGAGATCCTCACCATCAAGTCCGACGATGTCACCGGCCGCACCAAGGCTTACGAGGCTATCGTCAAGGGCGAGCCGATGCCCACACCTGGTATTCCTGAGTCGCTCAACGTGCTCTTGCACGAGCTCCGTGGCTTAGGCCTCAGCGTCACACTTGAATAATAAGACCCTCCCCATGCCCTCCCTCAAGGGAGGGAGTGGACACCATTTTAGGTTTAATATTATAAATATGTAAGTAAATAATCTTACACCCTCTCAAATACAAACCACCCTCCCCCTTCAGGGGGAGTGAGGAGGGGGTCTTAAAATAGAAATAGTTATGCCTTACAAGAAAGATAATAAAATAAAGAATAATTTCACCAAGATCACCGTAGGGCTTGCTTCGCCCGAGGAGATCAAGGAGAATTCATTCGGCGAGGTCTTGAAGCCTGAGACCATTAACTATCGCACGTACAAGCCCGAGCGCGACGGCCTCTTCTGCGAGCGCATTTTCGGTCCTACCAAGGACTACGAATGCCACTGCGGCAAGTACAAGCGCATCCGCTACAAAGGCATCGTGTGCGACCGTTGCGGCGTTGAGGTAACGGAGAAGAAGGTTCGCCGTGAGCGCAGCGGACACATCGAGCTGGTCGTGCCCGTAGCCCACATCTGGTACTTCCGCAGCCTTCCCAATAAGATAGGCTACCTCCTGGGCATGCCTACGAAGAAGCTCGATGCCGTGATCTACTACGAGCGCTACGTCGTCATCAACCCGGGGCCCTTCCTCAAGAACGAGGAAGAGGGCGTACATCTTGAGAAGTTCGACCTCCTCTCCGAAGAGGAGTACCTCGACCACCTCGACCGCCTGCCAGCCGACAACCAGTATCTTCCCGACGACGACCCCAACAAGTTCATCGCCAAGATGGGCGCCGAGGCTATCTACGACCTGCTCGTAGGTCTCGACCTCGACAAGCTCTCCTACGAACTGCGCGACCGTGCCAACAGCGACACCGCCCAGCAGCGCAAGAACGAGGCGCTGAAGCGCCTTCAGGTCGTCGAGAGCTTCCGTGTGAGCCGTGATCGAAACCGCCCTGAGTGGATGATCATGAAGATGCTCCCCGTGATTCCACCAGATCTGCGCCCCCTCGTGCCCCTCGACGGCGGCCGCTTCGCTACGTCCGACCTCAACGACCTCTATCGTCGCGTCATCATCCGTAACAACCGTCTGAAGCGCCTCATCGAGATCAAAGCTCCCGAAGTCATCCTCCGCAACGAGAAGCGCATGCTTCAGGAAGCCGTCGACAGCCTCTTCGACAACAGCCGCAAGTCCAGCGCCGTAAAGAGCGAAAGCAACCGTCCGCTCAAGTCGCTCTCCGACTCCCTCAAGGGTAAGCAGGGCCGCTTCCGTCAGAACCTCCTCGGTAAGCGCGTCGACTATTCGGCACGTTCGGTCATCGTCGTAGGCCCTGAACTCAACATGGGCGAGTGCGGTCTGCCTAAACTCATGGCAGCCGAGCTCTACAAGCCGTTCATCATCCGCAAGCTCATCGAGCGCGGCATCGTCAAGACCGTCAAGTCGGCCAAGAAGATTGTCGACCGCAAGGACCCCGTCATCTGGGACATCCTCGAGCACGTCATGAAGGGCCACCCCGTGCTCCTCAACCGTGCCCCGACACTGCACCGCCTCGGTATCCAGGCCTTCCAGCCCAAGATGATCGAGGGCAAAGCCATTCAGCTGCACCCGCTCGCATGTACGGCCTTCAACGCCGACTTCGACGGCGACCAGATGGCTGTCCACCTCCCCCTCTCCAACGAGGCCATCCTCGAGGCTCAGATCCTGATGCTGCAGAGCCACAATATCCTTAATCCGGCCAACGGCGCTCCTATCACCGTGCCTTCGCAGGATATGGTGCTCGGTCTGTACTACATCACCAAGCTGCGCCCCGGTGCTCTCGGCTCCGGCCTCAGCTTCTACGGTCCTGAGGAGGCTATCATCGCCTACAACGAGCGCCGCGTAGATGTCCACGCACCCGTTAAGGTCATCGTAGAGGACAAGCTCGATAACGGCACCATCGGCAAGCGAATGGTAGAGACCTCCGTAGGTCGCGTCATCGTCAACGAGATCATCCCTGTGGAGGTAGGTTTCTTCAACGATGTCATCTCCAAGAAGACGCTGCGCGGCCTCATCACCGACGTCATCAAGGCCGTAGGTGTTGCTCGCGCCTGCTCGTTCCTCGACGGTATCAAGAACCTCGGCTACAAGCTCGCCTACGACGGCGGCCTCTCGTTCAACCTCGGCGATATCATCATCCCTGAGGAGAAGGCAGCCCTCGTGCAGCGCGGTAACGACGAGGTTGAGCGCATCACCGGCGACTACAACATGGGTTTCATCACCGACAAGGAGCGCTACAACCAGGTCATCGATGCCTGGACGCACGTCAACAACGACCTCTCGTCCGTGCTCATGAAGACCATGCGCGAGGCCGACCAGGGCTTCAACGCCGTTTACATGATGCTTGACTCTGGTGCCCGTGGTAGTGCCGGTCAGATCAGCCAGCTCTCCGGTATGCGTGGTCTTATGGCCAAGCCCCAGAAGGCAGGCGCCGAGGCTCAGATCATTGAGAACCCGATTCTTTCTAACTTTAAGGAGGGCATGTCCGTGCTCGAGTACTTTATCTCTACTCACGGTGCACGTAAGGGTCTGGCCGACACCGCTCTGAAGACGGCCGATGCCGGTTACCTCACTCGTCGTCTGGTCGACGTCTCGCATGACGTCATCATCAACGAGGAGGACTGCGGCACTCTGCGCGGCCTCGTCTGCACAGCCCTCAAGAACGGCGACGAAGTCATCAGCTCGCTCTATGAGCGCATCCTCGGCCGCGTCTCCGTCCACGATATCATTAACCCGTCGAACAACAAGCTTATCGTAGCTGCCGGCGAAGAGATCACCGAGGCTATTGCCCAGGAAATCGAGAACAGCCCCATCGAGAGCGTCGAGATCCGCTCAGTGCTCACGTGCGAGAGCCGCCACGGCGTGTGCATGAAGTGCTACGGCCGCAACCTCGCCACGGCACGTATGGTGCAGAAGGGCGAGGCCGTAGGCGTCATTGCCGCACAGTCCATCGGTGAGCCTGGCACGCAGCTTACGCTCCGTACGTTCCACGCCGGTGGTGTGGCCGACAACGCTGCCGCCAACGCTACCATCAAGGCCAAGTACGACTCCAAGCTCGAGTTCGAGGAGCTCCGCACCGTAGATATCCTCGACGAGACCGGTCAGCCCGCCAAGATGGTCGTAGGCCGTCTGGCCGAAGTACGCTTCGTCGATGTCAACACCGGTATCGCCCTGCTCACTCAGAACGTGCCTTACGGTTCTACGCTCTACAAGAAGGACGGCGAGAAGGTGCAGAAGGGCGACATAGTCGCCAAGTGGGACCCCTTCAACGCAGTCATCGTCACTGAGGCCGCCGGCCGCATCGAGTTCGAGGACGTCATCGAAGGCGTCACCTACCGTGTCGAGACCGATGATGCCACGGGCCTGCGCGAACTCATCGTCATTGAATCCAAAGACAGGACCAAGGTGCCCGTCTGCCACATCCTCGATGAGAACGGCGAGCTCCTGCGCACCTACAATTTCCCCATCGGCGGTCACATCTCTGTCGAGGACAAGCAGACCGTCAAGGTCGGTGACGTCCTCGTGAAGATCCCGCGCGCAACGAACAAGGCCAGCGATATCACGGGCGGTCTCCCCCGTGTCACCGAGCTCTTCGAGGCCCGCAACCCGAGCAACCCCGCCATCGTCAGCGAAATCGACGGCGAGGTGAAGATGGGTAAGCTCAAGCGCGGCAACCGCGAGATTATCGTCACATCGAAGGTCGGCGACGAGCGCCACTACCTCGTACCCCTGTCGAAGCAGATCCTCGTTCAGGAGAACGACTACGTGCGCGCCGGCACACCCCTCTCCGACGGTGCCATCACCCCGGCCGACATCCTGGCCATCAAGGGCCCCACGGCCGTTCAGGAGTACATCGTCAACGAGGTGCAGGACGTCTATCGTCTGCAGGGCGTTAAGATCAACGACAAGCACTTCGAGGTCATCGTACGTCAGATGATGCGTAAGGTTCAGATCAACGAGCCTGGCGACACCCGCTTCCTCGAGCAGCAGATTGTCGACAAACTCGAGTTCGCTGAGGAGAACGACCGCATCTGGGGCAAGAAGGTTGTCACCGACGCTGGCGACAGCGAGACGATGATGCCCGGTATGATCGTCACTGCCCGCAAGCTGCGCGACGAGAACTCGCTGCTCAAGCGCCGCGACCTCCGTCCCGTTGTCGTGCGCGACGCCGTGCCCGCCACCTCCACGCAGATCCTCCAGGGTATCACGCGTGCTGCCCTCCAGACGACCTCGTTCATGAGCGCCGCCTCCTTCCAGGAGACGACCAAGGTGCTCAACGAAGCCGCCATCAACGGCAAGAGCGACTACCTCGAGGGCATGAAGGAGAACGTCATCTGCGGTCACCTCATCCCCGCCGGCACAGGTCTGCGCGAGTTCGAGAAGATTATCGTAGGCTCCAAGGAAGACTACGACCGCGTCCTCTCAAACCGCAAGGCTATTCTCGACTACGATATCGATTAACACGCCCCTGAGGGCTATCCCCTTCAATAGCAAAGCGCCCCAGCCAATCCCGTTGGCTGGGGCGCTTCTTTTATGCGTCAGTAGTCCTGTTTCACACGACCGGTCGTATCGGCTTATTCAACCGGTCGCATTCGCCTTTTCAACCAGTCGCATCGGCCTATTCAACCGGTCGCATCGTCTTACACTACCGGCTTCAAGCTATAGCCTTAAAGAGTTAATATGTTAATATGTTAATGTGTTAATATGTTAATGTGTTAATATGTTAACGTGTCACACATAGTCTTCACCGTTGAGCACGTTCTGCGTATTTTCGGGGTTGCGGTCGGCTTCGCGGTACCAGTCGGAGTATTCGATGTAGTGTGCGGCATAAGTCTTGTTGAGGGCCTGAGCCTGCTCGGGATCCACGCGCTTAATGAACTTGGCCGGCACGCCGCCCCAGAGCTCGCCGTCGGGGATGTGGGTGTTTGAGAGCACGAGGGCTCCGGCGGCTACGATGGCGCCACGGCCCACTACGGCGTGGTCGAGCACGGTGGCTCCCATGCCAATCAGAGCTCCGTCAAGGATTGTGCAGCCGTGCAGCGTCACGCTGTGGCCTACGGTCACGTCCTCGCCTATCTCCACGGGTGCTGTCCCGTTGAGCGTATGCACGCACGAGTTGTCCTGAATGTTCGAGCGGTTACCTATCTTGATGTAGTGCACATCGCCGCGCAGCACAGCGCACGGCCAAATCGTCACGTCGTCGCCCAGCGTCACCTCGCCTATGATCACGGCGCCGTCGGCCAGATAACAATGCTTGCCGAACTTGGGCTTCAAGCCCTTTACTACTTTTACTATTGCCATATAATCTCTTGAGTTTTTTCTATGAGCCACTTGCGGTCGGCCTCGTCGGTGAGCAGTGGCAGCAAGGCTTCGCGCACGTGGGCGTGGTAACTATTTAGGTATTCTATCTCGTCGGCGGCCATCATTTCGGGCACTACGGGACGTAAGTCGATGGGGCACAGCGTCAGCGGCTCCATGCGCAGCCAGCCCTGCTCGCCGTCCTCCGCTATGAGCATCGTGTTCTCCGTGCGGCAGCCATGGCTGCCTGCGATGTAAATGCCGGGTTCGATGGTAATCGTCATGCCGGCGTGCAGTGGTGCCGGCATCCAGTTCATGCGGAACTGGTGAGGACCTTCGTGCACGCTGAGGTATGACCCTACGCCGTGGCCTGTGCCGTGGCCGTAGTTCTTATGGTCGTGCCACATGGCATAGCGCGCCAGCACATCGAGTTGCGTGCCCGAAGCTCCGTCGGGGAAGACGGCCATGGCCAGGCGCAGGTGCCCTTTGAGCACGAGGGTATAGTCGCGCCGTTCGTCGTCGGTGAGAGGGCCGAGAGGTATGGTGCGCGTAATGTCTGTTGTACCGTTCTCGTACTGTGCACCGCTGTCGAGCAACAGCAGCCCGTGGGGCTCCAGGGCGATGTCTGTCTCGGGCGTGGCTTCGTAGTGCACGATGGCAGCATGAGCGCCGTAGCCCGCTATGGTGTCGAATGAGATGTCGCGGAAACCGTCCTGTTCGGCGCGCAGGGCCGTGAGCACGCGGTCTACGGTTATTTCCGTGACGGCCCCACTCCCTATCTCCGCTTCCTCCAGCCACCTCAAGAACTTCACCATCGCCACGCCGTCCTTGCGCATGGCGTTGTGCATACCACGTATCTCGGCCTCGTTCTTCAGCGTCTTCATGCGCGCCACCGGGCATTCGGCCTCTACTATAGGCGCAGCCACGGGCTCGGCGTTGAAGCGCGCTATGCCGATGGTGTTGGCATAGAAGTCGTCGGGGAAATTAGGTCGGTTCTCGAGCGTCTCGATCATGCTCACCAAGTCATAGATGGCACGATTGGTGGTCGCGGTGTCGACGAGGAATCGCAGGCCTCGCAGATCACGGCTGCGCTTCAGTACGTCCGATATCGCTTCGTACGGCGCCGTGCATACGTTAATCTCATTGAGATAACGCTTTACTTCGGCGCTAATCTTTGCGGGATTTACGAAGAGCGTGGCCTCGTCGGGCAGCAGCATGAGATAAGCCACGAAGACCGGTGTGCAGTGGACGTCGGTGCCACGCAGGTTCAGCGTCCAAGCTATGTCGTCGAGCTGCGTAATGATTGTGGCGTTGGCGCCTTGGGCACGAATGGCCTCGCGCACGCGCTGCATCTTGCTCTGTGCCGTCTCGCCGGCAAATTCTATAGGCTGAATCTCTATCGGCGAGTCGGGCAGCGAGGGGCGAGCAGTCCACAGCTCGGCCGTAGGCTCTATGTCGGTCTTCAGCGCAAAGCCTCGGGCGGCTGCCACAGTCTCGAAACCATCTACGGCTTCAGCCGTGTTTGTCCAGGCGTCGAGGCCAATAGTCAGCGGCGAGTCGCCAGCCTTGGAATCATCGGTGCTGTGCTCCTCAATCCACGCCAACAACTCCTCTGCTGTAGCTACATTACGCTTGCAGCGAATCACCTCGAAGGGCGTGCCGGCCGTCTGCTCCTCGGCGGCCAGCCAGTAGCGGCTGTCGGTCCAGAGGCCGGCGGCGTCGAGCGTCACTACGGCCGTGCCAGCCGAGCCGTTGAAACCCGAGATCCATTCGCGCACCTTCCAATAGTCGGGCACGTATTCGCTGGCATGCGGGTCGGTGCTTGGGAAAATATAGGCCGCGAGACCGTTCCGTTGCATCCACTCGCGCAGGGCATTTACCCTGGCTGATATAGTTTCAAGATGTGTTTCCATATTATGTGATAAGGAAGTTATGGAAGTTAAGGAAGTTAAGAAAGTTAAAGAAGTTAAAGAAGTTATGGAAGTTAAAGGAGTTAAGGACGATAGTTTAGCGGGCTGCGCCATATCATAATGGTCATTACTCATTCGTCATTCTTGAAGGGCCCGCTCGGCAAATGTTCAATGTTCAATGTTCATTCATCCCACACTCCCCTCGAGCGATACGCTGAGGAGCTTTTGCGCCTCCACGGCAAACTCCATGGGCAGCTTGTTGAGCACGTCCTTGGCGTAGCCGTTCACGATGAGGCCGATAGCCTGTTCCTCGTCAATACCTCGCTGGCGGCAGTAGAAGAGCTGGTCTTCGCTGATCTTCGAGGTCGTGGCCTCGTGCTCTACGATAGCCGAGGGGTTCTGCACGTCCATGTAGGGGAAGGTGTGTGCGCCGCAGGTCGAGGAAAGCAGCAGGCTGTCGCACGACGAATAGTTGCGTGCGCCTTCAGCCTTTGGTGCCACGCGCACGAGTCCGCGGTAAGAGTTCTGCGAGCGTCCGGCACTGATGCCCTTGGATATAATCGTGCTGCGCGTGTGCGGCGCCAGATGAATCATCTTGGTGCCCGTGTCGGCCTGCTGGAAGTTGTTCGTTACCGCCACGGAGTAGAACTCCGCCTGCGAGCCTTCGCCAGCGAGCACGCACGAAGGATATTTCCACGTAATGGCCGAGCCCGTCTCCACCTGTGTCCACGAGAGCTTACTCTTCTCGCCGCGCAACAGCCCGCGCTTCGTCACCAGGTTGAGCACGCCTCCGCGGCCCTCCTTGTCGCCCGGGTACCAGTTCTGCACCGTCGAATACTTCACTTCGGCGCGGTTCTCCACCACTATCTCCACGATGGCGGCGTGCAGCTGGTTCTCGTCGCGCATAGGCGCCGTGCAGCCTTCGAGGTAGCTGACGTAGGCATCGTCGTCGGCCACGATGAGCGTGCGCTCAAACTGTCCCGTGCCCTGAGCGTTGATGCGGAAATAGGTCGAGAGCTCCATAGGGCAGCGCACGCCCTTGGGAATATATACGAACGAGCCGTCGGAGAAGACCGCCGAGTTGAGCGCAGCGAAGAAGTTGTCGCGGTAGGGCACAACAGTGCCCAGATATTTCCTCACCAGCTCGGGGTGCGCCTTCACGGCCTCGCTGATCGAGCAGAAGATGATGCCTTTCTGCGCCAGATGCTCACGGAAGGTCGTCTTCACGCTCACCGAGTCCATCACGGCATCTACGGCCGTACCGCTCAGCGCCAGGCGCTCCTCGAGCGGTATGCCCAGTTTGTCGAAAGTCTTCATCAGCTCCGGGTCGATCTCATCGAGGCTCTTGGGACCCGATTTCTTCTTCGCGGCCGTAGGGTCGGCGTAGTACGAGATTGCCTGATAGTCTATCTCGGGCATCTCGAGGTGGCCCCACGTGGGCTGTTCAAGCGTCAGCCAGTGGCGGAAAGCCTTCAGGCGGAACTCCAGCAGCCACTCCGGCTCACCCTTCTTCTCTGAGATAAGGCGCACGGTATCCTCCGTGAGCCCCCGCTCTATTACTTCTGTCTCCACGTCGGTCGTGAAACCGAACTCATAGGCTTTGTCCACGACCGAACGCACATAGGCGTTCTGTCCTTCGGCCACGCCCTTAGCCTCTCTTTTCTCTATCTCTTTGTTGCTGTTCATTCTCTACTAAGTCTTTTCAGTGCGCAAAGGTACGGATAATAATGAAAAGTGGAAAGTGAAAAGTGAAAAATTATATATAATTCTACGACGCTGAGCACTGCAATGACTTGTATGAGATTGTATAAGGTTAAAGAACGCATCGTTTTTTTATATTTTTCTTTAAAAATAATGGCCGTTTGCAGAAAAGAGTGTATTTTTGCCACCGAATAAGCTCTCTTTAATAAAGAATTACGCTGTGCCTCATATGAAAAAACTCTTTTTTCTCTTCATCACCTCATTGCTAATGACTTATGCCACAGCCAATGCACAGGAGTGGATGAAGATCTACCACGAAGCTCAGTCGACGCATTGGATGCTGCCCATTGCCGTCGACAGCATTGACTTTGCCACCATATCCTCCGACCATTCACAGCTGCAGACGCAGCTCACCGACGGCACCATAATCCCCTTCGCGCTCGAGACTATCGACAGCCTCGGCTTCCACTGCGCCCCCGAGGCTGTGGAGAAGGACAAGTACAGGGTCTTCCAGATGTTCGTCTTCACCGAGGGCGGCCAGGCCATCAACACCAAGGACCACTACATTCCCTGCTACATCGGTCTCAATGCCGACGGCCAGTATGCCGACCGATGGCTGCACGCCGGCATCCGCGGGCGCGGCAACTCCACCTGGGAGTGGTACGACAAGAAGCCCTATCGCATCAAGCTCGACAAGAAGGAGAAGATGCTGGGCATGGGCAAGGCCAAATCATGGGTGCTGCTGGCCAACTACCGCGACATCACCGACTTGATGAACACCTACGTCTTCGAGCTCGGGCGCATGATGGGCCTGCCATATACTAACCACACACGCTACGTAGAGCTCTTCGTAAACGGCACGTACGTAGGAGTGTACCAGCTCACCGAGCAGATTCAGCAAAACGCAAACCGCGTAGCCGTCAGCGACGAGCGCGGCATCCTCCTGACGCTCGACGTCGACGACGGGTCCACCGAGGCGCCGTCGGCCACCAACAACTTCTGGACTACGGGCTACCGCATGCCCGCTGCCGTCAAATACCCCGACGACGAACTCCTCACGCCCGCCCGCCGCGACAGCATCCGCGACGTCTTTGCCGAGCTCGAGGCTGCCATAAAGAACAAAGACTACGCCACCGCCTCCTCGATGCTCGATATGGAGTCGTTCGCACGCTACGTGCTCATCCAGGAATTCTTCTACAACGTAGAGCTCTCGGCGCCTCGCAGCGTGTTCATGCACAAGGACGGCGACGGCCCGTGGGTGATGGGCCCGCTGTGGGACGCCGATGCAGGCTTCGACTTCGACTGGTCCAACATGTACACCGGCCACACTTTCTTCGCCAACTACCGCGAGACGGTCATGGGCACAAACCCCGTGCGCCGCAACGGCAACTACAACTACGTGCCCGCCTTCTTCACCGACCTCTTCGGCACGCGCGAGTTCGTTGAGCTCTACAAAAAGACTTGGCGAACGTATGCCGACAGCATCGTTTCGCGACCCTGGCAAGAGGTCGAAGCCTATGCCGACGGCCTGCGCCGCGGTGCCATGCGCCGTGAATCGCGCACATGGCCCATCAGCAACAAGGGCTTCGAGACCGAACTCACCAAGATGAAGACTTGGCTCGAGAACCGCCGCACATTCATGAACAACCTCATTGAGAACATTCCTGTGCCCGACAACGTCAAGCCCATCGACGACGAGCAGCTCTGCGGCACTATCGACGTAAACACTACCATTCAGTGGTCGGCAGGCTACGACCAGAACGTACATGTGGAAGTCAGCAAGGCCGACGTATGTCGCCTGCTGGGAATTGCCGAAGCGGATTTCAACGCCAACAATCTCACCGACATCGTGCCGCTCAACGCCGACGGCAGTCCCGGCGAGAACAAAACCAACGGCGTCTACGGCGGATGGTTCAATGCCGACAACGAGCCGCGCGTGTGGGACGGAGGTCACGTCTATATCGAGATCTACGACGACCTTTTCTCGTGGAATTGCGGCATCCGCAACGACACGTGCTACGACGATGAGCACACCGTGACGATGCAATATCAGTACCAGGTGGGCTCCACACTCAAGAAGGTGAACGTGCGCGTTCACTTCACCATCAACTGGAACTGGTGGTAGAGCGTTGAGCGTCTAGCGTTTAGCGATTAGCGTACTTCGTTTAGGATTCATGGGTAGGCCGCATGCGGCCGTAAACTTCTGAGGCGATAAGCCGAAGAAGCTCCCAAAGACAGATTTAAGTTCAGATTTAAGTAAGATTTAAGTTCCAAAACATTGACCATTGAACTTTTGGAGCAGCGAGCGCAGTCAAGCTTGCTTGGACTGCCGAGTCGCGACAAAAGTCAGCGAAGCTAACATTGAACATTGACCATTGACCATTGAACTACGGCCGAGGCCGTGCCTTTCCGCTCGGCTTTGCCGCTTCGCTCAACGCTCAACCCTCCGCTCGGCTTTGCCGCTTCGCTCAGCGAAGAACCCTCAACGCTCAACGCTAAACCCTCAACCCTCAACCCTCCGCTCGGCTTTGCCGCTTCGCTCTGCGAAGAACGCTCAACCCTTCAAGTATGAGGACGGACATGGAGGGGCGTGATAGGTCACTTTTTCACTTTCAATGCATTAACAAATGATTCTGAAGAAACCGCATATAACTAAAACTCAAAATCAAATGAAACTCAGAAAAATCCTTTTGACGGCTGCCTTCGCTCTGACAGCCATCGGCAGCCAGGCCCAGGACATGAGCCAGCTGATGCAGCCGCTGCCCGTAGACCAGAAGGTGCGCGTAGGCCACCTCGACAACGGCCTCACCTATTACATCCGCCACAACGAAGAGCCTAAGAACCAGGCCTTCTTCTACATCGCACAGAAGGTAGGCTCCATCCAGGAAGAGGAGAGCCAGCGCGGCCTCGCACACTTCCTCGAGCACATGTGCTTCAACGGCACCACGCACTTCCCCGACAGCTCGCTCATAGAGTACCTCGAGAGCATCGGCGTGAAGTTCGGCGCTCAGCTCAACGCCTACACCAGCGTCGAGGAGACGGTATACAATATAGATAATGTGCCCGCACGCGAAGGAGCCATCGACTCCTGCCTGCTCATCCTGCACGACTGGAGCCACGACCTCACGCTCGACGGCAAGGAGATCGACAAGGAGCGCGGCGTAATCCACGGCGAATGGCGTATGCGCAACACGGGCTTCACGCGCATCCTCGTGAAGCACCTCGAAGAGCTGATGTCCGACAGCCGCTACGGCCGCCGCTTCCCCATCGGACTGATGGAGGTGGTCGACGAGTGCCCCTACGACACCCTACGCGCCTACTACCACAAGTGGTATCGCCCTGACCTCCAAGGCATCATCGTCGTGGGCGACATCGACGTCGATCAGGTCGAAGGCAAAATCCGCAATCTCTTCGGCCCTATCACCGTGCAGCAGCCCGTGGCACAGCGCGTCAACTACAGCGTGCCCGACAACAACGAGGCCATCGTCGTGGCCGACAGCGACCCCGAAGTCACCTCGCAGGTAGTCATGATCTCGATGAAGCACCCCGCTATCCCCGACAGCGTACGCAACACGCTGCCCATGTATCTGCAAGAGGTCCTCGTAGGCACCGCCACAGGCGTCATCAACCAGCGCCTCCACGAGCTCTCGCTCAAGGCCGACTGCCCCTTCCAGGGAGCCAGCGTCAGCGACGACGCATTCCTGCTCTCATCGAAAGTCACCGGGGCTCTCAACATTGAGATCGTGCCGAAGGAAGGGCGCGTGGAGGAAGCCATCAAGGCCGTCATGGAAGAAGTATATCGCGTAGATGAGTTCGGCTTCACCAAGGGCGAGATCGACCGCGCCGTCCTCAACCGCCTCTCCACCATGGAGCAGCTCTACAACAACCGCGACAAGCAGAAGAGCATCAACTACGCCCACGAGTACTACCGCTCATTCCTCGACAACGAGCCCATTCCCGGCATCGAAATGGAGTACCAGCTCATGCAGCAAGTGCTCCCGCAGATTCCTGCCGAAGCCTTCAGCCAGACCATTCAGCACTACATCAGCCGCACAGACACCAACCTCGTCGTGCTCTCGCTCAACCCCGAGAAAGAGGGCCTCGTGATTCCTTCCAAGGAGCAACTCCTCGGCGCCATTCATGCCGCTCAGCAGTCGCAGCTCACGGCCTGGGTCGACAACGTGAAGACCGGTCCGCTGATTGCCACGCTACCTAAGCCCGGCAAGGTGAAGAAAGAGGCCGCAGGCCCCTGCGACTCTAAGGTACTCACGCTCTCCAACGGCGTCAAGGTCATCATGAAGCAGACCGACTTCAAGGACGACGAAATCCGCATGATGGCGTGGAGCGACGGCGGCGTGGGACGCTATCCCGTCAGCGAGCGCATCAACCTCGAAGCCTTCGACGGCGTCATGGGGCGCTCTAAAATCGGAGGATTCACTTCAACAGAGCTCACCAAGGCTCTCGCAGGCAAAAACGTGCGCAGCTCGGCCAACGTAGGTCTGCGCGACGAGACCTTCTCCGGCTTCTCCTCGAAGAAAGACATACAGACCCTCTTCGAGCTCATCTACATGACATTCCAGCCCCGCGAGAAGGACGAGGAAGCCGTAGCATCTTACCTCGCAAGCCTGCGCGAAGAGCTGCGCAACAAGGACCTCGACCCCATGTCGAGCCTCGGCGATAGCATCCAAGCCACGCTCTACGGCCACAATCCACGCCTGAAGCCCCTCACCGAGGCCGAGGTAGACCAGGTCAACTACGACCGTATCCTCGAGATGTGGGCCGACCGCTTTGCCGATGCCAGCGACTTCACCTTCATGTTCCTCGGCAATATCGACGAGGCACAGATCCGCGAACTCGCAGCTCAGTATCTGGCCACACTGCCTAAGGTGAAGCGTAAGGACGCCCCTGTTGACCCGGGCCTCAACTTCGTCACGGGCGACGTCACCAACCGCTACCAGAAGAAGATGGAGACGCCACAGAGCTTCATCGTCAGCGCATGGACCGGCGACACCGAGATGACTGTTCGCAACAACGCACTGATGACCATCCTCGGCAACTGCGTGGCTGAGCAGTACCTCAAGAAGATCCGCGAGGAACTCGGCGCTGCCTACTCCACCAGCGCACAAGGCATGATCACACGCGGCAGCGACGACCGCCCGCGCTACGTACTTCAGGCCGCCTTCCCCCTCAAGCCTGAGATGACCGACACCTGCCTGCAGATCGTGCAGGACGTCTTCGACAACATCTGCGAGAAGGGCGTCAGCGAAGAGAGCGTCAACAAGGCCAAGGAATACCTCATCAAGACCTTCCAGCAGAACCAGCGTGAGAACGGATTCTGGATGAACCGCATCGCCAACATCGTGCGCCGCAACTACGACCCCGCCGAGAACTACGAGCAGGTCATCCAGGCCATCACGCCCGAGAACGTGCGCCAGATGGCTGTCACCATCCAGTCCGAAGGCAACCGCGTGCGCGTGGTCATGGAGCCTGAAGCACAATAAGAACAGCACCTCAGAAAACGAGAGAGCGACACACCGCCGTGTCGCCTCTCGTTTTTTATTTAAACCTAACTTACATCCGAATTATGAAAATCTTAAAGGCAGCGACCCTCGCGGCCGCAGCATTACTTACATTCACGGCGCCGGCAGCAGCGCAGAACACACGACAGCCACTGCAGAAGATGACTGCGGCCGTGCGCTCATCATACGCTGAGCCGGGCCACGGAGTGGCAGCCATCAACGACGGCTCCACTGCCTCCAACGCGCCCTACTGGAGCGGATATCGCGACGAGCAGCACCTCGGGCAGTGGGAGTACGTAGAGTATGCCTGGCCCCAGCGTTGCGTCATCAACCGCGCCGTGGTCAACTGGACCGACACGGGCGAAGGACTGGCATTACCCACCGAGGCCTACTTTGCCGTATGGGACGGACACACATGGACGCGGGCCACTGACCTCAACGCCCCCAACGGCTCCGGCACCTCGAGCAACTCGGGGCTCGGACTCGAGACCAACCGCCTGCGCCTCTACATGCGTAGCCCGAAGGCCTGCGGCATCCTCGAGTTCACGCTTCAAGGCTATCCCCTCGACGACTGCGGGGCGCCGACTCTGACGTCCGACCTCCAGAACGTGACGATTAAGAAAGACGAGAGCGTGGAGCTCGCAGCACAGCTCACCCTGCCCGGCGGCGCCACCGAAGAGCCCAACTGGTACTGGCTCGACGAGCACGGCGAAGTCACCTCCACAGAGCCCACCACGACTGTCAGCGCCAGCGGCTTCTACACCCTCTGCTACGAGCGCCCCTGCGGTGCCATAGCCCTTATGACCTTCACCGTCAATATCGATGGCGAGTACGACGAGCGCATGGGCTACCAGTGGCCCAGCTACTCCCCCACCCTCGACTACGATTTCCGCACCGAATACCCATCGCTGCCCGCACCGTCCAAAGGTCCGCTGCCTGAGGACGTCGGCGTGGCCAAGCGCGTCAACGGCGAGTGGTGGAGCGTGGCCGTAGGGCCCAAGGCCAACCCCCTCATCACCGAGGAATCCATGCGCCTGCTGGCCAAGAAGATGGACGAGGACTTCGCCTACTTCCGCAACGAGATGGGCTGGCCGCCCGACAAGCGCGCTCGCAACGGCTACTACAGCCAAGTCTATGGCTACGGCAGCGGACTCAGCTTCGACCCCAATACACCTAATACAGAGAAAGGCGGCTGGCAGAGCGCCACCTTCTACCAAGGCTCATCATGGCCCATGGTATTCCTCAGCTACTATCCCATCTACAGCTTCGACCCCGCCTGCACCTACGGCGACCGTATAGGGCAGCAGAACGCCTGCGTCCACGAGGGCATCCACGCCACCTTCGCCGACCTCGAAGGCTGCAAGAACGCCTCGTGGTTCCACGAGGCAGGCAACACATGGCTGCAAGCCGAGGCCGAGGTGCGCAAGAGCGGCCGCGAGCCGGAGTCGATGGGCTACCTCAGCGCCGGCAATATGATAGCACCCTTCATGCCCATCGAGTGCTACTCAGGCTGGCTCCAGGACAACACATTCGGAGGCCCGGCAGCCGAGGGCGTGAATATGTACAACGGCAGCCAGCAAGTATGCACCTGGCGCAACCTCCTGGGCGGCGTGCAGTACGGCGAGCTCTTCCCCCACGTCCTCAACGCCATCCTCGGCAAGGGCGCCGTGCCCTGGATATGGCGCTACTGCAAGAGCCGTGTGCTCGAAGGCATGGCCAAAGGCATCACCGAGAACGGCAAGAAGGTTCCAGGCCTCGGCGAGCTGCAGATGCGCCATCTCATCATAGAGTACCGTGCACGCCAGGCCATGATCGACGTAGGCAAATGGTCCAAAGCCTGCGAGGCGCTCATCGACAACAACTGGCAAGTCTCTGTCAAGGAAGAATGGGAGCCCTATTGGAAGAAATGCGAAGTATGGCGCGCCACGCCCTACGCCAAGATGACAGCCATCGCCAACCCCGACAGTGCCGGATGGTACCGACCCGAATGGCGCACCACGCCAGGCTGGAGCGGTGCCAACCAAATACCACTCCACACCAGCGGACGAGCCGGCGACCGCCTGCAGCTCACCTTCCGTGCCCTGGCCAGCAATATGGCATGCATTCTCTGCTACCGCACCGCAGAAGGCCGCATCTACTACAGCCAGCCCTTCACCGGCCGCCGCAACCGCGACGTCGAGGTGTCGATGCTCATGCCCGAAGCGCCGGCCAATGGCGTCGTCATAGCTGTGGTTGTCAACACCGACTACATCTACGAAGGCGAGCAGACGCGCAAAGCCCACTACAACTACCACATACGCATGGGGCAGAACGTGTGGCAGCCCGCATCCACAAACCTCAAATGGTACAAATACGCACAGACCATCAAAGACCCCGCCTTCAACTACACCGGCATCGAGCAGCTGCCCGTAGCCACCGAAGCCGCTGCCGAGTTCGCCCTCAAGCCCGCGCGCAACGTAGTCAGCGCCGGCGAGCGCCTGCCGCTGACCATCACCGGAGCCGACCGCCTGCAAGTGCCCGTGCAGCTCTGCACAGCCGCCGGAGCCGTCGTCTATCAGCAGAGCTTCATGCGCGACGCCGACCTCGAGCTTCCCACCTCGCTACGCCCCGGCATCTATGTCCTGCGCGCCATCAGCGGGGCCAAGCAGGCTACCGCCAAGCTTATTGTGAAGTAGCTGAAGCAACCGTTAACTTAGCAGATAAGCCCCATGGCTTCAGATTACAGGGGTGGCGCCAGATTGGCGCCACCCTTATCATTTGCCAGAAATTTGAAAAGTTTTTCAAAAAAGGGTTCATCTTACATTGTAAGTTATTGATTACCAGAAAAGATGCAATAGGGTTGCAAAAAATTTTATGATTATCCGTAATCGTACAAACAAAGAGACCGCAACGCGGTCTTCGCTCGATAACCGAGGGTACGAGCGTAGCGAGCACCCCCGGATGACATACAATCGTGATATGCACTCTGGAAGAGTGCCCCATCATTCCAAAAGGGCGACCCCTCCAGGGTCGATTCCGATGCTGGCTGACTAAAAAAATTTTTGTTCAAACAAGACTTCAGACTACAGGGGCCTGCTGCGCAGGCACAGA
>JAFRNY010000047.1 GCA_017429945.1 Bacteroidaceae bacterium
CTGCACAACCTACAGCTCCTTTGCACCTACTTGCTAGAGCCAATCCGCAAGGCCTTCCGTCAACCAATAATCATCAACTCCGGTTACCGCTGCCGCCAGCTCAACCGCGCGGTTGGTGGCGCACAGCGAAGCCTGCACCTAAGCGGACGCGCAGCAGACATAAGAGCCGCAAACATCGCCGACAACTCCCGCCTCAAGGCCGTAATCGACGACCTCGGGCTGCCCTGCTCGGAACTAATCTACGAGAAACCCACGCGTGACGGCACACCCCGATGGATTCACATCGCTATATAAGAATTCTTCTTTGGCGTTTTCATAAGTAAAAGTTTAAAGGTTACTAATTCTTATTCAGTAAGGCTCTGCTGCGAAGCAGGGCCTTATTTACTTATCCGAATAGCCATCAGAGCGCGGTAAAGATTTTTTCAAGCATATTTCTTATACCGAACTCACGTTATATTAGGTGTTGTCGTTGTCGGCTGAGCGCTGTTTACATATAGATAGGCCGGATGCCAGTCTGGATCGGGTCGTAGCGTATGATCTGGCAGTCGGCAGGCAGATCGTCGAATGCCTTGCTGCTGACCTTTGCATTCTGGTTGATGTAGACCTCCTTGAGGTTGGGGCTGCCGGTGATGGCATAGTCCTCGAACTCGAGCGTGGCTTCGTCGAAATGTAGGATTTCCACATTGGGCAGCGCCTCGATGAGCTTGCTGGTGATCTTGGCGATGGGGGCAAACGTGATTTCGCGCTTGCCGCCTGGGGCGTAGAGCAGGGTGAGGTAAGTCAGCGGCTTGGTCGTGCCGTTGTATTTGATGCTATATACGCAGCCGTCGTACTCGTTGATCTTGCGGTTCTCGTCGTTGAGGACGTAGACCTCTTGCAGGTTGGCGCCATGCTCCCGCAAGCCCTGCACATACTGGCCGATGCTGGCGATGTTGAGGCTGAGGTAGAGCTCGCGTACATTCTCGTTGATGCCGCCGATGGGGTCGAAGGCCGTGATGCGGTAGCCGAGGGCGCCGAAGGGCACGCTCACCTGCTCGTCGGCGGTGAGCACCTGACGGATGTTGAAGTGCTTGTCGCGGAAGTCATAGACGAATCGTTCATCCTGCGCCAAGGGCATATCGATGTTCCAGGGTTGCAGCGTGCTCTTGTACTGGGAGAGGTCGGCCTTCATCCTATAGACGTTATTGCGGTTGGTGGGGTCGGCCACATACCACACGCCGTCGGCGAGGGCATAGACCCAGGCATGGCCGCCGGTGTTGGCCAGGAAGCCCGTGGCCACGGTGGCTTTGATGTCCTGCGTGTGGAGCATGGCTACCATCAGGTTGGAGTAGCCTTGGCACACGGCAACGCGGTTCTTGAACACGCTGTAGGCGTCCTGGTCTTTGTAGTCGTAACGGATGTTGGCGCGAATCCATTTCAGTATGGACATCATCTTGGCGTACTGCTTCACCTCGGTGGTGAGGATGCTGCTCTCCACAAAGCTTTTCAGTTCGGCCAGGTGCTCGTCGGTGATTTCCACGCTGTTGAGGCTGGCCGCCATGTTGGTGTCGGCTTCGCACATCAGCTTGCTGGCGTGTTCGGCGATGACGGGGTCGTTGTAGTAGTGGCTGTAGTCAGTGGGGTCGGTGTATGCTCCCGTGAGCAGCTTCTCGCCGTTGCGCCGAGCGAACATATCATTGTCGGGTGCCGACATCACGACGGCGCCTCTCGATGTATCAGACGGGGTGATGCCGTTGATGTCATCGCTTTCCGAACAGGCTGCAAGCAGGGCAGCGAGGCTCAGGATATAAAAGGAAAATCTCAGTTTCATAACTTATGTGTTTAGCAATTCTTCATCATAATAAGCCATTGACCCACCCATTTGTGATGGGTTTTCTGTCCTTTTGCGCTGCAAATGTAGATTTTTCCTTTCAAACGACCAAACAAAACGCGGCTTTTCCGCCTGTTCCTGTCCCTGATGGCCATTTTTTGTTCATCCGACATTCCGTGTGTTTCCTCGTTTATTCACATCATTGAAGTGTCAAGTGAGCAAAGCTCGTGCGCGTTTAATTCGTATGATCCATTGTTTAAAATGAACACCCAAAAGTTCAATTAATGGCATTTTTCTTTGTTGGTTGGCGATAATGGCTTAACTTTGTGGCCAGAATAGTAAAACACGAAAGAAAGACATTATGGAATCCGGACCGAACTATGGCATGGTGGCGCTGCAACTGACGGGCGCCCTGGCTCTTCTGATCTAAGGGGAGAGTCTTGGGGGGAGAGTCTAATCGTAACCGTATCGTAACAGCGTTTTCTTGTCTGTTGTCGACAAATGACGTACCTTTGTCGCCAGAAATCAGAATAAAGATAAAACGCAAACGATATGGAAACGAATCAAAACTACATCATGGTGGCGCTGCAGCTGCTGGGCTCGCTGGGCCTGCTGATCTACGGCATGCGCCTTATGAGTGAGGCCCTGCAGAAACTGGCAGGACCGCAACTGCGCCACATACTGGCGCGCATGACAACGAACCGCCTCACAGGCATGCTCACGGGAACGCTGGTGACGTGCGCCGTGCAGTCGTCGTCGGCCACGACGGTGATGACCGTCTCGTTCGTCTCGGCCGGCCTGCTGACGCTGGCGCAGGCCATCTCGGTGATCATGGGCGCCAACATCGGCACCACGCTCACGGCGTGGATCATGTCGCTGGGCTACAGCGTGGACCTCACGGCAATCGTCTATCCCGCCTTCCTCATAGGCATAATACTCATATATAGGAGGCGCCGCCGCTACGTAGGCGATTTCCTCTTCGGCACGGCCTTCATGTTTCTCTCGCTCGTGATGCTGAGCGCCGCGGGCAAGGCCATGGACCTGGAGCACAACGAGGCCGTTGTAGAATTCTTCGCCTCGTTCGACACGGGGAGCCACCTGACCATCCTCGCCTTCCTGGCCATAGGCACGCTGATCACGTGCATCGTGCAGTCGTCGGCAGCCGTAATGGCCATCACGATTCTGCTCTGCAGCACGGGCGTGCTGCCTATCTACCTGGGCATAGCGCTGGTCATGGGTGAGAACATAGGCACCACGGCCACGGCAAACCTCGTAGCGCTCGGGGCTAACACGCAGGCGCGGCGCGCGGCGCTGGCCCACCTGCTGTTCAACGTCTTCGGCGTGGTGTGGGTGCTCCTGGTGTTCTACCCCTTCGTGAACATGGTGTGCCACCTCGTGGGCTACGACCCCGCCGCCGGCGGCCAGACGCACAGGCTGCCCGTGGTGCTGGCGATGTTCCACACGTGCTTCAACGTGGTGAACACGGGCATTCTCATCTGGTTCGTGCCGCAGATAGAGCGCGCGGTGTGCTGGCTGCTGCCCGACCGCCAGAAGGAGGGCCAGACGGAGTTCCGCCTGCAATACATACAGGCCAACCTGGTGCAGACGCCCGAAATCTCGGTGCTGCAGGCGCAGAAGGAGACGGCGGCCTTCGGCCAGCGCGTGGAACTGATGTTCGGCATGGTGCGACGCCTCTTCGGCGAGGACAGCGACGGCGACTTCGCCGAGCGCTTCAGCCAGATTGAGCACGAGGAGGACTTCACCGACAAGATGGAGATAGAGATAGCACGCTACCTCGAGCAGGTGAGCAATGACCACCTGAGCAGCGTCACAAAGCAGAAGATCAGGCAGATGCTGCGCGAGATAAGCGAGCTGGAGTCTATCGGCGACGCCTGCTACAAGGTGGCTCGTACGCTCGAGCGCAAGCATGAGGGCAAGGCATCGTTCACCGAGCAGCAGACCCAGAAGCTGCAAGAGCTGATGACGCTCTGCAACGAAGCGCTCACGCAGATGAACACCGTCATGCGCGGACACCGCTCAGAGCACGACATACGCGAGACGTTCCGCATAGAGAACGAGATCAACCAACTGCGACAACAGATAAAGGCCGACAACGTGCAGGCCGTGAACAACCACGAATACGACTATGCCGTAGGCACGCTCTACGTAGATATGGCCGACGAGCTGGAGAAACTGGGCGACTACGTCGTGAACGTCGTGCAGGCACGTTTCGGAGCTTATGCAAAACAAGAATAATGGAAAAGAAAAGGATTTTAGTGGTCGATGATGAGCAGGACCTCTGCGAGATCCTCACCTTCAACCTGCAGTCGGCAGGCTACGAGGCCGACGCCGCACGCTCGGCTGAAGAGGCCCTGATGAAGATTGAGGCCTGCGCAGCAGCTGGCGAGAAGCCCTACGACCTGCTGCTGCTCGACGTGATGATGCCTGGCATCTCCGGCTTTGAGATGGCCCGGCAGCTGCGGGCACAGCGGGGCACGCGACAACTGCCCATAATCTTCCTCACGGCACGCGACTCCGAGGACAACAAGCTCACGGGCTTCGAGCTCGGAGCCGACGACTACGTGACGAAGCCGTTCTCGGTGCGCGAGGTGATGGCCAGAGTGAAGGCTGTGCTCGGAAGGGCACGGCAGCTACAGCTCGCCACCACGGAAAACCTGAGCTACGAGGGCCTGACCGTGGACGCTGCGGCTAAGACGGCCATCGTCGACGGCGAGCCCACGGCCCTCACACCCACAGAATATGAGTTGCTGAGCCTGCTCATGGAGCATGGCGGAAAGGTGCTGAGCCGCCAGCAGCTGCTCGAGAGGGTGTGGCCTCACGATGTCGTCGTGACGGAGCGCACCGTCGATGTCAACATTGCCCGCCTGCGCAAGAAGCTCAAGCGCTACGGCGCCTGCCTGGTGGCGCGCACAGGGTTCGGTTACTGTTTTGAAAAAACGTACGACAATGAAAAAACTCACTGAGGGCCGGAAGATGTGGGTGAGCGTGATGGCGATCTTCATAGCCTACGCTGCCATTTTCATCATCTTCGAAGACTACGACCGCAAATTCATCATGCCCTTCAACGAGGTCAGCGACTGGCACCTGCTCGTGTTCTCACTCATTGTCATGAGCGGCCTCGCACTCCTATTGTACCGCTATGCCAGGAATATGGACGAGCGCCTCAGCCGCGAGCAGGCCGAGATAGAAAACCGCATGCGCCGCGAGCTGACGCAGAACATAGCCCACGAGCTGAAGACGCCAGTGGCCAGCATTCTCGGATACACCGACACGCTACTCGAGGGCAACGACATCACCGACGAGGTGCGCGACCACTTCATCCGCCGCACCAACGCGCAGGCCAGGCGACTGACGGCCCTGCTGCAGGACATATCCACGCTCAACCGCATGGACTACGCGCGCGATATGATTAAGATGGAGCGTGTGGACCTGTCCCTGCTCTTTGCCGAGATTGCCGATGAAACGAAGATTGCCATGGAAAAGAAGCAGATGACGCTGCGCAACTGCCTGCCACAGGGCATTATCATTCACGGCAACTACTCGCTGCTCTACAGCATCTTCCGCAATCTCATGGACAACGCCATCAGCTATGCCGGCGAGGGAACGACCGTGGAGGTCAGCGCAAGGGAGGAAGCAGGAGTGTGGCACTTCACGTTCCGCGACAACGGCGGAGGTATTCCTGCCGAGCACCAGGCCCGCATCTTCGAAAGGTTCTATCGCATCGACAAAGGGCGCAGCCGCGAACTGGGCGGCACGGGGCTCGGCCTCGCAATAGTGAAAAATGCCGTGCAGCTCCACGGAGGCAACATAAGAATTGCGCCGGGCACTGACGGACTGACGTTCGAGTTCACGCTCAGCGAAACTGCAACCAGTCGAGACTAAGAAGATCGGCGTCGGACGTCGGACCTTCAAACTTAAGATAGAGGGCATGAACGCCGCGAGGGGCGCGCACGCGGGCATGGACGGTCTGCCAGCCTGCGGCAGCCTCCACGTCGATATGGCCGAGCTCGCGGCCGCCGAGGCTGTCGGCGGCCACTCTTTCTCATTTTTATGCCTATCTTTGTCGATGACGACCTTAGCCGGAAGTTTCAAATCAATAATAATGCCAACAACAAAATAATAAATGACTATCCGCAATCGTACCACCAAGACGCTGCAAGCGTCATCGCTCAATAACCGGGGTGTGCGCAGCACCCCCGGATGACAGCCAGCATCGGAATCGACCCTGGAGGGGTCGCCCTCTTGTAATGATGGGGCACTCTTCCAGAGTGCATATTCCACGATTGTATGTTAACCGGGGGTGCTCGCTACGCTCGTACCCTCGGTTATCAAAGCGAAGACCGCGCTGCGGTCTCTTTGGTGGTAAAATTGCGGATAATCATAAAATAATATCATCATGAAAAAAAGCCTACTAATCATTCTGCTGGCAATCGCCGGCCAGACCTACGCACAAAAGCTAGAGACAAAGAGCGAGTTGTTTACCGGATATCTCACGACAACCAACTTTGACCGGGCAAACACCATCAAGAGCATCGATGGCGTGCTCTACATCATCTATGACGACATACCAGTGGCCCTCGTCAGATATCCCGCCATGAATCCGCGCGAGGAGTTCGAAGTGCCATCATCGGTGCGACGCATATGCAACAACGCATTCCAAGGCACCAAATACCTGAAGACACTAAAACTCCACAACGTGGTGTCCGACGGGCTCTACATAAACCTCGCCATCGGAGAAGGGGCCTTCAACGACAGCTCAATAGAGAACTTCGTAGTAATCGAAAACGACGACACGGCCCTCAACTATGCCCCGGCCAAAGCTGCGAGGCAACGGAAAGAAGCGGCGCGCTACACCGCCGACGGACGACCGGCGAAAAAAGATGCGAAAGGCCTGCAGATCATCGCCTATGACGACCAGACAGCTGAGAAGGTGATTAAAAAGTAGCTATGATATAGCTGCTGCCAAGTTCCGAGTTTCAATTCTTGAAGGATCAAGCGAGCCGTTCGGCGCTTTGCGACGCTTCACGCTTGAAGAAGGTCGAGCGCACTAATTCTTGATATAAATAATGGCAATAATATAGGAGATGGCACAGAAGATGTTTTATAAGACAACGAATTTTACGAATTCTTTCTTGTCCTATAGCCCTAACTTTGCATGGCCACGATGAAGTGTAAATTCGATTAATTCGTATAATTCTTCAGACTCGCTTTGCTCGAAGAAGCGTCCTTCGGCCGAGCGCGTTTCAATAAGA
>JAFRNY010000048.1 GCA_017429945.1 Bacteroidaceae bacterium
AAGAGTGCCCCATCATTCCAAGAGGGCGACCCCTCCAGGGTCGATTCCGATGCTGGCTGTCATCCGGGGGTGCTGCGCACACCCCGGTTATTGAGCGATGACGCTTCCAGCGTCTTGGTGGTACGATTGCGGATAGTCATTAAAATTTTTGTTCAAAATAGACTACAGACTACAGCCGGGCGTCTGCTCCGCAGCACAGAGAGCGCAGAGGGGGCAATTGATAATTGATGGTTTTTGAAAAGTTTTTTAGAAAAGGGTTCATCCTACATTGCAAACCGCTGATTATCAGGCGCACCATTTTATGTTGTGACATGTGACATAGAAATCAAAAAAAATTTTTTGTTTAGTTTCTATGTCACATGTCATTTTTTATTATACAATGGTATAGCGGCCCATATCACATTGAAAGCCAAAGGGCTATGCGCTGAACCTATAAGGGTTTGGCTCAGAAGTCTTAAGGGTTTGGTCCGAAAGTCTTATGAGTTTGGTCCGAAAGTCTTATGAGTTTTGCAACACATCAGTAAGCGTAGGCTCATACATACGGTTGCATAAGGCAATTCGACCGGGCGCATAAGGCGATTCAATAGGGCGCATAAGGCAATTCGATAGGGCGCATAAGGCAATTCGATAGGGCGCATAGCACCTTGCGCCTGCATCATCAATTATCAATTATCAAAGCCCTCTGTGTCCTCTGCTACCTCTGCGCTCTCTGTGCTGCGAAGCAGACACCCGGCTGTAGTCTGTAGTCTATTTTGAACAAAAAATTTTTTTTGCGTCTATCAGCTGAATCGTTTTGCTCAAATAAATTTCGTCATTCGGCATCCTTAATTTTTCCCTTTTCATTTTTCCCTTTTCATTTTTTCCCGTACCTTTGCGGCTGAAACAAAAATATGCGCTATGACTAAGATTGCAATCTATACGCTCACGTCGGAGCTTCACGACGAACAGGCCGTTGACGCCTTAACAAAAGAATTCCTTGCCAACATCCGTGCCGACTATGATTTCTGCGGCAGCGACTACAGCAGCTACGGCACTCGAAATCTCAACCTTATCTACGTCCGCACGGGCGGCACCGAGGGCGTGTTCAAACGCCTGCTGTCTGAGTTGCAGGCGCGGTCGAGCCAACCTTTCTATCTCTTGACGTCAGGCCAGAGCAACTCGCTCGCAGCCTCAATGGAGATACTGTCGTTCCTGCGACAACAGGGACTGGCCGGCGAGATCATCCACGGGCGGGCAGACTATGTCAGCAAGCGCATAGCCCTTCTCGCCAAGGTGGAGAGCGCACGCAAGATGCTGCGAGGCAGCCGATTAGGCGTCATAGGGCAGCCTTCAGACTGGCTTATCTCGAGCATCGCCGACCGCGAAAAGATTCGGGCAGCGCTCGGCATAGAGATCGTGGACATAGCCATGCCGGAGCTCCTGGACGAGATTGCAGCCACGCCGCTGAATGCGCAAGTGCCACTACCCGCCCCCACCGAGAAGATCCGCCAAGCGCTGCCGGGCGCACTTCAGATTTACGATGCGCTGACGAACATCGTCAAGCGCCACAACCTGCAGGGCTTCACGCTCCGTTGCTTCGACCTCCTGACGGCTGTTCGCAACACGGGGTGCCTGGCCCTGGCAAAGCTGAACGCCGAAGGTATCGTAGCCGGCTGCGAAGGCGACATTCCGGCCATGCTTACTATGGCGGTGGCCAAAGCTGTCACGGGCGTAACAGGTTTCCAGGCTAATCCCGCACAGATCAACGCCGAGACGGGCGAGCTGCTCTTTGCCCACTGCACCATCCCGCTGAACATAATCGAGCGCTACGAACTCGACACCCACTTCGAATCAGGCATCGGAGTGGGCATCAGAGGGTTTATGAAAGAAGGACCTGTGACGGTGGCGAAGCTCGCTGGCGACCTCTCGCGCTCATTCATTGAAGAGGGCATGCTCATGAGGAATCAGGCGCAGCCCGACCTCTGCCGCACACAGCAGGTGATAAGGCTGTCGGCGACAGATGCCGCAAGATATTTCCTCACGAACCCCATCGGCAACCACCACATAATCCTGCCTGGCCACCACAAAGAGGCACTTGAAGAGCTCGTAGGCTCGAGCCTGTAATCCTCTCCTTTCCTGCAAGTTAGCCCAGCACCACGTCGAGCACCATCATAAGCACGAAGCCTATGGCAAAGCCTATGGTGCTGAGGTTGCTGTGCTCACCCTCGGATGCCTCCGGGATGAGCTCTTCGATAACCACGTAAATCATGGCGCCGGCAGCGAAGGCCAGCAGATAAGGCAGGGCAGGCGTCATCAGCGAGGCCAGCAGCACCACGACCAATCCGCCTAAGGGTTCCACTACGCCGCTAAGACTGCCAATCACAAACGAGCGCCACCTGGAGTTGCCGGCAGCACGCATGGGCATGGAGATGATAGCACCCTCGGGCACATTCTGGATGGCGATACCTATGCTCACAGCCAGCGCACTGGCCACCGACAGCCCGGCAGCGCCCTGCCCGGCACCGGCAAATACTACGCCGACGGCCATACCCTCGGGCAGGTTGTGAATCGTGACGGCCAACGCAAGCATGGCCGTGCGCGAGAGATGCGAGCGGGGACCTTCGGGCGACGTAGCGCCGAGGTGAAGGTGAGGCGTCAGCTCGTCGAGAGCCAGCAGGAAGCCTATACCGAGCAGGAAACCTACAGCGGCAGGCACCACAGACCACGCACCACTACCCTCCTCCATCTCCATTGCGGGGATGAGCAGCGACCACACCGAGGCAGCCACCATCACGCCCGAAGCAAAGCCGAGGAGCGATTTCTGCAGACGGACCGACATCTCGTCCTTCATCAGAAAGACGAATGCAGAGCCAAGCATTGTTCCCAACAGTGGGATAAGAAGTCCAATCAGTAAAGCCATAATCTTAAATACTCAACTTTCGAATGTTCTTAAAAACAACGAATTAAACGAAATAGACGAATTTCTTTTCTCCTAATACCTCTCTATTTTATCGAAACTTCTAACCTTTTATTATCCGCACATCGAGTTGCCCCGCAGGGAAGGCGCGGCGGCAATGGCTGAGGCACAGCTCTTGCAGGCGCTCGAAGAAGGTCGCGGGCATGAGGGCCCATAGCTCGCGGGCCATGGTGATGCCGTCGAGGCGCTCCTCGGCATCGGCCACGCCGGCCTGACGAGCCACATCGACGAGGAACGTTTTGTTCATCAACACTTTATGGGAGTGGGTGTCGAGATGACCTTCGGCCAGCTTCACGGCCTTGCCGATCATGATGCCGAGAACGGCGCGGCGGAAACCCAGGGCGTGGGCACGCTCGAGAGCAGCCCCGATGAAATTGCCGTAGTGGACGACGCGCAGGTCGGGCTCGGCCGCCAGCAACGCCTCCTCACCGCGCTTGCCCGAGGCGAGACCGATGGCATCGCAACCCATGGCGCGTGCCACCTGCAACTCGCGCCCTATGCTCTCTACGAAAGCTTCGTTGGACAAGGGCATCACGATGCCCGAGGTGCCGATGATGCTGATGCCATCGACGACGCCCACGCGCTCGTTGAAGGTGCGCTTGGCCAACTCGCGACCGCCCTCCACCGAGATGGTGATATCAACAGCAGCGTCCGTCAGCGCCCGCACCTCAGCTTCAATCATACGCCGGGGCGTAGGGTTAATGGCCGGTTCGCCGACAGGTATGCCCAGGCCTGGCAGCGTCACACGCCCCACACCCTCGCCTTGGAGGAAGCGGAGGGGAGACTCTCCCCCCGCCCTCCCTGTTAGGGAGGGAGCGGTTACCTTTGCAAATGGAGAAGGCTGCTGCTCAAAACATTCTGCTCCCTCCCTAACAGGGAGGGCGGGGGGAGAGTCCGGGAGGGCCACCTCCGCCTTAATCCTGCATCCCCGCGTCACGTCGGGGTCATTGCTGAAGTCTTTGACGACAGCAGCCCAGCCCTGGCCCACCTCGTCGATGTCCACGAGCACACTCTCGCCATCGGGCAGCTGCACCCACACGCTCTCCTCCTCGTCGCCCATCAGCGAGAGGAGGGCCGCCTTGACGGCAGCGGTGGCGCAGGTGCCAGTGGTCAGGCCGCTCTTCAGCGGAAAGAAGTCGGGTATGTGCTGTTCTACGGCACGGCGGAGGCCAAGGGGACCGGTGACGATGGAAAAGGAAGCCCCTCTCCCCGCTCCCCCCGTGGGGGGGAGGGCCGCAAAGCCTATGGGAAGCCCCTCTCCATCTCCCCCCGTGGGGGGGAGGGCCGCAAAGCCTATGACATCATTTCTACTAGAGGATAAGGAGTCCTCCCCCCCACGGGGGGAGTTAGAGAGGGGCCTGGAGAGGGGCTTTGGCCTCTCCACCACGAAAATCTCTACGCCGGCCTCACGGGCGGCCTCCACCTTCTCCTTGAAGCCGCCGCTGAGGCCGCTCTCCTTGGTGATGATGGCCTGGGGGCGCAGCTGGGCGAGGAGGGTCGGGATGTCGGAGTGTTCGTAGTATGCGAGTTTTTTTTTGGGAAAGCCATTCTTGGCAGCCAACGCTCGTGAGCTGTCGCGGTCGAGGATGCGGCACCAGCAGTCGTGATGTTGCCAGAAAGGCTTCAGGCGCGCTATGGTCTGCACGCCGGTGAGCATCAACAGGCGGTCGATGCCGGCCGCCTCGAGTTGGCGTATGGCATCGTCGTAGTCGCGGCACCAATGTATGTCGGACTCATGAGGAGGATAGATGCGGTCGTAGCGCACGATAGGCAGCTGCAAGGTGGCCGCCACCGAAGCAATCGTCGCATGCAGACGTTCGGCAAAGGGATGGGCGGCGTCGATGAGCAAGCGGATCTGATGTTCGCGGCAGAACAGTTCCATGGCAGCCTCGTCCATAGCGCCATCGATGCACAGACCATGCTGCAGGCTGAGCTCCTGCTCACCCGTCTTCGTGCTGTAGTAATAAGGCTTGCCAGCCTGTTCCAGCACCTCAGCCGCCTTGCGGCCCTCTGTGGTTCCGCCGAATATCAAGATCATACTCAGAGACCTATACGTTAAACCATAAACCCTCAACCATAAACCATAAACCCTCAACCATACCCCATCACCGCAGCAGCCGATAGAATGTTGGCTTATAGTCCTCGGGCATCAGTTCGGGATGAAAGATGGCGATGAGGTCGGCCAGGAGTACGTCGGGCTGCACGGGCGCCAGCTCGTAGTAGGGCGTCTGCTTCATGTTGCAGTAGATGACGTGCTTCTCGCGGAAGGCACGGAAGAGCTCGTTGCGCGGCTCGCTGGCCTTCAGCGCTTCGTACGAGAAGTCGCCGGGGAAGCTGTTGAGGATGCGCCAGTAGTCGGCGTCGGCGGCCTGGGCGTACATCTGCTCAAACTCGATGTTGACGCCACCCGTGTTGTCGTCCTTGATGACATAGTCGGCACCGGCGTCGCGGAAGAGCTGCGCCAGCGCGTTCTTGCCGCCCACGGCATACCAGTTGCCGCCGTGCATCTCGCCGGAGAAGACGGTGGGAGAAGACCCCTCTAAATCTCCCCGTAAGGGGAGACTTTCGTTTCCGCTTGCCTTCTTTGCGCCAGCTTCTCCCCTCCCTGACGGGAGGGGTTGGGGGTGGGTCTTCTCCTTCAACGCATTGTACCTCGCCTCTATCTCCGCAAACAAGCTGTCGGCCTCGCGCTCCTTGCCGAGGAACAGGCCCACGAACTTAATCCATTCGGCCTGTCCCAGCGGGTGCAGTTCCTTGTAGCCGAGGTGAGGAATGAGCGTGATCCCTGTCTCCTTGATGGCATCGTAGCCGCCGCGCTTGAAGGGCGAGATAAAGATGACCTCGGGCTGCGCTGCCAGGATGAGCTCCGTGTCGAAGTTGCCTTCCATGCCTATCTTCTTGATGCGACCGTCGGCGACACGCTCACGTACATCCTTGTTAAACAGGTTCTTCGTGCCCGTGATGCCGCGCACGACGTCCAAGGCATCCAGCGCCGTGAAGTTGGACAGCTGCAGCATCGTCATCACGATGGTGCGTGAGACTGGGACCTGGACGGGAACGTAATTGTCTCCAGCCCCTCTCCCCGCTCCCCCCGTGGTGAAAGCCCCCTCCCGTCCCCCCCGAGGGGGGGCGCTCATTTCCGCTTGTCTACCAGAGGATTTGCTCGCCCCCCCTCGGGGGGGACGGGAGGGGGCCACCAATGCAAAGTGATAGCTCACGGGCATCCGGTCCTCATCGGTCTGCGGGTCGGCCACATCAACGAGGCGCACGCCGTTTGCCAGCGTCCTCACCCGGAAGCCTTTGGCATACCGCAACTCCATGGTGTCGACCACTTCAACCTCGTCGGTCGCCGACGTCGGTCGCGATGAGTTACCACACGATGCCATTAGCAACAAAACGCCTAATAGCGCCGCCATTACCATAATATTTCTTTCCTTCATATACCTTTAAGATTATTAGTAGTCACGGCCCCCTCCGACTCCCCCAAAGGGGAAGGGAATAGAAGCCGCAGGGTAAATATTATTCGTCACGGCCCCCTCCGACTCCCCCAAGGGGGAGGGAATAGAAGCCGCAGGGTAAATATCATTCGGCACGGCCCCCTCCGACTCCCCCAAAGGGGGAGGGAATAGAAACCGCAGGGTAAATATCATTTGTCATTAGTCATTTGTCATTAGTCATTCATCATTCGTCATTCCTCATCTCCCCTCTGCCCGCAGGCCCCTCCCTCACGGGAGGGGTGCCCGAAGGGCGAGGTGGGTCTTTTCTTCTTCGTTTCAGCCGCGGGAACATCTTGCGGACGCGCAGCAGATGATGAGTGATGCTACCGCCGGCGATGATCAGCGTGACGCTTGCGATGACGAGCAGCATACCTACCGCCAGACGTAGCGTAAGCACCTCGTTGAAGATAAGGATAGCGATGGCCACAGCCGTCACAGGTTCCATAGCGCCGAGGATGGCTACGGGCGTGCTGCCTATCTTGTGAATGGCAGCGCTGGTGCAGATGAGCGAGATAGCCGTTGGGAACAAAGCCATGGAGAAGGCCGAGAGCCACAGCCAAGGGTTCGACGAGAGTATGGCGAACGTCTCTGTGCGAAAGCGGAAGGCAAAGAGCAACAGCCCGAAAGCGATGACATAGAGCGTCAGCTTCAGCGTGGGAATCTCTTTCATCTGACCGCGGTTCACGGCCACCAGATAGATGGCGTAGGAGAGCGCAGAGAGGAACACCAGCAGCAGGCCATAGGGGTTGAGCACCGCACCGTCGTCGCCACGATAGAGCAGGCCTATGCCCGCTGTAGCCAACAGGATGCACACCACCGTCAGGCGGCTCACATGTTCGTGGTAGAACAGCGCCATGATGAGGGTCACCAAGATAGGATAGATGAAGAGCAGCGTCGAGGCTATGGCCGCACCGATATAGGCATAACTCACGTAGAGGGTTAGGGACGAGAACGCCATGAGTATGCCTAAGACAGCCAGCGGCACCACTTGTCCGCGCCGCAACCCGAAGCCGCGACCGCGGGCTATCATCATCACGGCCAGCATAGGCACAGCAAAGAAATAGCGCAGGAAGAGCACGCTGTAGGCATCGATGCCCGCGCTGAGCAGAGGCAGTGCGAACAGCGGATTGAGTCCATAGCTGGCTGCGGCAGCTACGCCGAGTGAATAACCTTTGAATGTATCTGTCATATATTCTTTTATTTTCTCCTGAACAGCACGGCGGCGATGACGGGAGCGCCGACAAGAGCGGTGACGCTGTTCACAGGCAAGGCTCCCTCGAAGCCCGGCATACGGGCGATGAGATTGCACAGCAGTGCCAGGGCTGCACCCGTGAGCAACGTGGCGGGCATGAGGATGCGGTGGTCGCTGGTGCGGAAGAGAGCACGAGCCAGATGAGGCACAGCCAGGCCGATGAACATGATAGGACCGCAGTAGGCCGTGACGATGGCCACCAGCACGCCCGACGAGAGGATGACCAACGAGCGGGCACGCCCCAAGTTGAGACCGAGGTTCTTGGCATAGGCATCGCCTAAGAGCAGCAGGTTCATGGTCTTCACCAACAGCATACTCAGCGGCAGGAGTATGGCCATGAGCACCACAAAGAGCACCATCTGGTCGCCCGAGACGCGGGCGAAGGAGCCGAGGCCCCAGACGACGTAGGCTTTGATGTCCTCTTCGTTGGAGAAGAACTTCAGCACGCCGATGACGGCATTGGCCAGGTAGCCGATCATCACACCTATGATGAGCAGCGTCACGCCCGACTGCACGCGCCGTGCCACCCAGACAATCAGCGCCATCACAGCCAGCGCGCCCACGATGGCGGCTATGCTCATAGCCACATCGCCGAGGTAGCCCAGACGGCTCAGCGCCACACCACCCAAGCGGCCGGACATCAGCACCACCAGCGCCACGCCCAGCGAAGCGCCGTTCGAGATGCCGAGCACCGACGGACCAGCCAGCGGATTGCGGAACACCGTCTGCATCTGCAAGCCGCTCACGGCCAAGCCCGCACCTGCCACGAGGGCCGTAAGTGCCTGCGGCACACGCGAGCTCCAGATGATATTGGAGGCGACGGACGCCTCGCCGCCGCCCGCTGAGGCCGGGGAGAGGAGGATGCTGAGGACTTCGCCTATGGGAATCTTCACCGTGCCCAACAGCAGGTTCAGCACGAAGAGCACAGCGATGAGCGCCACAAGACCTATAAACCAGAGTTTCTTCATAGTGGCTGCAAAGGTACGAATAAAACGTCATTTGAGTGCACGAAGTAAGATTTTTCTTTATCGAAAAGATATGATTAACCCCGTTCGCGTCTGAATACAGTCGAAGAAGAGGCCGAGGAGTGTCTAATTTTTAGACGTTTTTTGTGTGAAATACAAAGAAAGTAGGGTGCGCTGCTTGGAGAGAATGAGAAAAGAAGCGTACCTTTGCAGCACAGATGAGTGAAAAGTGAAAGAATGAAAAGTGAAAAATAATAATCACCTGTCATCTTCACGGCTCTCTCACCACTATAGTAAACTGTATTTTTCACTTTTCACTCTTTCATTTTTCACTTCAAATGAATAGTCTCTTCAACCTGGCGCGCCGCTTCAAGACGGCCACAGCCCTGAACTTCCTTGGTCTCACAGTGGCCTTTGCCGCCTTTTACCTGTTTATGACGCAGGTGACATACAACCACAGCTTCAACCACGAACTTACTGACGCCGACCGGCTGTACCGTGTGGAAATGATGCGCAAAGACGGTTGGGACCACTACGCCAACCGCCTGACAGGCAGTCAGATGGTCGAGACGCCGGGCGTGGAGGCTGTGGCGCTCACACAGAACTGGCTTGAGAACGTGACGGCGCGTAAGGACGAGACGGAACTGACGTTCCCGAAAATAGAGGTCGATGCCCGCGCACTGGAGACGTTCCAGCCCCGCGTGCTCGACGGCACCATCACGTGGGACGAAGGCAGCACCGAGGGCATCGTCATCCCTGCCTCCATCGCGCGTACCTATTTTAATAACGAGACCTCCGTGGCCGGACGAGCCATGCTGCTGAACGACGACAGCGTGACCGTGCGCGGCGTCTTCGAGGACTTCCCCGACAACTGCTGCATGATGAACGCCATCTACCGCAGCTTCGGTAATCAAGACCTCGACCAGCTGAACAACTACAACTTCACGTGCTACGTCCGTCTGGCGGCCGATGCCGACACTGCCACCGTGCGCCAGACCTTTGCCAATGCTTATCTCGGTCACATGAAGCAGTACTTCTTCGACAACGGTGGCGCCGAGTACTGGGATCAGGCCAAAGCGATGATGGTATTCCGCCTGATGCCGCTGACCGAGACTTACTTCACGGGCATTGACGAGGACAACGACAAGGGCAACCGCCTGATAGATCGTGTGCTCATATGGGCCTGCGTGCTGCTCATCATCGTGGCGGCTATCAACTTCCTCAACTTCATGCTGGCCGAAGCTCCCATGCGCGTCAAGGGTGTGAACACACGGCGTGTGCTGGGCAGCACCATCGCCGGCATCCGCGCCGGCCTCATCGGCGAAGCGGTAGTCACGGCTGTCGGGGCGTGCATGGCAGGGCTGCTGTTGGCCTACCTCCTCACCGAATGGCCGCTCATCGGCGAACTGACCGTGGGCGACATCTCGCTCGCCAACCATCCGAGCCTGCTGGCATGGACGGCGGCGCTGAGTGTGGCTGTCGGCATCGCCGCCGGTCTCTACCCCGCCTTCTACGTCACCTCGTTCCAGCCCGCCCTGGCACTGAAAGGCAGTGCCGGCCTCACGCCCCGTGGCCGCCAGCTGCGCACGGCGCTCATCGCCCTGCAGCTGATTATCTCCTCCGTCATGGTGGTCTACATCGGCATCCTCTACCTCCAGAGCCACTACATCTACACCTCCGACTATGGCTTCGCCAAGGACGAGTTGCTCTACACCAACCTCGACAACCTGCAGAAACAGCGCGAGGCGTTGCGCACCGAGGTGCTCTCGCTGACGGGCGTCGAGGAAGTGGCTTTCTCGCAGATCTGTATCGGCACCCAAGACAGCTACATGACCTGGGGACGCAAGGACGACGAGCATGAGATTTACACTGCCGTCCTGCGCGTGGATTGGCGCTACCTGCGAGCATTGGGCATCAAGGTCATCGAGGGGCGCGACTTCACCGAGCACGACGGCCTACCTGCAACCGGCGAGGCCGAAACCGGCCGCTTCGACACCGACGAGGTCTATATCATCAACGAGGCCGCCCGCCGGCAATGGGACTGGGTGCAGATGGACAAGCCGCTGCTCATGAACAATATGGGGCGCGTCATCGGCGTCTGCGAGAATGTGCGCTACGCCACCACACGTGTGGACCGTCAGGCTACGCCGATGATGTTCATGGTGCGAGTGGATCCGCGCGAGGAGCAAAGCGAATGGAATCCCATGCGCGTGATGAACGTCCGCGTCAGCGCTGGCATCGACAAGGTGACCATGCGCTCTAAGATTGCCGAGAAGATGAAGGCCATGGGCTACGAGGGCGAACCCGACGTGCGCTTCCTCGACCAGGACCTCGAAAACACCTACCGGGAGGAATTCCGCTTTATCCACCAGGTGCTGCTCTTCTCGGTCATCTGCCTCGTCATCACCCTCATCGGTGTCTTCTGCCTGACGCTCTTCGAGACGGAGTACCGCCGCAAGGAGATTGGCATCCGCAAGGTCTTCGGCAGCACCGAGGAAGCCATCCTGCTGATGCTCAGCCGCCGCTATGTCCTACTCATCCTCGTCGCCTTCGTCCTCGCCGCACCTCTCGCCTGGTACATCGGCGGCCAGTGGCTGATGAGCTTCGCCGAGCGCACTCCCATCTACTGGTGGCTCTTCCCCCTCTCCCTCCTCGCCGTCTCTGCCATCACCCTCGCCACCGTCGGCATCCAAGGCTGGCGCGCCGCCACGGAGAATCCGGTGAACAGCATCAAGACGGAGTAAAGACCCACCCCCTGACCCCTCCCGTCAGGGAGGGGCGAAGGCTGGCGCGCAGCTTTCAAGCTGAACAAGACTCTTCCCCGAAGTAACTTATATTTTTCACTTTTCACTCTTTCACTTTTCACTTGATATGACTTCTCTCTATTACCTCGCCCGCCGCTTCAAGACGGCCACAGCCCTGAACCTCCTTGGCCTCACCGTGGCCTTTGCCGCCTTCTATCTGTTCATGACGCAGGTGCAGTTCAACGCCAGCTACAACCGCAGCTTCCCCGATGCCGAACGCATCCTGCGCGTGGAAGCGAAGATGAATCAGGATTCGCCGTGGGGCACCCACTGCAACCGCCCGCTGCTGGAGTACATGATTCAGATGCCCGAGGTGGAGTCGGGTACCATCGCAAGCTTCTTCACCGGCACGTGGGACTTCTATCTCGGCGAGTCGCCCATCACCTATTCCACCTCGAACGTGCGCAACGAGAGCGGCCTGGAGACCTTCGGCATGGAGTGTCTGGATGGCAAACTGCACTGGGACGAAGGCGAGAAGGGCATCCTCATCCCCGCCTCGATGGCAGAGCGCTTCCTCGGCACAACGATGGCTGCCGGGCGGCACGTCTGGGACGGCAAGGATAGCATCCGCGTCCAGGGTGTCTATCGCGACCTGCCCGCCAACACATTCCTCACCGACATCCCCTCCAACGAATATCCCGTCAACGGTGTCTTCTTCGCCATGGGCGACGAGAACCGCCACAACTTCAGCGAATGGAGCTCCATCGGTTACCTCCGCATTTATGACGCTGTAGATTTCGACGCTTTCCGTGCCGAGTTCAGGGACAGGTTCAAGACAGCCTTCCGCAAGGCGGTGCTGGCCGAGAATTCCGAAGAATACGACAAAGCCTCGTCCGAGGAAAAGACCGAGATAGAACAGCAGGTCGATGACTACTTCGGGAAGTTCGACCTCCGCGCCACACCCATCACCGAGACCTATTTCTCCGGTGTGGGCTCGAACGACCGCGGCAACCGCACCGTACACCTTATTCTTATATGGGCGTGCGTGATCATCCTCGTCGTCGCTGCCATCAACTTCCTCAACTTCACGCTGGCCGAAGCACCGATGCGCGTGAAGGGCGTCAACACCCGTCGCGTCCTCGGCAGCACCCTCTGGAGCCTGCGCCTCGGCCTCATCGGCGAGGCGGTGACAACGTCGCTCGTAGCCTTCGCCCTCTCCCTCGGCTTGGTACATTTGCTGTCCGAGTGGCCCCCTATAGCCGAACTCTTCTCAGGCGACATCAGCCTCACTGCCAACCTCCCCTCTGTGGTCCCTGTCCTCGCGGCGCTCTCTGTGGTCATCGGCATAGTCGCCGGCACCTATCCCGCCTTCTTCGTCACCTCGTTCCAGCCTGCCTTGGCCCTGAAAGGCAGCTTCGGCCTCACGCCCAAGGGACGCCGCCTGCGCACAGGACTGGTCGCCCTGCAGCTGTTCGTCAGCCTCGTCCTGGTCGCATTCATTGGCATTCTCTATCTGCAGAGCCACTTCATCTTCCACTCCGACTACGGCTACGACAAGGATCAGATCATCTACGCCCAGCTGCCCGCAGAACTCATGCAGAAGAAAGATGCCATCCGCTCGGAGCTCATGCAGATGGGAGGCGTGGAGGAAGTCAGCTATTCCAACTTCGTCCTCGGCTCGCAGACGCTGTACATGGGCTGGGGCCGCGGCACGGGCGACAAGACCGTCACCTTCACGTGCCTGCCTGTGGACTGGCGTTACCTCCGCACGATGGGCATCAAGGTCATCGAAGGTCGCGACTTCAACGAGCACGATGGCGACTGCTACATCATCAACGAGGCCGCCCGCAAGCGCTGGTCGTGGGTGGAGATGGACAAGCCTCTGACAGACGAAGACATGCCCGTCATCGGTGTCTGCGAGAACATCCGCTACGGCAGCGTCCGTCAGGACAGGGCCGAGGATCCCGTGGCCTTCGTCATCCTCGGCGAACGCTATGCACAGTGGGGCGACCGGCTGGGGATACTGAATGCTCACCTCACCCCGGGCGTGGATATGGGAAAGTCCCGTAGGTTAATCGAAGAGAAGCTCGTCGAAATGAACGGCGGCAACGCCGTCACCGTCCGCTTCCTCGACCAGATCCTCGAGAACCTCTATCAGGAGGAGTTCCGCTTCATCCGTCAGGTGCTACTCTTCAGCATCATTTGCCTCGTCATCACCCTCATCGGTGTCTTCTGCCTGACGCTCTTCGAGACGGAGTACCGCCGCAAGGAGATTGGCATCCGCAAGGTCTTCGGCTCCACCGAGGAGGCTATCCTGCTGATGCTCAGCCGCCGCTATGTCTTGCTCATCCTCTTTGCCTTCGTCCTCGCCGCACCTCTCGCCTGGTACATCGGACGCCAGTGGCTGATGAGCTTCGCCGAGCGCACTCCCATCTACTGGTGGCTCTTCCCCCTCGCCCTCCTGGCCGTCTCCGCCATCACGCTCGCCACCGTCGGCATCCAAGGCTGGCGCGCCGCCACGGAGAATCCTGTGAACAGTATCAAGACAGAATAGAGAATATTATTTTGCACAGAAAAAGCGCACCTGTAACTAGTGACAAGTGCGCTATTTTCTATCAAATCATACAAGCTATCGTTTGTCTGGCAGGCCATAGTCAGCCCATCGTTCTTGAGGATACTTGTTCTTGATAATCAGTTTATGAGATAAATAGCTATCTTTGACACCCTGTAACAGCTCATTCATTCTTTTCACCTTTGGTGCAAGCTCTGTCCGGAGGCGGTCACATTCATCACTGACTGCGGCCAATATGTCCAGGCTACGTTCCATTGCATCAAGGTCTTGGGTGCTGACACCGCTTCCTCCCTCATGAAGATGTTTGTGGAGGCCAGTTATTAAGTTGCGGCTTTTCTCAATCTGAGTCTGAATCGTTTTTGTCATAATGATATCATTTTTAGGTGAGACAATTATCTTTTTCAGCACTCAAAGATACAAATAAAATTTCAAGCAGGGTACTGCTTATACACCTTATATTTATGTTTTTTTAATTAGGAGCAGCCTTTTTAATTAACATTCATTAAGGCGCTTAGGCACCGATTCCTTTACCTTTTCCGACGTAACAGCATCCTCATTCCCACCATAGGCCACGTGGGGAAACGGCGAGCTTGGCGGCGCACCGTAGGGATGTCCCAGAGCAGGAAAGCGAGAGCGAGGAACCCCGCGATGTACAACACCCAGCCGTACAGCTGCTTGATGGTCACCGCCATCATATTGGGGATGAAGGTTTCCATCCATGCACCCACGTCGAAGGGGGCGGAGGTGAAGGCCGGCATGTCCAGGTAGGCGGTGTAACGCAGAATGTTGTCGGCCATATAGTAGCGCAGGCCCCAGGCATAGAGGGCGGCACCGATGACGCCGCCGATGTACATGTGCATGAAGTTGAAGACTGACAGCGACTGGAAGAAGTGCTCGAAGGTCATAATCTCGTGCAGGCTCCACATGAACGAGATGCTGAGCACGGCATAACCGAAGCCGCGGAAGGCCAAAGGCAGACGTAGCACCTCGATATTGATATGGTCGGCCACGAGGAAGTAGAAGCCGGCGGCGTAGAGCGTCACACCCAGCAGGCCAATGGCAATGAGCTTATAGACGTTGAAGCGCCAGCGCTTTAGCCACAGCCACGAGAGCAGGCAACCGCAATAGATGCCCGGCAACGACCACAACGTCAGGCCGCGCGACGTCAGCATCTCGTAGTCCATGACCTCCTCATAGAAGACTTCCTCCAGCACATGCTCCGATGCCAGCAACCCTTCCACTACGATGATGAGCAGAAGGATGGGCACGAGGTGGCGATAGGTCCACATTTTCGGCTCGAAATAGGGTTGCTGTTTGGTCCACATACGATGGAGGCAACCGCCGAGGGTGATGAGGGAGGTGCCGGTGAGTATGCGGATGGTGGGCGAGTGCCACCAGTCGAGCCAGTCGCCATAATTAAATATGTAGGCTATCTGCAAGCCGAGCAGGCTCCAGAAGGCGGCGCCGAGCCAATCGATGCCCTTCAGCGGAACGCGCTGCGGCATGGGGCACCACGGCTTTGTCAGGAAGAGCTGAATGCACACCACCAGCATCATCAGTCCGATGACGAACCAATGGGAGGCGTACCAGTGGAGGTCGTGGGCAAAGAAAGCCGAATACCACGCCTGCACCTCGATGCTCGTCAGCAGGATGATGTGCAGGCAGGGGAAGAAGACACCCATGTCGCGCGTCGGTGTCATCCACAGCTGGATGTTCGACATATTCTCGAACGTGCCCTGAATCTTGGCCATGCCGGCGATGAAGCACAGCACCCACATCAGTGGCAGGAACGTCGTCTGCGTGAAGAGCCAGTTGCACAGCGCCAGCACCAGCGCCGAGGTGATGAGCAGCGAGCGGTTGGTGAAGTGGAACTTCATGCGGAAAAGCACGGGGAAGTAGATGGCCATGCCGGCGAGGTTGCTGTAGAGACACATCGTCACGTCCTCGCGCATGATGGCTCGTCCGCCTATCATCTCGTTCAGCGCGCCCAGATAGACGCAGCCTGCCAACTGGAAACAGAAGGCTTGCAGCACGTAGATCCACGGTCGCAACCACGTTGGCACGAGCGCCCGGAACATGGGCATGGAAAAGGAAGGAGCAGTTTCCATGGCTACCTTTCCACCTCACATTCTACATTAAGTCCTGCGCGCAGCCTGGCCAGGTCCTCCTTCTTGTTACCTTCGAGGCTGATGCGGACGGGCACGCGCTGTTCCACCTTGACGAAGTTGCCCGTGGCGTTGTCCTGCGGGATGAGACTGTAGGCACTGCCTGTGGCGTCGGAGATGCGTTCTACGGTGCCAGTGTATTCCACGTCGGGCACGGCATCGGCTTTGATGTGCACCTTGGCTCCCACGGAGATGTGAGGCAGCTGTGTCTCGCGGTAGTTGGCGACAACCCAGAGATCCGAAGCATCCACGATGTCCACCATGGTCTGTCCGGGCTGCACAAGTTGTCCTTCGTGAATCTCCTTGCGACCGAGCACGCCGTCGGCCGTGGCGGTGATGACGGTGTATGAGAGGTTCAGGCGGGCGAGGTCCAGTTGTGCGCGTGCTACTTCGATGGCGGCTTCGCTCTGCTGCAGATGGTGCCCCTGCTCGCTGCGCACGAGCGTCATGGAGTGGCGCTGGCGGTTGGCGGCCTCGTAGCGGGCGCGGGCAGCGAGGTAGGCAGTATGTACGTTGTCGGCCTGCTGCTGCGTGACGCTCTGCTCTGCCAGCAGCTTCTGGAAACGGGCATCCTCGCGCTGGGCGTTGTCCATCGTGGCTTTCAGTTCATCGATGGTGGCGTCCGTCACGCCGATATTGCTGCTCGTGGTGGCCATGCCCGTAGTGGTGGCACGGCTGCCGGCCTCGGCGTTGGCCACTCCGGCCTCGGCCTGAGCAAGGGCCAGACGGAACTCGGCGTCCTCGATGATGACGAGCGTGTCGCCCTTCTTGACAGGTTGAAACTCCTCGAAGCGTATTTCCTTGATGAAGCCGGGCACACGCGTGTTGACGGGTGTGATATGCTGCCGCACGTGGGCGTTGTCCGTCCACTCCACGTTGCCGAAGTGGGCGAAGTTCATAATGACGACTGTGGCACCGATGACGAGCAATGCCAGCACGATGAGGTTGTACACCCAGCGATAAATCTTTTTCTGTTCCATTATAATGTATTACTCAGGTATTTCAGTTGATAATAGTTGTAGATTACATTGATGCGAGCGCTGACGAGCGCCAGCTCGGCATTGAGTTTCACGTTGGCAGCGTCGGTCATATCGGTCACCAGCGCCAGGCCATTCTCATAGCGGTTCTGTATGATACGGTAGTTCTGTGCCGCCAGTTCCGCGCTCTTCTCCTGCGTCCGCAATTCCGTAAAGGCGGTGAGGTAGTCGGTGTAGGCAGCCTGTATGGCGTTCTCCACGCCCTCGGCCGCCACGCGCTGCTCCTGCCGGCTGCGGGTGAGGGCCGTGCGCGCCTGGCGCAACCGTTTGTTGTTCTTCCAGAGCGAGCTGAAGTTGTAGCTCACGCCCACGCCCACGTACCAATAGTTGATGTTCTTGTCCAAGGTGGGAATCTCGAAGGTCACGGGGCCGTCGAAGTGGTCCTCGGCCACCAGCGCCACCTTCGGCAATCGTTCGGAGCGTTCCAGCTGCACTTTCTGCTCCGCCATGCGGGTGCCCAGCGCAGCCTTCTGCAAGCCGGTGTGGTGGGCGTCAGCCATCTGCTGCCATGCTTCCTCGCCATCCTGCGGACACAGCGCCGTAGTGAAGTCATCCTGCGGAAGAATGCTGACTGCGCTGTCCACGCCCAGTGCCGTGGCCAGCTGATGACTGATGATGCGCTGGGCGTCCTCCACCCGGGCACGCCCCAGCCGCAGCTGCTCCATCTGCAACTCATGACGGGTGATGTCATTACTTAGGGCTATACCCTGCTCGGCACGACGGCGTGTCTGGCTGATGAGCGTCTCGGCCAATGCAATGTTCTGGCCGAAGACCTCCTGCTGATTGCGCAAGTTGTGCAGCTGCAGGTAGTGCCCGGCCAGCAGGAAGCGCACGCGCTGGCGGTTCTCCTCCACCTCCGCATCAGCCATCTCGCGGCCCAGCTTGGCCAGCCGTATGCCGCTGGTGATGGCGCCGCCGCTGTACACCGTCTGCCGAGCCATCAGGGCGAAGTTATTGCCGAAGTGCGGCGTGGCGGCCGTGAACTTGTTCTTGAGCGGACGGTCCCAGATCTTCACGTTGCCCATGTAGCTGACCGCCGCCGTGGCCTCCACGTCGGGGCGCCAAGCAGCCTTCGCGGCCTCCACGCCCAGCGCCGCTTCCTCAACCGCTGTCCGCGCAGCCTGCATCGAGGCGTTGTGCGCCTCGGCCGTGGCAAAAAGTTGTTCCATAGTCATCCTGAGCGGCTCCTGTGCCGAGACACAGAGCACGCCGGCTGCGGCGAACGTCGCCATCAGCCTTCTTCTTTCTTGTTTCATTTACTAACTGTGATTGATGATATCGTCGTTGAAAGTTATGCCAGCGCCTGCCCTGGCCTTTGTCCTTTCAACTACAACCTTGCAGGCATTATCTCGTAAATCGGCTGCAAAGGTATGAAAAAAAACGATAACTTGTAACCTATATACATAGTGAAGACCGTATCACTTTTAACATCTTTTATCGTTTAGAGCCTACTATTCCAACCACCCAATTAAGGGATTCTTGCTCGAAGATTGTCTAATTTTTAGACGTTTTATTCATCGAAGAGGCAAAAAGTGGGGGGAAGGGCTTGGAGGAAAGAGAAAAAAGACTGTACCTTTGCACTCGCAAACGGGCAACAAACCCAATAAACTGTAAATCGTCAAATAGTAAATCATATGGTTCATCCATTCTCCAAAGGCCAAGGAGCCTTCATCAAAATCGCCTCGCTCACCGTAGGTCTCACAGTGGGCCTCGTGCTGCTGGCCAAGGTGCAGCTGGAACGGAGCTACGACCGCTGCATCGTGGACAAGGAGCATGTGTATGAGTTGCAAGAAACATTCCAGCGTGCGGGAGAAGAGCTGCAACAGCACAGCTCCACGTCGGGCGGCATCGCACCTGTACTGGCACAGGAGATTCCCGAGGTGGTGACGGCCACGCGCTACACCGCGCAGTTTAGCGAGGAGAAGTTGACGCTGGAGGACGGCAGCCGGCACTACTTTGAAGAGGCTGTGTTTGCCGATTCCTGTTTCTTCGACATCCTCGCCACAAGGACGCTGGTGGGCGATGCCAAGCAGATTCTCTCGACCGCCGGGCAGTGCATGATCAGCCGTCGGCTGAGCGAGAAGATAGGCGGCGAGGTCGTCGGCCAGACATTCTGCTTCGCCTCGGCACCACAGAAGCCGATGACCATCTGCGGCGTCTATGAGGACTATCCCGAGAACTCCACCTTCGCGCGCTTCGACATCCTCATGTCGATGCCCTCCGTCGGCACCTACGCCTGGGACGGCACAGAGAACCTCATCGGCAACGACCGCTATCATTCGTATGTACGCTTGCGTCCCGATGCCGACATTGACAAGGTGCGCGGCGAGGTCAAAGAGCTGCTGCAGCGCATTCTCCCGTGGGAGGACCTGAAGCAAACCGGCTACACGGACGCCGGCATTGAACTGGTCAGCGTCGCTGGCAGCCGCATGAAGGACACCACCGTACGCACCACCTGCATCATCCTCGCCGTGGTGGCGCTGGTGATGCTCTTCACGGCGGTGATGAACTACATCCTCGTTGTCATCAGCTCGCTCGTCGGCCGTGCCCGTCAGGTGGCTGTACGCAAGGTGCTCGGTGCCCCTGGGCGCGAGTTCTACCTCGGCTCGACAGGCGAGGCTGCCCTTCACCTGCTGACGGCACTTGCCTTGATGGCACTCCTGCTCTATGCCGGGCAGGACCTGACGCGCGACCTGTTGGGCGTCAGCGTCCAGGCACTCTTCTCGCGGCAGACATTCGCGGTGTTGCTCACAGTCTGCCTCCTTGTGCTGCTCTGCTGCGGCATCCTGCCGGGCTTCATCTACTCGCGCATCCCGCTGACCTACGCCTACCGTCTGTACAGCGAGAGCAAGCGCGTGTGGAAGCTGTCGCTGCTGGCCTTCCAGTTCGTGCTCTCGACGATGCTGCTCTGTGTGCTCACCACCATCTATCGGCAGTACCACTTCATGCTCAATACGGATATGGGCTATCAGTATGACAAGGTGGCTTACGTCAACGTGTCTGCCCTCCACGGCGACTCTATCTATTCGCTGGCCCGAGAGATCGAGAACCTGCCGTGCGTCGAGAGGACCGCTGCGGCCTACTCCCTCTTCTGCAACCGGCAGAGCGGCGACAACGTGCTCGTGCCCGGCAATCCGCAGGAACTGTTCAACTGTGCCAACATGTTCTTTGCCGAGGGCGGGCTGGTGGAGACGATGGGCCTGCAGATTGTACGCGGCCGCGACTTCGAACGAGTGAACCATCAAGGTTGGCAACCGGAGATGCTGGTGGATGAGCATTTCGCGCAGAAGATGAAAGAGGTGGCGGGCATAGACGACGTCATAGGCCAGCAATTCATCAACTCTTCGTTAGGAAACCAATACCCCTTGACCGTCGTAGGCATCGTGAAGGACTTCACCCTTGGGTCGCTGGTGTCACGTGAGGAACGTCCCATTATGATCGCCAATGGCAATGTCTTCACGCACTATGTCATGATGAAGCTTCAGCGCGTCACGCCTGAAAACATCACAACCGTGCAGCAACTCTGCGACCGTCTCTACCCCGATGCCGAGCTCACTGTGAAGCTCTATTCCAACGAGATGGCCGATCAGTATCAGGAGACACAGCGCACGCGTGACCTCGTCATGATTGGTTGCATCGCCTCGCTGCTCATCACCCTCATCGGACTGATAGGTTATGTCCGCGACGAGGTGCAGCGCCGCTCGCGCGAACTGGCCATCCGCAAAGTCATTGGCGCAACCATGAGCGAGGTCCAGCTGCTGTTTGCTCGCAGCATCGCCGTCATCGCCCTGCCCTCCATTGCCGTCGGCGTCGCCTTGGGCTGGTATCTGAGCACGCTATTGATGCAGCAGTTCGCCTACAAGGTGGCGCTCTCGTGGACGGTCTTCGCCCTCGATGCCCTCATCATCATCCTCATCATCGCCGCCGTCGTGTTCATCCAGACAAGGCGCGTGGCCAACGATAACCCGGTGGAGTATTTGAAGAAGGAGTAGACCCACCCCTCACCCTCCCTTGTAGGGAGGGAGTGGTCACCTTTCAAGAATAGTGTATTTTCAATAAACCAATAAACCAAAATAATCTCTAACCCATAAACAATGACCCTGTATCCTCTGCCGCTCGAATACATTCTACTCTCCCCCTACAGGGGGAGCGGGGAGGGGGTCCGTTATTATGATCACACTTAAGAACATCAAGAAGGTCTTCCGCACAGATATGGTGGAGACCACGGCCCTCGGGGGCATCACACTGGAAGTGAAGGACGGCGAGTTCGTAGCCATCATGGGTCCTTCGGGCTGCGGCAAATCGACGCTGCTGAACATCCTCGGTCTGCTGGACAATCCCACGGAAGGCAGCTACTGGCTCGACGGCAAGGAAGTGGGCCACCTGAAGGAGCGCCAGCGCACTTTCACACGGCGCGGACAGATTGGCTTCGTCTTCCAGAGCTTCAACCTCATCGATGAACTCACCGTGGAGGCTAACATCGAGCTGCCGCTGAAATATCTGGGCGTGCCGGCTGCCGAGCGCAAACAACGCGTGCTGGAGATCATGCAACGCATGGCCATCAGCCATCGTGCCAACCACTATCCCCAGCAACTCTCAGGCGGACAGCAGCAGCGCGTGGCCATAGCCCGTGCCCTGGTGGTCAAGCCCAAGCTGGTACTCGCCGACGAGCCCACGGGTAACCTCGACACCAAGAACGGCAAGGAGGTCATGGATCTGCTCACACAGCTCAACGCCGAAGGCACCACCGTCGTCATGGTCACCCACTCTCAGCACGACGCCTCCTTCGCCTCACGCACCATCAACCTGCTCGACGGTATGGTAGTGGAGAAGACCCTATTGTAGTGCTGTCAGACATTCTCCTGTCCCGTCTCTTCCGCTGTCAGACATTCCCTGTCCCGTCTCTTCCGCTGCGATTCTATCGCAGCACAACGATATTACCTGCTTCATCATGCTTTGATGAAGACGCTGGGCGGCCGTCCGTGAGGATAGCCGCCCAGATTCATTTCACTAATTAGGAAAGCGTCAACTTGAACGTCACGGTGTAGCCCGTCTCGGGTTGGTCCATGAGTTCGAGGTCGCCGCCCTGCCGCACCATGATCTGACGTGAGAGGGCGAGGCCGATGCCGGTGCCTCCGTGCTTGGTCGTGAAGAAGGGGATGAAGATGCTGTCGCGGTCAGCGGCGGGGATGGGGGTGCCATTGTTGGAGAGGAAGAAGACCCACCCCCCGCCCTCCCTTGTAGGGAGGGAGTTATTACCTTTGAAGACTGCTATCTTCTCTGTTCGCGAAGGTATCAGCTCCCTCCCTACAAGGGAAGGTTGGGGGTGGGTCTTTATCCTCCTCGCTCCAGCCTCCACGGCATTCTTCACCAGGTTCACCACCACCTGTTGCAGCAGCACGGGGTCGGTATGCAGGACCACGCCTTCCATGCCTACTACGTCCCAAGTCAGTTGCGGATAGAGGCGCTGTACCTCGACGAAGAAGGCATCGAGGTGCACATCCTCGGGCTTCGGCTGTTGCAGCTGCGAGAGCTTGCGGTAGCTGTCGACGAAAGAGGTCAGGCGCGTGGCGGTGGCGTTGATGCTGCGGATGCCAGCTTCGAGGGGCGTACCGACGACGTCATCACGACGGAGCAGACTCTGACTGATGCTGGCGATGGGCGCCGTGGCGTTCATCATCTCGTGGGTGAGCACACGCGTGAGCCGCTCCCACGACTCCACCTCGCGCTGGTTCACTTGCTGATGAATCACTTCGCCCAGGTCGTTCATCACCTCCTGCATCGCCCGCTCGCCGCTGGTCAGGCCACGCGTATTCAGGCGGAACGACCAGTCGCGGTTACGGATGGCCTCACGCATCAAGTAGGCACGGCGACGAAGGGAGCGTTGGTGACGAACAAACAGCCACGCTGCTATCACTATTATTAATAAGAGAATAAAAACTATAGACATCATTATTCATTTTCTACTACAAATTATACAAATTATACGAATTTTTGTTTTCATAGCTTAGAATAATTCGCTTAATTCGTCTAATTCGTTGTTAAAGAAGACAAATTGGTTTATTCAACTACGAATTATTCGAATTAAACGAATTATTCCATTCAACGTAGGTCCGTTCCTTGTACAGCCTAATTCGTCTAATTAGTGTAATTCGTTGTTAAAGAAGACAAGTTACATTTCACTTTTTGTTAAGCCGATTATATAATGTCTGCCGGGTCAGCCCCAACATCTTGGCCGCAGCCGTGAGGTTGCCGTCGGCACGGTCTACTGCGCGGCGTATGTGCTCCATCTCCACCTCGTCGAGCGGTGCCAACTGAGCCTGTGTCTCGATGACGGCGCGTAATTTCAGGATCAGCTGGTCATTGTCCCACGGTTTTGTGATGAAGTCGGCGGCTCCGCTCTTCAATGCCCGCACCGCTAATGGCACATCGCCGTAGGCCGTTAGCATCACCACGGGCACATCAGGGTGCGCCTGGCGCAACTCTTGCAACCAGTGCAGGCCCTCGCGACCACTATTGGTGCCAAGCGAGAAGTTCATGTCTAAGAGCACGAGGTCCACGTGCTCAACAGCCATTGTTCGTAGCAGTTCTTCGGGGCGCTGCAGTGTGAGAATACGCTCGAACATATCAGCGAGAGCATACTGCATGGCCACGAGGATGTCTGGGTTATCGTCACAGACTAGGATGGTTCGTTTCATGTTCGCACTGTCGTTTGTTGCTGCAAAGATACGTAAAAAGCGTCATTCGCGTGCACGACAAGGTCGCTTTTATTTGCCAGCCGCACAAAAAGCGTAAAATAATTAGACGTTTTGCGCTTCGCTGACAAAGATTCTCGCTCGAAGGACTTGGAGGGTAAGCCAAAACGAACGTACCTTTGCCTCGAAAAATCAAATCACATCATGTCACACATTCATTTCCTCAGCCGCACGAATATATGCATCGGCCTTCTCATCCTCGTCCTCACGGCTTTACCATTATATGTCCGCGCTCAGACGGGCGAAAGCACCGACACGCTCGCCCCAATGTCGGTATGGGATTGCATGCGTTATGCCGTTGCCCACAGCCACGGCTTACGTCAGCGAGAGCTACATTTGGACAACTCCGAAACCACGCGAATGCAGGCTGTCGGTGCTTTCCTGCCCAGCCTCGGCGCAAGCGCTGGCACGCAATGGAACTTCGGTCGCGCCATCGACCCCGAGACCAACACCTACACGAGCGTGAGCACCTTCAACAACGGATATGGGCTCTCGGCCTCGCTGCCAGTCTTCGACGGCTTGTACCGCCTGCACAACCTGCGTGCCGCCCGGGCCGACGTGCTCATGCAGAAGAACGCCCTCCAGGCCGAGCGCGACCAAGTGGCACTCGACACCTATCAGGCGTTCACGAATGTCATCTACTGTCAGGAGGCCGTGCGGCTGGCCGAGGAGAAGCTGCACGAGAGCGAACTGACGCTCCGACAAACCGAGGTGATGGAGGAGGAAGGGCTGAAGAGCCCGGCCGACGTGGCGCTGATACGTGCGCAGGTAGCGGCCGACAAGCTGACGCTGACGCAACAGGAGAACCAGCGGGAGACATGTATGTTAGAATTAAGAAAGGTGATGAACAGACCCACCCCCCTGCCCCTCCCTGTGAGGGAGGGGAGCAGCCTCACCCCCGACCCCTCTCCAAAGGGAGAGGGGAGTATAGTGATTGAACCTTTGACATTGGACGCCACCTCTCTAACACAATATACTCCCCTCTCCTCTCGGAGAGGGGTCGGGGGTGAGGCTATTCTTCTCCAATCTTACTATTCAATGTTAGCGACCCGCCACACCCTCGGCATTGCCCGCGCTGCTTTCTTCCCCACGGTCTCGCTCTCGGCAGGCGTGAACTCGTCCTACTACCGCAACCTCGATGCTGCGAGGACGACGGCGTTCAAGCAGCAGCTGAAGAACAATCTGGGCGAGTACGTGTCGCTGAACTTTAGCATTCCTTTGTTCAACCGCCTCGGCAATATCGCCGCCCTGCGCCGTGCCAAGAACAATGTGCGCATCGCCGAGGAGCAGTACGCGGCCAAGCGGATGGAGCTGGAGGTGCTACGCCAGCAGGCACATCTCGACGTCAAGGCCTATCAACAGGAATGTGTGCAGGGCACGGCCAAGGTGGCCGCTGACAGCCTGGCCTACGAACTGGTGCGCCAGCAGTATGTCGAGGGTCTGGCCTCGCCCGTCGACCTGCAGGCCTCGGCCACTACGCTCCTGCAGAGCCGTGCCTCGCTGTTGCAGAGCCGCCTGATGGTTGGCGTGAAAGAAATGATGGTGCGCTACTACGAGGGCGAGACTTTGGTTCCATAGCCAACCGCACGATTCTGCAATCGCCGATGCCATGGACGTTGACGATGCACACTCGGAAAGAGTATGACACGCACAGGATGCTTATTTGTGAAAAGTTTTAAAAAGTGGAGCCATAGCTGCTGAGGATCCAAATTCTTTTACTACCTTTGCAGCACGATGAGACGTTTCCTGCTTCTGCTATCGCTGCTACTTGGCTTCGTGTGGGTCCATACGGAGCACTGCCACGTGCCGGAAGCGAACATCGTACAGACGACGGAGCAGGGCACCTTTGACGTGCCGCAAGAGCGGCTGCCCAAAAACGGACGAATTACCGAGCCCATAACCACCAGCCAGGTGGGACAAACGCGCACACAAAGCGTCACGGCCGGACACGGCTACGGCTCGCATCGCACTCCCGGGCGAACAGCCTATGCCTGCTCCACAGTACCTCAGACCCTCAAACACCTCTTCGACGGCCGGCGCTTAGAGACAGCGCCGTTCCAGTCTGCTGCCTCAAGGCTCTATTATGTCATTGCTTTGAGGCGGCTGTTGATTTAGCAAGGAGTGAAACGCTGACTTACGTTTCACGCATATCGTCGCCCCTAAATCATCTATTTCAATTAAAATCTATCATCATTATGGCAAATATCAATAATTTGGCCATGGCTACTGCCATGGCCGCTAACCCCAGTATATCTATCAAGAAAGGCTTCCTTGGCCTTACCACCAAAATTGAGTACAAACCCACGAAGAGCCCTGTGAAAGTAATCACTACGGAGTTCTCCAACGATGCAGGCTCGCGTATGCGCCAGCTGCTGAACCTGCCTGCTGCCCGCCTGGACGAAGAGCTGAAGGGCGCCGGTCGCCCCAAGGACACCCCCGTCGGGCCTTACCTCATGGAGGCTCTTGTGTCGCATGACCACCGCTTCGCTGCCGTCCAGCTCTTCCGCTATGCCGGCACCGACCGCGAGGCGATCACCGATATTCGCGTCGCCGAGGGCGATGAGGCCGCTGTGCTGTCACGGCTGGCGGAATAGTTTTCCCGTTTTTGAACGGCTCTGGGCGCTGAGAGTGTAAAATTATTAGACGTTTTGCACTCAGAGCAAGCAGAAAGCGAATGGAGTAGGATTGAAAAGTAGAAAATGCGGACTACCTTTGCCGCAGATTTCACTTTTCAATCCTATTTATATTTATGGATAAGCTCATCGAACAACCGCGTGGCATCTCCCGCATGAAGAAATACTGGCCGTGGGCCGCGGCGGCAGGATTGCTACTCATAGCCTTAGGCTGGATCATTTTCGGCAACCATGACAGCACTCTGCGCGTCGCTGCCGACGGCCTTACCGTCAGCGAAGTGCAGCAGGCCGAGTTCAAGGACTATGTGAGGCTCTCCGGCCAGGTGGTGCCCATCCAGGTGGTGCAACTTTCGCCCGAGGAAGGAGGCATCGTCACGGAGCGCGTGGCCGAAGAGGGGGCGATGGTCAGGCGCGGCGACGTCATCGTACGCCTGCGCAACAGCAATCTCGACCTGCAAATCCTGAACGCCGAGGCCGAGCTGGCCGAGAAACAGAACCTGCTGCGCAACACACAGGTGGCCATGCAGCAGGACCGTCTCAACAATCAGCTCGAACAGGCGCAACTGGCTATGGACACAGAACGCAAACTGCGCAGCTACCGGCAACAAGAGAGGCTCTACGCTGAAAAACTCGTCAGCCGCGAGACCTTCCTTCAAGCCGAGGAAGACTACCGGCTGGCACAGCGCAAGCAGGGCCTCATCAGTCAACGGCTGCTGCAAGACAGCATCTACCGCAGCGTGCAGATGGACCAGATGGAGGACAATCTCTCGAATATGCGCACGAACGTAGTGCTGGTGCGCGAGCGTAAGAACAAGCTGGAGGTGTGTGCCCCCATCGACGGCGAGCTGGGCCTGCTCGACGTGGAACTGGGGCAGAGCATCGCGGCCGGGCAGAAGATAGGCCAGATCAACGACCTGAGCGACTATAAGATTGAGGCGCAGGTGGACGAGCACTATATCGACCGCGTGCGGGCCGGACTCTCGGCCAGCCTCAACCGCAATGGCAAGGATTACTCCCTGGCCGTGCGCAAGGTTTACCCCGAAGTGCGGCAGGGTAAGTTCCGCACCGACTTCGTCTTCCGAAGCGCGAAGCCGGAGAATATCCGCACTGGGCAAACATGCTACCTCAACCTCGAACTCGGGCAACCCGAGCAGGCTGTGCTCATCCCCCGCGGCACATTCTTCCAAACAACGGGCGGAGCCTGGATCTTCGTCCTCTCGCGAGATGGTCGCATCGCCTATCGCCGCAAAATCAAGATCGGACGGCAAAACCCGCAGTTCTATGAGGTCACCGAAGGCTTAGAGCCCGGAGAGCGTGTCATCACTAGTGGCTACGAGGGCTTCGGCGACAACGAACGGCTGGAGATAAAGTGAAAAGGGTAATAAACTCTTGGAGCAAGCACCATAGGAGTCAACCCTAACGAAGAAGAAGCCCGCTCTCTGCGGGGGGAACGTCCATGCAAAGAGCGGGCTAAAAAAAATCATTGGGGGCGGCAGCCTACAGTATCTGATGGTAGAGGTCGATGATGTCCTGCTTCGTGACGGGGCGCGGATTGCCGGGCGTGCAGACGTCGTTGATGGCTTGCCCGGCCAGGGCCTCGATGTCCTGCTCGGTGATGCCGAGGTCGGAGAGGCGCTTGTTGGTGCCCACGCGTGCGCTCAGGTCTTCGATGGCCTTGCAGGCAGCTTCGGCGGCGGCCTCGGGGCTCATGCCGGCTTCGTAGACGCCGCAAGCCTTGGCTATCTCGGCATACTTGGCGATGGCGGCAGGCATATTGAAGCGCATCACCGTAGGCAACAGCATGGCACAGGCCACGCCGTGGGGCACATCGAACAGGGCCGACAGCGGGTGGGCCATACCGTGATCTACGCCTAAGCCTACGTTAGAGAATGCCATGCCGGCAACATACTGCGCCACGGCCATACCATCGCGCCCGACGGGGTTCGTAGGCTCGTCGACGGCCAGGGGCAGATACTTGTAGATCATCTCGATGGCCTTGACCTCGAACATATCGCTCAGCTCCCAGGAGGCCTTGGTGATCAGGCCCTCGATGGCGTGCGTCATGGCGTCCATACCCGTGGCAGCAGTGAGGCTCTTGGGCAAGGAATACATCAGTTCGGCATCGATGATGGCCACGCAGGGGATGTCGTTGGGGTCCACGCACACCATCTTGGCCTGGCGCGTCTCGTCGATGATGACGTAGTTGATGGTCGTCTCGGCTGCCGTGCCGGCCGTGGTGGGCAGCGCTATGATGGGCAGCGACTTCTTCTTGGTGTCGGCAACGCCCTCGAGCGAGACGATGTCGGCGAACTCAGGATTGTTCACCACGATGCCGATGCCCTTGGCAGTGTCCATCGACGAGCCGCCGCCGATGGCCACGATGAAGTCAGCCTCAGCCCGACGGCAGGCCTCGATGCCGTTCTTCACATTGGTAACCGTGGGATTAGGCTTCACGTCGTCGAAGATCTCGTAGGCGATGCCGGCCTCGTCCATCACGTCGAGCACCATCTTGGCCACGCCGAACTGCATCAGCCCTTTGTCCGTGACGACAAGAGCTTTCTTGAAACCGAGGCGGTTGACTACGCCGGGCAGCTCCTTGCGAGCGCCGGGGCCGAAGTACGAGACTTCGTTCAGGATAAATCTGTTAACCATGATTTTGTTTGTTTTTAGGGTGTAAGTTAATGGTCAGTTGCTTGTCTAATGCTGTGCAAAAATAGAAAGACTTATTGGAACAGCCAAAAAAATCGATGAAGAATCATCGGGAATGAAGAATGAAGAGTGAAGAGTGAAGAATGAAGAGTGAAGAATGAAGAATGAAGAGTGAAGAATGAAGAATGAAGAATAAAGATTACTCTCAAGACTTGAAGGTAACTTGTATTCGTCATTCGTCATTCTATCTGATTCGTCATTCGTCAGGCCCCCTCCGACTCCCCCTAAAGTGGAGAGTAAGGAAGTAGCAGTAACTTTTATTCTTCATTCTTCATTCTTCACTCTTCATTAAAACGTTTCTTCATTCTTCACTTCCTTTGCGGAAGAGATGGGTGAAGTGGCGATTGTAGAGCTCTGAGAGACCTCGGCGGTTGTCGATGGCTTCGCCCACGACGAGCATGGTGGTGAGGGTGAGGTGGTTGTCGTGGACGATGCGGGCGAGGTCGCGCAGCACGCCGCGGTAGATGTGTTGGTCGGGCCAGGTGAGGTGGTAGCAGGCAGCTACGGGTGTCGTCTCGGGGTATTCCATCAGGAGCTCGCGCTGCACGTCGTCGACGATGGCTGCGCTGAGGAAGATGCACATGGTCGACTGCGAGCGGGCCAGCAGGTGGAGTTTCTCGCGATCGGGCATGGGCGTGCGCCCTTCGCCACGGGTGAGGATGATGGTCTGCGTGCGCTCGGGGATGGTGAACTGCGACCGCAGCTCGGCGGCAGCAGCCAGGAACGAGGAGATGCCGGGGGTGATGTGATAGCGCATGCCTTCGCGGTCGAAGAACGCCATCTGCTCCTGAATGGCGCCGAAGATGCAGGGGTCGCCGGTGTGGAGGCGCACGATGAGGTGGCCGCGGTCGTAGTGCTCCTTCATCAGCGCACACTGCTCCTCAAGGTTCATGTCGGCCGACGAACGCACGACGGCACCCGCCTTGTGGCACTCCGTCAGGGCCTTAGGCACAAGCGAGCCGGCATAGAGGATGAGGTCGGCCTGCTCCAGGAAGCGACGCCCGCGAACCGAGATGAGGTCGGGGTCGCCAGGGCCTGCGCCGATGATCTCGATAGACCCTCCCCCCGCCCTCCCTTGTAGGGAGGGAGCGGTCACCAAACAAGACTTGTCATCCCCTTCTGCCACAAAGGTATCTGCTCCCTCCCTACAAGGGAG
>JAFRNY010000049.1 GCA_017429945.1 Bacteroidaceae bacterium
GGTCTTCGCTTTGGTAACCGAGGGTACGAGCGTAGCGAGCACCCCCGGTTGACATACAATCGTGGAATATGCACTCTGAAAGAGTGCCCCATCATTCCAAGAGGGCGACCCTTCCAGGGTCGATTCCGATGCTGGCTGACATCCGGGGGTGCTACGCACACCCCGGTTATTGAGCGATGACGCTTTTAGCGTCTTGGTGGTAAGATTGCGGATAAGCATTTTTATCTTTCTTTAGGGAGTAATAGAATTGCGACCGGTCGTGTAGAGGTAAAACAAGTTGTTTTACTTCTGTGCGACCGGTCGCATTGTATAATCAGGCCGGTTGAAGAGGCGTATTCATACGGATGCATAATCCCAATCATATGAGGACATAAAAAATGCTGCCCCGTGACTCACGTCACAAGGCAGCACAACACAAACACAAAATAAAACACGACAATATGCGTTGAGGTCGACAAATTTAAGTTATGAAACAGAGAGTTATATGTGCGCAACTTCCGCCAGAACCATACTCACGTACGACGCCGACTTCCCTTGCACGGTCGCCTCATTTAACGCATAGGGGAATGTTATGAGAGCAAAAAATAATTATTTACATGATGCCACGCTCGCGGAGGGCCAGCTGCCATTTCCAGGCAGAGGCGAGGACATCCTCGAGGGGAGTGTCGGCCTTCCAGCCAAGCACGCGGTTGGCTTTGTCGACGTTGCCCCACACCTGCTCGATGTCGCCAGCACGACGGCCGACGATCTGATAGTTGAGCTTAACGCCTGTGGCACGCTCGAAGCCATTGATGAGCTCGAGCACGCTGGTGCCCTTGCCAGTACCGATGTTGTAGACCTCAACGTTCTCATCGGTCTTGTCCTCCATGATGCGTGTCATGGCGCATACGTGGGCCTTGGCGAGGTCAACGACATAGATATAGTCGCGGATGCATGAGCCGTCGGGGGTGTTGTAGTCGTCGCCGAAGACGCTGAGCTTCTCGCGGATGCCGATAGCCGTCTGCGTGACGTAAGGGATGAGGTTGGCAGGCACCCCGATGGGAAGCTCGCCGATGAGTGCTGAGGGGTGCGCACCAATGGGGTTGAAGTAGCGGAGCATGATGGCCTTGATGGGCGAACCGCTGGCCACGGTGTCGCGAATAATCTCCTCATTGATCTGCTTGGTGTTGCCATAGGGGCTCTCAGCCTTCTTGATAGGCGTCTCCTCGGTGGCAGGAAGCTGATCGGGCTGGCCATAGACTGTGCAGCTCGATGAGAAGATGATGCCCTTGACATCATACTTGGGCATAAGCTCGAGCAGGTTGATGAGCGAGACGATGTTGTTGCGATAATAGAGAAGGGGCTTCTCGACGCTCTCGCCAACGGCCTTGCTGGCAGCGAAGTGAATGATGCCCTGAATCTGGGGATATTTCTTGAACACGCCTTCGGTGGCTTCGAAGTCGCGGAGGTCTACTTTCTCAAAAGCAGGACGTATGCCTGTAATCTTTTCGATACCGTCGAGCACATCTTCGCGAGAATTCGAGAGGTTGTCAACAATGACAACATCGTAGCCCGCATTCTGCAACTCTACAGTTGTGTGGGAACCTATGAAGCCGGTTCCGCCAGTAACAAGAATTGTCTGTTTCATTTTATCAGGTAATTATGTATAGTTTTATGTCGTTGAAGCGTGTCTTTCACCACACAACGATGCAAATTTAGTCCTTTTTTGGGTAATGCCAAAAGATTTCAAGAAAAAATATTAACTTGATATGAATTTTAGGTGGTTTCAAGCGCAGTTTGAGCACTTAAGTCCAAAGTACCGCCTATCCATTCGACAAAAGGGAGCTCTTTTGTCAGTGGTTCAACGGAGGTGACACGACCTTGCCCGTCAAAAGTGCAGACGGCGGGGCTCAGACGGCGGCCGCTGGGCAGAATAACGGTGTTATAAGCACGCTGCATAACGCTTGGATTAACGTTGGCTATCATCTCTGCACTCGCCTACGTGGCTGCTGAAGGTGCCCACGCGAAGGACGAGCAGTGGGTTGGTATGGTTTCTCCTTGATGATGTCGATCTTCTGGTCGACACTTTGGCTCTCACGGAACTCTGTAGGCGAGAGGCGGCGGTCGTCATCAGGAACGAGGCGGGCAGCAGAATCAGCCGCCAGGCTATCGGGCACTACGGAGCTCTTCTTAAGAGAATCTGCAGCAAGACTGTCGGCAGGCTTTGTCTCGACATTCTTACGGAACCGCACAAGCAGGTGGTTCTGGACGACATAAAGCGAACGCTGGTCAGCGGCTTGGGTAGGCGGCATGTAGAGGTGCCCGGAGATGGAGCGTGGAGTCCATCCCGTAGGCGTGGCCATGCGCAGCTCGGTGGACCCTTCACTACGTGCCCTGCGCTGGAAAGCGCGCACTGAATCGTTGGTATATGTAACTACGACGTCAGCAAAGAGCTCGGGCGTTTGTGCTCGTGAAAGATATTTACTATCGAAACGCCACATGATATCATCGTCGCTGCGCCAAGTGCTGTCGCAAGGCTGTCGCCAAGTTATGACGTTTGACCCTGGCACATTGGTGACGACAATGATTGACGCGCCACCCCAGACGTTGGCTGTATCGCCTTCGGCACTGAGGCTGGTGTAGGCAGAGCCCGACTGCTCAACCTCACCCAAAGCTTCAGCCTCGCGCTTGAGTCGGCGATCCAGACGCTTGTAGATGCGATTGAGCCGCTCGAGGTTGCTACAGTAGTAGTTCATCGTAGTGTCGAATCGCTCGCGCGTTATCTTGTGCTTTCGGAAAACAGCCTCCTGAAGCTCGTAGCGCTGCAAATCGCCGCTCTTGCCTTCGATGACGCCGGCATCGGCCATGCCTTGTGCCTTATGGTAATCATAAAGCACACGCTCGAGGCGACGCTCGGAGAGAACGCCCTTCGGCAGCTCTGCCTGACAGCCCACGAAGAGCAGCAGGGCGAGTATCGAAAGCAGGTGATTAGGCTTCATCATTGTCGGAGAATTCCTGGGCCAGAGAGCGGTGGCAGAAGAGCAACATTGCTATTACGCCGCACGAGATGCAGGCATCAGCCACATTAAATATATAAGAGAAGAAGGTGTAGTGGCTGCCGCCAATGACTGGTAGCCACGAGGGCCACGTCCACTCTGCCAGGGGGAAATAGAACATGTCCACTACCCTGCCGCGGAACCACGTGGAATAACCTTCGCCAAAGGGCACGAAGTGAGCTACCTCGGGCCAAGGAGCATCGTTGAAGATGAGTCCGTAGAAGACGCAGTCGATGATGTTGCCGGCAGCACCCGTCATGATAAACGCGAGACAAATGAGATAGCCCCACGACACACCACGACGAATCAGGCGGGCAATGTAGACAGCTACAGCAGCCGTGGCCAACAGGCGGAAACCCGTGAGAAACAGTTTGTCGAAAAGTTCCATGCCGAAGGCCATACCATTGTTCTCGATGAACGTGAGGTAGAACCAGTCGGTGACGTGGATGCTGTCGTGAACAGCCATGTGAGTCTTTACCCATATCTTCACGACCTGATCTATAATCAGAAAGCCAATGAAGATTAGGGCTACGACACATGCCTGCAGCCTCTTGCGTTGCTCAAATGCTGCCATGTGTGAGTTGTCTTCTTATATATATAATTAATGTGTACGGTGCTTATCGTTTTTCACCTCGATGCTGAGCGTGGCGTGAGGCACGGCGCGGAGGCGCTCCTTGGGAATGAGTTTTCCCGTCTCGCGGCAGATGCCATAGGTTTTGTTGTCGATACGCACGAGGGCAGCCTTCAGTCCTGTGATGAACTTCTGCTGACGCTGAGCCATGGCCATGAGCTGTTCCTTGGACTGCGTCTCGCTGCCTTCTTCGAGGGCATGGTATGTGGGGGCGGTGTCGTCGACCTCGTTGGTGTCGCGCCCCATGATGCGGTCCATGGTTTTCTCGTAGTCGCTCTGCGCCACAGCCAGTTTCTCGTTGATGAGCTGACGGAACTCCTCCAGTTCTTCGTCGGTGTAGCGGGTTTTCTCGGGCTCAGGCTCAGCCTGCACCTTCTTGGGCGCGGGCTTCTTGGCTGCTGTTGATTTCTTAGCAGCAGGCTTAGCCCCGGCGGCCTGCGTTTTTGCTGCAGCTTTCTTTGACGCTGCTTTCACTGCGGTCTCTGTAGCCGCAGCTGTGGTTTCATTTGTGGCGGACTTCGTCGTATCCTTGTCCGACGTTTTCTTGGTAGCCATAATTGTAAGTTGTGTTAAAGTTTTATGCGTGTGATGTTAGCTTTCAGCTTAAAGTCGTCGAAATCCAACTCAGCAGCATCATCCACATTGTCGACGATGGTAAGACTATCGGCAAGCACCTGCGAACTGATATAGTCGCCGAATGTTTCTACGGCACGATCAGTCTGCTGGTTGTGCTCGAGTTGGATTGCAATGCGGTCGGTGATTTCGAAACCGCTATCTTTACGGAGGTTCTGTATACGCTTGACGAGCTCGCGGGCGATGCCTTCGTTGCGCAGTTCGTCGGTGACAGTGATGTCGAGCGCAACGGTGAGGGCACCTTCGTTGGCAACGGTCCAGCCGGGGATATCCTCGGAGAAGATCTCAACGTCCTCGAGGTCGACGGTGATGGCGTCGCCAGTGGGAAGAGTCAAAGGCAGGTGGCCTGTCTCGAGCTCTGCAATCTGCTCCTGCGAAAGGGCTGTGACGGCTGCGTTGACATCTTTCATGAGTTTGCCGAACTTCTTGCCCATGGTGCGGAAGTTGCACTTGACCTTCTTCGTGAGCAAACCTGCACCTTCGACGAACTCAAGCGTCTTGACGTTGACCTCGTCGAGGATAAGCTGCTTGACGGCTTCGATGCGCATCTGCTGTTCGCGGTCGATAGCGGGTATGGCAATGCGAGCGAGAGGCTGACGCACGATGATTTGCTCTTTCTTACGCAGCGAGAGAACCATTGAGGTGATCTGCTGAGCCAGCGCCATGCGCGACTCCTGCTCTTTGTCGATGAGGGCATCAGCGGCAACGGGGAAGGTGGCGAGGTGAACGCTTGGGAGAAGCTCCTCGGAAGAACCTTCAGGAGCGGTAACGCTGTGGAGGTCGCGATATAGTTGATCGGCATAGAAGGGTGCGATAGGTGCCATCAGGCGAGCCACTGTCTCGAGGCAGGTGTAGAGCGTCTGGTAGGCGCTGAGCTTGTCGATGCTCATCTCGCCGCCCCAGAAACGCTTACGTGAGAGGCGGACGAACCAGTTGCTGACGTTGTCGATGACGAACGACTGTATGAGACGTCCGGCACGGGTAGGCTCGTAGTTCTCGTAGCTCTGCTCGACATCGCGGATGAGAGAGTTGAGCGAAGAGAGAATCCAACGGTCCATCTCAGAGCGCTGACTCATAGCCACCTCAGGCTCCTCGAAGTGCCAGCCATCGACGTTGGCGTACATGGCAAGGAAGGAGTAGGTCTGATAGAGTTTACCAAAGAAAGAGCGAGCCACTTCTTGAACTCCTGCTTCATCATACTTAAGGTTATCCCATGGCTGTGAGTTGGTTATCATATACCAGCGGACAGCATCGGCACCATATTTCTCGATATTGTCGAAGGGATTGATGGCATTGCCAAGACGCTTGGACATCTTCAGACCATTCTTGTCAAGAACGAGGCCGTTGGAGATGACAGCCTTGTATGAGACGCTATCGAAGACCATCGTGGCGATGGCATGGAGGGTGAAGAACCAACCGCGTGTCTGGTCGACGCCTTCAGCGATGAAGTCGGCAGGATAAACGACACGCTTGTCGAGGGCTTCACGATTCTCAAACGGATAGTGAATCTGAGCGTATGGCATGGCACCGCTGTCGAACCAGACGTCGATGAGGTCTAGTTCACGATGCAGAGGCTGTCCGCTCTCGCCCACGAGGACGATGTCGTCGACATAAGGACGGTGCAGGTCGATGCGGTCGTAGTTCTCCTGGCTCATATCGCCGGGCACGAAGCCTTTAGCCTTAAGGGGATTCTCCTTCATGAAACCAGCAGCAACAGCTTTCTCAATCTCGTTGTAGAGTTCTTCGACAGAGCCTATGCAGATTTCCTCGCGGGTGTCGCGATTGCGCCAGATGGGCAGCGGTGTGCCCCAGTAGCGGCTGCGGCTGAGGTTCCAGTCGTTGAGGTTCTCGAGCCACTTGCCGAAGCGGCCTGTACCCGTTGACTCAGGTTTCCAAAGGATGGTCTTGTTGAGTTCCATCATACGCTCCTTGGCGGCCGTAGAACGGATGAACCAGCTGTCGAGGGGATAATAGAGGATGGGTTTGTCGGTTCGCCAGCAATGGGGATAGTTGTGGATGTGCTTTTCGATTTTGAAAGCTGTACCCTCTTGCTTCATTTCCATGCAGAGCACGATGTTGAGGTCCTCGGTCTTGGCCAGCGCCTTCTCGTCGAGACCTGCATATTTGGGGTCGTAAGCGTTCTTTACGAAGTCGCCCGCGTGGTGCCAGTAGCTGTCGCGTACGCAGAGACTGACGAATGTCTCGTCCATATCCTCCTTGACGAAATACTTACCTGTGAAATCGACCATCGGACGTGTGTCGCCAGCCTTGTCGATGACGAAGAGCGAAGGTATGCCAGCGTCCTTTGCCACCTTGGCATCGTCGGCACCAAAGGTGGGTGCGATGTGCACAATACCTGTACCATCCTCCGTAGTGACGTAGTCGCCAGGGATGACACGGAAAGCGTCGGCTTCCTTCTCCACGACCTTGCCATCCTCGAGCGCACATGGCTTCACCCAGGGGAAGAGCTGCTCGTAGTGGAGACCGATGAGGTCCGAGCCGAGGCACTCGCCGAGAACTTCAGGAGCAGGGGTTTCCGCATCCTTGGGAGCGGGGAAATAAACGTCCTTGCGGCTCTTGGCGATAATGTAGATAGCCTCCTCCTTGGTGTAGGGGTTATTTCCTTTGACAGCAACGTACTCGATCTTGGGACCTACGCAGAGGGCTGTGTTTGAAGGCAGAGTCCAGGGAGTGGTTGTCCAGGCGAGGATGTAAATGGGGAGGTTGCTCTCAGCGTGTACGCCGAGCATCCGACTGATGACAGCGTTGTCTGAGAGAGAGGATGACTGCAGACGGAACTGTGCGGTGACGGTTGTGTCCTTGACATCGCGATAGCAACCAGGCTGGTTGAGCTCGTGGCTGGAGAGTCCTGTGCCTGCAGCGGGGCTGTAGGGCTGTATGGTGTAGCCTTTATAGAGGAGGTTCTTCTGATAGAGTTGCTTGAGCAGCCACCAGAGGGTCTCGATGTACTTGTTGTCGTAGGTGATGTAGGGGTGTTCCATATCAACCCAGTAGCCCATACGGTTGCTGAGGTCCTCCCATTCCTGGGTGTACATCATCACGTTCTTGCGGCAACGGTCGTTGTACTGCTCGATGGAGATAGTCTTGCCGATATCTTCCTTTGTGATTCCAAGTTCCTTCTCGACGCCGAGTTCAACGGGCAGTCCGTGGGTGTCCCATCCTGCCTTGCGGTGCACCTGGAAGCCTTTCATGGTCTTGAAACGGCAGAAGGTGTCCTTGATGGAACGAGCGAGCACGTGGTGAATGCCAGGGTGACCGTTTGCTGAGGGAGGTCCTTCGAAGAATACGAATGAGGGGCAGCCCTCTCGCTCGCTGATGCTGCGGTGGAAGAGGTCCTCGCGGTTCCATTGTTCAAGTATTTCGTGATTCACCTCTGTGAGGTTGAGGCGGCTGTGTTCTGGGAATTTCTTTAGCATGATTGGTCTTTGTGTATCTTTTCTTTATGTTTTCTTTTTGCTTTTGAGATGCTCCTCAAAGAGGAGGTTTCGCTAAAACGGGTGCAAAATTAACAAAGAACGGCTTAAAGACAAAACATTTGATTAAAAATCTTTTGTTATGAACAAAAAATGGCCCTGGAATGACACTTCCAGGGCAAAGGATTGGGGTAATAGCAAGGGGGAAGGGAGTGGAACAAGGATTTGCAAAGGGAACAGGGAGACTCGGCGGACGAACCGCCGAGCACTGAACCCAAAGACAAAAAAAGGAATGCGAGGGCTTTAAAGAATGAGGGAATGAGGTGGTGAGGTTATGAGGTTGTGAGGCTATGAGAGGGATTTGAGCCCTGCAATGATACGGTTTGTGGCTTCAATGAGCCGCTCGCGTTGCGTTGCGAGGTTGATTCGCATAAAACCTTGCTGACCGTACATCTCGCCTCCGTTAATCCACACCCGGTTGTTTTTGCGCAGATAGTCGGAGATTTCGTCGGAAGTCTTTGCGAAGGCTGTGACGTCCATCCAGGCGAGGTATGTTCCCTCGAGGTGGGCTATCGGCAGGTTGGGAAAAGCCTCTTTCATCATCGATCGGAATAGACGGTAGTTGTCGTAGATGTAGGCAACGAGTTGGTCGAGCCATTCTTCGCCCTCGGGTGTGTAGGCCGCCTGCAGTGCAACAAAGCTGAAACAGTTGATGTCACAGATTTCATTGATGTTGATTCGACGGTCGATGCGCTGCCGCAGGTCATCAAAAGGCGTTATGATGTAGGCTGCCATAAGCCCTGCAGTGTTAAAGGCTTTATTTGGAGCATTCGCCACAACCCATTGGCATCCAGCTTCTTCAGCAATTGGCGCGAAGGGGAGGAATTTCCTGCCGAGCTGCGGGTCGATGAACTCGCAATGTATTTCATCGGAAAGGAGGATTACGGAGTAGCGCGCGCAAAGGTTGGCCACATGGATCAGTTCCTCACGCGTCCAGACGCGCCCTGTGGGATTGTGTGGGTTGCAGAAAAGGAATAGCCGAGGACGTTCTGCGGCTATGACGCGCTCGAGTTCCTCGAAGTCAATTGTGTAGCGTTCGTCTGCAGGATGCCATGTGAGTGGAAATTCTACAGCCTGACTACCGTTGTTTCGCACGCTTGAGAAAAAGCAGTTGTATGCCGGAGTGAAGAAGATAACCTTCTCATCTGGGCGAACGAGAGCCTGGATGATAGCCGAGAAAGCAGGCACTACCCCACTGGTATAAAGCATCCACTCACGACGTGGCGCCCAGGCGTGGCGATGGCTGTTCCACCATGTTATTGCATCGTAGAAAGCATCGGGGATGAGGTTGTAGGCATAGACGCCATGGTTGGCTCGCTGTATTACAGCTTGCTTGACGCATGGAGCTGTCTCGAAATCCATGTCGGCGACCCAAAGAGGCAGTTCGCCTTCTGCAGCTTCGTCCCACTTGACGCAGTTAGTGCCGCGACGGGGGATGATTGTGTTGAAATCGTAGGTCATAGGGGGAGGTTTTTTTAGTCGCTGTGATACAGCGACACACTCAACTTTGACGCTGTGATACGGCGATATACTGGACGGATGAGGGGGCTATTTGCGAATGATGATCTCGCAGTTGCCGGGCTGTTTGAGGTGCTCGTCGAGAGTTATTTTGCCAACGGCGTCTGCAACGATTCGCCCGCTGATGGGGTTCTTGATTTCAGTGACAGCGCCTCGGATTTCCGCGTTGATGTTGGAGCTATCCTCGAAAGCACGGTCTGAGAGGGCATCAATGGTGCAATCCTCGAGTGTGAGCCCGTCGATGTAGCACAGTGGTTGTTCGCCAGCAATGTGGCAGCGCACGAGCCGTAGGTTCTTGGAGTGCCATCCGAGGTATTCGCCATCGAGGTGCGAGTCGTAGATGGTGACGTTTTCAGTCTCCCAGAAGGCGTCCTTAGTTACGATGTGGGCGTTGCGTATGACAGCGTTTTTGACGTATTGGAAGACGTATTTTGAGTCGCTCTTGAGTCCGTCGACATCGACGTTTTCGCAGAACATGAAGGGGTATGTGCCTTCATGGAGTGTGACGTTGCGCACTTTGAGGTTTTTCACCTTCCAGAACGTCTCGTCGGCATCGGCAAACTGCACGTTCTCAAGGGTGAGACCGTCCATCTCTCGGAAGAATTTTGGTGCATCGATTACGGAGTCGCGCATGATCATATCGTTGCTGTACCAGATAGCCGATCGCGAGCCGACCTCGAAATAGCAGTTAGTGATGAGCGAGCCGTCGACGTGCCACCAGGGGTATTTCCCTATGAAACGGCAACGGTCAGCTTCGAGGCGCTGACAGCATTTGATTCCGCTTTCTCCCTCGGTGATGGTAACATTCTCGAGTCGTGTGTCATGGATGGCGAAGAGCGGTCGTTCGCCTCCGAAAGTCTTGTCTTTAATGAGTTCCATAACTGATAAATATTATATCTTCAATATCTTACAGCAGTTTAGTAAATCAACCTTTCAATATATAAATGTTCAACATTCTTCTCAGAGCGCGCTCGGCATCCCGCATGGCGACGCTTGACACTTCAATAAGCGAGCAAACTCGAGCGCAATGTTCAATGTTCAATATTCAATGTTCAATGTTCAAAGTTCAATGTTCAATGTTCAATGTTCAAAGTTCAATGTTCCAAGTTCAATGTTCCAAGTTCAATGTTCCAAGTTCAATGTTCCAATCTTCATCCATCGTCCCCATTTAAGTCTGATAAGGAAGATGAGTCCTCTGAATGTCAGTTCGATAGCCATACCAAGCCATACGCCCTGCAGCCCGTAGCGTGGCGCAAGCAAAGCTGCCAGTGTGACTCTGACTGCCCACATCGATGCGAGGTTCATTATCGATGGTTTGCGTGTGTCGCCAGTCCCCACGAAACAACTCATGGCTACGATGCTTGCTGCGAATCCTGGTTCAGCCCACGCTTCGATGCGCAGGCATTCTGTGCCAAGCTGCCGCACGGCTTCGTCTGGGGTGAGCGATGCCATCATGAGTGGCGCTGCAACGTACATGACGACGCCCATGAGCGTCATGACTGCAATTCCGAGCAGAGTGGTCATCCATGCGAAGCGGTCGGTGAGACGATAGCGGCGTGCTCCATAGCTTTGCCCTACGAGTGTCGTTGCTGCTTCACCGATGCCGTAGCCAGGCATGTAGCAGAGGCTTTCCGCCGTTATGCCCAACGCATTAGCGGCAATAGCTATTGCCCCGAGCGGGGCTACGATGATAGTCGTGACAATCTGTGCCACGTTCATCAGCACGCGCTGAAGGAAGATCGGCCCTGCGATGTCAGCAGCCTGAGCGAGCGTCTTGCGCTCCGGCAAGAAAGAGCCGTTCTCGCCAGCGAGTCTGAGCTCAGGGCACCTATAAGCAGCATACCACATGAGATAAGCCGCCGTGACAGCTTCAGCCGTCAGTGTACCTATAGCCGCCCCAGCCACTCCAAGTCCGGCGCCTGGCACGAATATGTGGAGACTGGCAACAGCGATTGTGCGCGATGGGAAGATGAGGAAGAAGTTGAACACAACATCCATGATGCACATGACCACATTAGCCAACGATGGCACCTTGATGTTGCCAGCACATCGGAGCATAGCCGACGCAAGCATGTTCGCCATGGACAGCGGAGCTCCGAAAGTGAAGATGAAGAAATATGTTGACGCATCGGGGCAGATGGCATCCTCTCCCCCGAGCCAGTGAGGCAGCGGGCCCGCGATGCTCATGCCCACAATCATCGTTACCACGGCGAGCGCCAGCGATGCAATAAGACTCTGACGAAACACGCTGCGCGAGCCGTCGATGTCGTTAGCTCCGACGCGATGTGCCACCTGCACGGAAAAGCCTGTAGCGGCGCACGATATTATGCTCCAGAAGAGCCACGTCGTCGTAGCAATGATGCCAATGCTTGCTGATGCCTGCGCACCGAGCGACCCTACCATGGCATCGTCGATGTAGAACATGAGGATGCTGGAGACCTGCGCAAGAATCGCAGGCACGGAAAGCAGCACAGTCAGCTTCAGTTGCTCGGCCGTAGAGAGTTTTCCGTGCTCGCGTATGCGTAGTAAAAGTAGGTCCTTAGTGCTTGCCATATTTCTTTTGCGGGCGCAAAAGTAGTCATTTTTATTGGAATGGCAAGCGGAAAAGGCAAGAAAATTAAGGTTTTGAGCTGCGTAGCGTCAAAGAGGCTGTCTTGAGACCTGCCCCACGGACACTGAGCTTGACGGAGCCACTCTTCGATGTGGTGCGCAGGACCACCAGAGCACGCCCTTTCCACACGTGGTGGTTCGGGTCGATGACGGGGTCGAGGTCCTTAATGTCGGCGTTGCCGAAAGCTGCCAACGAAGCCGGCCCGGCGACTGACGCCGTGAGGAGGTTGTCGGCATTAGGATTGGGGCGTCCTGCAGCATCAAGCAATTCTACGGTGACGAAGGCAAGATCCTGTCCGTCGGCTCTCAATGTCTTGCGGTCGGCCGTGAGGCGAATGGTGGCGGCATCACCTGCTGTCTGCAGAGTGACAGACTCACGCGCCTGCCCGTCCTTAACGCCTTCGGCGCGCAGGGTGCCAGGCTGGTAAGGCTGAGTGAAAATGGCTTGACAGCGCTCTGTCTGCTTCTCGCCGACGAGCTTATCGTTGAGATAGAGTCGCACGCTGGGATAGCGCGAACTCACCTCGACTTCGATGTCCTTGCCTTCGTGCCCTGGCCAGCTCCAACTTTCAAACGTTGGCCACGTGCCCCAGTTTGTCGTCTTCACCTTGCCATGGTAGCCGTCGGGCTCGCGCACAGCCATGTAGAGCTGCTCACCGTCGGCATTCCAGAGCATTGAGCGGTAGTGGTTGATGGGTTTGCGGTAGCCCGTGAAGTCGATGTCGCCGCAATGTGCTCCGTGCCAGGGGAACAGTGGATGCACCCAATGCTCGTTGTCGACTTCGCCCTCGTAGTACCACCGTCCGATGCCCGACTCGCCGCGATAGTCAATGGCCGTCCACACGAAATCGCCGATGACATAAGGTTCTGCGGCCACTTTGCAGTAGTTGTTCCAGGCATCGCATGGATAGCTCTCAGTCTGCATCATTACGCGCGAGGGCACTCGCTGATGGTCGCTCTCCGACTTGAAAATCATGTAGTTGTAGCCCGTGATATCGAGTTCGGCGGCCAGCGGGTCGTAGATCTCCCAATCTTGATCCCAGGCACAGAGCGCCGAGGTGACAGGGCGAGTGGGATCGAGCTGGCGGCAGAGCTGTGCCATGCGGTGTGCCGTGGTGACCACTTCGATTTTCTTGCGCTCAATCACCTCGTTGCCGATGCTCCAACAGAAGATGCTAGGGTGGCAGCGGTCGCGCATGACCATGGCACTGAGGTCATCACGCCACCAGCGGTCGATGAGTTCGTGGTAGTCGTGGGCGAGCTTGGCATCGCGCCATCCGTCGAAGGCTTCGTCTATGACGAGCATTCCGAGCTCGTCGCAAGCGCGCAGGAAGGCTTCCGATGGCGGGTTGTGAGAGGTTCGCACGGCATTGAACCCCGCCTCTTTCATCAGTTGCACCTTGCGGCGTTCTGCAGCATCGAAGGCAGCTGCGCCGAGGATGCCGTTGTCGTGGTGGACGCATCCTCCGTTGAGCAGCATCGGCTTGCCGTTGAGCTGGAACCCTCGCTCGGCGGAATATTCTATTGTGCGGATGCCATAGGTCACGTCGATGCAGTCGCCTGCAGCCTCGATTGTGGTGTGGTAGAGATAGGGGTCGGAAGGCGACCACAGGCGCGGCGCCTCTACGCGAACGTTGCGTTCTATGGGCTCGCGGCTGCCGTCGGCTTTCACCAGCTCAGCCTTCAGACTAATGTTGTGTGGGTCGGAGGTGTCGACGCTTACGCTCCACTCGTCGATGTAAGCCTGCGGTGTGGTGTAGAGCCACACGTGGCGGTAGATGCCCGAGCCTGTGTACCACCGGCAGTTTCGCTGCTGCGAGTTGTCTACGGCAACCTCCACGGTGTTGGAGCCCGGGCGGACGTATGGAGTGATGTCAACATAGAACGACGAGTAGCCGTAAGGATGGCCGCCTGAGAGCGAATCGTTGACATAGACCTCGGCATTCATATACACGCCTTCGAAATAGAGTCTCAGGCGCTTGCCTGCATACTCCTTGCCCAGGGCGAAGGTCTTGCGATAGCGCCCTTTGCCCGTAGGCAGGTAGCCGCCGTCGTTGCCGGCCGGGGCCTCGCGGTCGAATGCTCCGCAGATGCTCCAGTCGTGGGGCAGCGTCACTTCTGTCCATGCCGTGCTACCCTCGAGGGCAAACTGCCAATCAGCGTCAAAAAGCTGCTTACGGGCGGGTGCTGCACTTGAGGCTATGCTGATGTTTATCAACGAGATAAGTATTAGAATCAGTCGTTTCATAGTATGTATGGTTTTCTAGTTCTCTTTAACGCTGCAAAGTTACAAAATAATATTGTATGCAACAAGTATTTGCGTGTTTTATTTCAGAAAAAGTTCAGAATGAAGATATGATACCAAACGAAAATGAAAAATGAAAATGTAAAGTACCATAGTACCATAGTACCAAATCGAAAATTGAAAAATGGAGAATGAAGTGTGAAATAATGTAAAGTACCATAGTACCATAGTACCAAATGAAAA
>JAFRNY010000050.1 GCA_017429945.1 Bacteroidaceae bacterium
TCCCGACTATCAGCATCGAGGGCTACACCTTGTATTTCACAACGCCATGTGATGGTTGCGCGTTGCGATTATTGGATGCTGATGGCGAGGAAGTATACTCTACAACCATCCCCAACTCCTGCGCCAGCCTTAATCTCCCATCATATTTAAGTGGCACTTACCTGCTGCAAATCATCTGTGGGGATATTTGTTTCTACACAACAATAGATTTTTAATTCCCCCAAAAACGCCCATTCCATCGATTCAAAGGAGCCGATGGAGTGGGCGGTTTAATTTAAGTTCTGAAAAATTCTTGAATTATTTAAATGCCAAATCGAAATATTAACTAACTTTGCAACGGACAAACGATGAAAAACCTAAGAAACATACTTATTCCATTATTAATGGCTGTAGTCGCAACTACAGCCACAGCTCAGAATGTTAGTTATACTTACGATGCAGCAGGGAACCGTATTAAGCGCGAGATTGTGATGAACCGGAATAGTGCTCCTGCAGTAAACACTCAAGAGGAGCGCGAGGAGGTTTACTCAGAGATGCTTTCCAAGAAACAAGTCCGCATTTATCCCAATCCCACATCCGGTATGCTGAAAGTCGAAGCCCTCAATCTCGGTGATGGGGAGAATTGTACTCTGCGCATCTTTAACAGTGCAGGCTCTCAGATTACCTCCACCCATACTACATCGGCTACAGCTTCTTTGGATATCAGCAGTCAACCGGATGGAATCTATTTCCTTCGCATAGCCATTGGTAAAGAGGAATCAACGTGGAAAATCATTAAAAAATAGCCTTTAATCGATGGCGTCATGAAAAAAATCCTGTCTCTAATCATATGCTTCTTGTTCGTATTTATACCAAGCAAGCATTATCTTTATGCGTTTTCCTCCTTGGATGGCACCCAACTGTCAGATTCATTAGACTCTGATGAATATGACCATCTGGAAGATTCTTTAATAAACACTAATTATCCAAGGTTACACGTAGTTGACGCTTCGACATGTCCTGTCGAAGAAGTTGCTAATAGCCCTATCACACGGGGGGCGTCTTCAGAATCGCCGATAGTAAACCCTAATGTCTATCCGTATTGCATTATAATCGACTCCCTTGACGTTGGGGAGATTGATATAATCTCAGGCACATCCCCTTCAGGTGCAAAGACCTACGATGTTCCAATAAAAGTCTATCCAGGCAGACATGATTTTACTCCCAATATATCACTCTCGTATAACAGCCAGCGAGGAAACTCCAGCGTTGGCGTTGGCTGGATTGTTTCAGGGCTTACAGAAATAACCAGAATAGGGAAGAGTGTATACTACGATGGCAAGACAGAGGGTATACGCATGAATAATTCCGATGCGTTCGCCATTAACGGGACGAGACTTATTAAGAAAAGTGAGTCTGAAGACTATATTCTATATCAGAGCGAGACAGGAAATGTAATGGTTAAAGGGCACACCTCTGGTGATGTCATGAGTTACTTCGAGGTCTTCTATCCAGATGGGAATCATGGAATCTGTGGCTATACAAATAATATCTACAATTCCATCTCCTATCCTCAGATGTCTCTTACGGATTTGTGGGATAACGAGATACAATACTTTTATGTTTTTCATGGAAATCATTATTCCATCTCTAAGATTATGTATACAGGCGGTAGTATAGATTTTATCTATGATACATATCGCCCTGATAATATTCTTACATACTGTGCCGGAGTGGAGATCTTAGAGGATCGTCTGCTAAAGCAAATCATCTGTAAACGAGGTAATACAATACTGGGGACTTACGATTTAACTCACATAGGCTCTGCGAGCAGGTCACATTTGACTCAGATAGACTACACCGCAGATGGGGCATCACTTAACCCTTTGTATTTCTACTATAATACATATAAAATCGGTGATGAATATATTACCCATCATACTCGTCTGCCAAGATTTTGTCCTATGCCTACGCTCAGCAGTGTTACTGCAATGGTCGGGCGTTTCGATTATCAAGGCAATAGGGATGGGCTTATTGTCTATCCTACAATGCCGTCATATTATGACAAGAAAGTATCCGACAAACATATTTACCGCAATAAGTACAGTGGTTCAGAATGTATATTTTTATATACGGACCTAGATTGTGACACAGCTCACTTTGACACTATTACTACGGACACAGGCTTTGTAGAAATACTTTGCGCAGATCTTAACGGGACTGGGCAGGAGAGTATTATTAAAGTCAGGAACCTGCAGCACATCGGCCGTGACTATCTTTTCTTCGATGTATATTCTATGGCTGACAGGGGGGACTATACGCACCTATATACACGCAGCTATGATGTCGGCCCTTTATATTCCGCCCCTGGCGACTACAAGAGTGTAAGCCCCAAGACCTTCCATGTAGGCGATTTTGACGGCGATGGAAAAATGGAAGTATTAGTCATGGGCGGACATCCGGCGGGAGGCAGTTCATACTACCCCACCTCATGCCACATCTTTAACCTGACAACAAACCAGATACTATACAATACGCCACTACTTGATGAGTATGAACTTCATTTCTCCGGCGAATGGGAAACAGATGCACAATCCATTGAGAACTCTACTGACAGACTTCTTGTCATAGACTATGACGGCGACGGAAAAAGTGATTTATGCCATATCGGTCAATCTCTTACGAAGGTATATACGTTTACCAGTACTACAAGCGGGCTGACCTCGTCGCTTGTGTATACAAACTACGGATTACTGAAATCCCAGCTTGCAGACCGTAATACGCTTGTCGGAGATTTTAACGGAGACGGCCTTACCGATGTTTTCGTCACTGCACCAGCCAATGCCTCGGAAGATACACATAGCCAAATGTTTTATTCTACTGGCAACGGATGGTTCAAAAGCCATGACGTCGGATATGTAAGGAAACTTGACCAGCCCGGGTACGGAATGTTGGCACAAGACATCAACGGCGATGGCAGAACTGACATAACCCGGTACGGCAATGTCGGTTTTGCTACCATTTTTTTCTTTGGAAATTCTCCAATTGAATCCAATATAGGAGGGTCATATTACAATGATCAGCCAGCCAAACTCATACCTATATACCTATCCTCCAGGAACTCACGGCCATATTTTCTTGCGATTAAGGATAACATTGTCACAAGCTATAAATGCACACATGAGTATTCAATAGCGACGATGATGGTTGGCATGAAGAATAGTCATGGGGTATTTGAATTGCATGAGTACAAGAGGCTTACCGATGAGTGGGAGCCTCTGCCAACGGATGCAGAGGGCCTCTCGGACAATGTCGCATTCCCATACATCAAGCTTAAAGAGCCCTTTATTGTCCTTGCCCGAAGCGAATTGTATAAGGATAATTCACGCATAAGCTACACAAAATATGGATATGGCAACGCATTCTGCCATCGCCAAGGCTTAGGATTCCGAGGCTTTGACGCCCTTGTCCAAAGCAATTTTCGCGGACAGACCTCCATACACACCTTTGACCCAATCCGCATGGGCGTCCCTATTGTATCAATTACGCCCAACGGCCACTCCGCCTACCAATATGACGTCAATGTAGCAGCAGACAAGATTACGAAGGTATTACTCACTTCAAAAGTCGAAACAGACAGCCTGACAGGAGTCAGCTCTAACACGACATATACCTATAACGCACACGGATATCCGACACTCCTAACTACTACTTTCCCATCGCATCCAGACATCCTTGTTTCAAAATCATACGCCTATTCTTCAAACAACAATATCGGGATAGGGTTTCATTTGGGCTATCAGACCAGTCAAATCACCTCAATAAGCAAAGGTTCCGCAAATCCTTATGTCGAAGGTACCTATTTTATAGCATCTGAAAAGCGTCAGCCAATCATTTCACAGAAAAGGATAAACGGGAACCTAGTGGAAACGTCCACTTTTTCCTATGACAGCTATGGCGCCGTCACCTCAGAATCTGTGAGTAGCTATACGTCTGACAATCCAATGCAGACAAGCTATCAATATGATGTATACGGACGCAAATACAAGGAGACCGATCCTCTTGGCCATACGAGGCGATTCTATTACGATAGCTTTGGGCGAATAAATGATGTATATGATGAAAGAGGTAATCACACTTATTACACTTACGATGCTTTCGGACGTGAGGCTTCTGTCGTAAGGCCTGACAGTACAATAAAGACAACTACGCGCGAATGGGTCAATGATGTCGATGGGGCACTATACGCAGTTACTACAGAAGAAACGGGCAGGCCTAAGACTCAGACCTATTATGATGCTATCGGGCGTGAAGTCAGATTAAGGACCAGACGCTTCAATGGCGCATACAACAAAATAGACAAGCAGTACGATGAATATGGCAGACTGCTCAAGGTATCACTTCCATATAAGGGTTATTTCCCGCTGTGGACGACCTACTCTTATGACAACTATGACCGCACCACATCCGTAACTGAGGCTTCCGGGCGTATTACCACATATAATTACGATGGCCTGAGCACTACTACCATTGAAGATAATATTTCCACAACCCGAACATACGATGTGCTTGGAAACCTTGAAGAGGTTACGGATCCGGCCGGAACGATCACATACGACATCGCACCAGATGGTCAGCCTGTCAGCATAACAGCTCCGGGGGATATCTCTACAACTTTTACCTACGACCAGTACCGCCGCCGCACAGCCATCAGCGACCCGAGTGCGGGAACCACTTCATATACTTATGATGCTGCAGGCAACACAGCCTCCGAGACAAATGCAAACGGGCAGACGACGACCTACACTTACGACCAATACAATCGTCTCATTACGACCTCTTATCCCGAAATGGCCGTCACCCGCAGCTATAATGCTTTCGGAGACCTGATGTCGGTCAGTTCAACGAATGGAGTATCGCGGTTAATGACCTACGATAACTTCGGGCGTCTGAACTCATGGAAAGAGAGCGTGGACAGCGTATGGCTGCAGAAAGATTACAGCTATGCGGACAATAACATCGCATCCATCTCATACTCTTCGCATAGGGGGCATCTCGCCACTGAGAACTACGGCTACACCTATGGGACCCTCTCATCTATCTCGAAGAACGGAACTCTGCCCGTGTTCCAGCTGACTAGTGAGAATATGCTCGGATTACCTACTGGGGTGACCACGCTCAACCTCACGCGTACATACAGCTACACACCTTTCGGACTTCCAACAGGACGAACAGCCTCCGGACCGTCAAGCACCATATATGATGAGTCCTATTCATTCGATGCGACAACTTCAAACCTCCTGTCAAGGACAGATAACAGAAGAAACCTGACCGACCATTTCGTCTATGACTCGTTAGGCCGTCTGAATAAACACAACTACGCTATACTCCTCTACGACGAGAAAGGCAACGTCAGACATAAGTCCGACGTAGGCTCTTTAATCTATAACAACGCTCAGAAACCTTATGCCGTAAGCCGTGTACATCCACGTGACAGCGTTCTCTTCCGTAGCACCCAGGACATCGCTTATTACTCTTTCCGCCGTCCAAGAGAAATCGCAGAAGGCCCATACACATTAGATTTCACCTATGACAGTGACCTTGACCGCGTGAAGCAGGAAGTAGCGCAGAACGACACTATTCTCGAGACGCGCTACAGCCTCGGCAGCTGCTACGACTATATCGTCGGCACGTCTGTCAACCAGACAGAGGAAGACTTATATCTCGCCGGCGGATACTACGATGCGCCCATACTTTTGCAAAAGTATGACGACGGGAGTTCATATATCAGCCACCTCGTCCGCGACTATCAAGGCAGTATCGTAAGTATTGTAGACTCCACAGGTTTCTGGCACAACGACTACAGTTATGATGCCTGGGGGCGTCCGCGCAACCCGCAGACACACACAATCTACAACCCCTCGGCCCTGAACACTTACAGTTCCGCCTATCGCGGCTATTGCGGTCATGAGCACCTGCCGCAGTTCGGGCTTATCAATATGAACGCCCGCCTCTACGACCCCGCCCTCAGCCGCTTCCTCTCACCAGACCCATACGTGCAGCAGCCGGATAATACGCAGAGTTTTAACAGATATTCATATTGCTTGAATAACCCGCTGAAATATGTAGATGAGAATGGTGAGTTTTGGTGGGTTGCAGCAGCTGCAGCTATCGTTGGGGCATATTTCGGAGGTGTTACAGCTAATGGTAACTATAATCCTTTAAAATGGGACTATAGTTCTGTGCAAACTTGGGGTTATATGTATTGCGGAGCCTTAGTAGGTGCAGCAAGCGCATATGCTGGTGCGGCTGTTTCTACATCGGGAATCGCAGGGGCTAATACGCTTGGCATTTTAACTGCATCAGCTATAAACACTATTGGTACACATGCGTATACCTTGGGGCAAGCCCCTATCACAATCAGTGCCGGCGCGGTCTCATACGATTTCACCAATAGTAAATTGGGATATCTTGGTAAAAAAGGAAACTCAAAACTCGATAATTGGATGTATGGGCTGGGGGCGTTAGCTAATGTGAGTGATATGTTAATGGGATTGAATCCTCAGGATGTGGATCTTGTTACAGAACATTCCAATGGATCAGGTCATTCTTCATTGGTCGAGGCTGGAACTGAAACGGGAATTCCTACTAAACCTTTTAGAGATAATATGCCATGGGAATGTACGCCAGACCCTAACGGTATTATTTCTGTAGGACCAGATTTAAATGATTGTTATAGGTCGTGGCATTGGAAAAAAGGAATAAATAGTTGGGATACCCATTCTCGACCAAGTGAACTGATTTGGAGAAATACACTACGAGTTAATAGGGGTACAATTAACAAGTATGCAAATCATATAAATTCGCGAGTTGCGGCCGGGAAATTTCATTACTCAGTTGAAATTAGCAGTTGTGTGACACATACCTCTAATGCTTTAAATCTATCTGGTATTTTCAACATTGGAATACATCCTTATCTATTGAATGCTCAGATGTATTTATGGAGTAATGGTGTCAGACCATGGACTATTAGTTATTTTATTAAATACTAAATTAATGATTATGAAAAAGTATGTTATTCTATTTGTTTTTCTGATGTCATTCGTTTATTCTTATTCACAATCTAATAGGCATACATCATGTGATTCAATAGATTCCGAAGAAGCTGTTTGGCTGAACATTATTGCCTCAAAGCATGGAGTAAAGTATGATTTTACATCTAAGAAAGTTGCCTTTTATACAGGTTCTGGCGGTGGAGCGCGAACTAATAAACAACGTTTTTTCTCGGAATGCAATAGTATTAAGAAATTTTATCCAAATGAAATAGCTCCATTGACGCAATTCTACATATTCGATGAAAAGGAGAAGGCTCGAACAGGCGGATATGATGCTGTAATTATCTTTGGCTCTGTCAAGCAGTTCCCATCCAGGAAAGCCTTAATTAGGAGATTGCATTGCTGTCCACTAAAAATCGCCAAGCGTTCTTTGAAATGATTGAAATATAGTTTGTTGCAGAGATTTTAAGGGCGAACGGTCTTGTTTTTGTACCTTTGCAGGAAATAACCTGCTTATGTATAATTTGGCGTATAGCTCATTTTGCAGGCTGAAATATACTATTTTGTAAAAAAAACTATGAAAAACACCGAGGGGAACGGCGTCGCCAAGGGGGCGAGTAGCCCCCGACGAGACAGTTTTTTAGACTATAGGGCTTATATGTGCATTATACAGATGTAACAAATTTTCAAACCGCAAGGTACCTTGAGTTCTGAAAACGCCTGTATATAAAGGCATTTTGAAAGATTTCAGCCTGCAAAATGAGCTATAGGTCTAAATATAATGGCCGCTCGGCGCTCTGCGACGCTTCACACTTGAAGAAGGAACTTGACCGCGTGCATGGACTCGATTGGTATGACTACGGTGCGAGAAGATATGACCCAGCCTATTGTCTCTTCACCCAGATTTCTTTCTACAGATTTTTTATTTTTCACCTTCACCGTCACTTTTGCTCGTAACTCTCGATAGATTAGTGCGTTAATAGCAGTGTAGGTGAATTTTCACCTACACTGTTTTCACTATCATACGGTCATACAGGCGTAAACGGCCGGGAGTGTTGGGCTATACGACCGGTTAAATCGAAGTAAAACAAGTTGTTTTACCTCGATTCGGCCAGTTGAATGTGAGTGTAGGTGAAATTTCACCTACACTGACTATAAGATGTTATCGTTCAAAGCGTTGCAAGGAAAAGTGAAGGTGACGGTGAATTTCAACTTTTCTTGAGAAGTGTCTGACAAAATAGTAAGCATTCATTGAAATACACGTTGTAGCAGTTGTAGTTCCGTTGTACCTTTGCCCCGCAATAGTGATAGGGCACGTGGGCGGAGACGACAGGGAGCATTAATGAAGAGTGAAGAGTGCAGAGTGAAGAGTGAAGAATGAGAGTTACTTACTCCAAACCTAATCCCTCTCACTTTGAAGGAGCCGGAGAGCGTGGATGCAACTGGGTGTGTGGGCAGATACAATAGGGTGTGTGGACAGATACAATAGGGCGTGTGGGCAGATGCAATAGGGCGAATAGGCCGATGCAACTGGGCGTGTGGGCCGATGCGATAGGGCGCGTGGCGTGATGCGGCCGGGCGGGTCGCTCCACACTCCCAAGACTTTCGGCCAAAACTCTAAAGACTTTTCGCCTAAACTCTTAAGAGTTTTGCACGAAACCCTTAAGACTTCGGGAACAAGCGCCGGCCTGCGGGATGACTTCACGAATGACATGTGCGGTAGAAACGAAACAAAATTTTTTGTTTTATTTCTACCGCACATGTCATCAGGAAATGAGGCCTCACTGAGAATCAACGACTTACAATGTAGGATGAACCCTTTTTTGAAAAACTTTTCAAAAAGCGACAGGGAGTGTGGAAGGATGCATGCGGGTGAACGAGCCGATGCGATAGGGCGTATGTGGTGAAGCTTACGGGCGGGTCACCTGAGAGTCTGCTGACGTCAGGCGGTAGGCTTGGCCGCGGTCGCATTCTACATAGAGGTCTGTAGATTCTGCGAGGGTCTGCTTGAGGCGTCGAACCAGAGTGTAGAGTGTGGCAGATGCGTCGGGCTTCTTGGGCCAGAGGCGCTCGCAGATGACGTGCTGCGGCAACCGGTGGTCGGGAGCCTGGATGAAAAGTTGCAGCAGGTCGTGCTGCATGGGAGTGAGGTTGAGTTCACGGCCGCTGACGACGAAGCGGTGTGTGAGGGCGTCGTATGTCAGTTGGTCGAGGCCTGCGGGCGCCGGGGCTGCCAGTGCCAGCAGGGGGCGTTGGCGCCGTATGATGATGAGGCTGGCGGCGAGCCATAGGCTTGCGAGGGCTGCCAGGAGGCCTGAGGCGCGCTGGTCGGAGAGCTGCCAGAGGCGGCGTAGCGTGAGGCCTGTGTTGGCGCGCAGTGCGGCGCTGCGACGGCTGTCGTCGGCCACGATGAGCGAGAGGTAGGCTGTGTCGCGCAGGGCCTCGAGGGCGATATGGCTGCGATAGACGCGGATGGTGTCGGCATCGATGCGGTCGGGTTCGCACTCGCGGAGTGTCATGGCCAGAGCTAGGTCTACGCTCTGCTGTGCCCGCCGTTCGGCGCGCAGCATGCTGTCGATGCCTGCTGCCAAGGAGGATGTCAGCAGGAACAGGAAAACGATGTAAGCCAGTTGCGGTTTCATAGGTCTGAAGATTGAAGAGGGGCGCTGAGCGCCACACACGACGGTAATTGAAGATCGAAGGCGAAACAGCCAACGATAATTGGTAATTGAAGATCGGGCTCGGCTCAGAACAGGCTGACGGCAAAGATCACTATGGCGTAGCGTGCGGCTTTGCCTACGGCTATGGTGAGGAGCGAGAGCCAGGGGTTGGCGCGCGTGAAGCCGAGGGTGACGGCTATGACGCTGCCTATGATGGGCAGGAAGCAGAGCAGTCCGATCCATGCTCCGTAGCGCTGCATCCAGCGTGCTGTGCGCTCGACTTTAGCGGCCGGCACATGGAGGTAGCGCTCGATCCACTCCATGCGGCCGAGCGAGCCGATGGCGTAGTTGAACATCGAGCCGGCCGTGTTGCCAACGGTGGCGAAGGCGAAGAGGCGCACGGGCTCGAGGCCGGCCAGCTGCAGGGCCGTCAGCACGGCCTCGCTCGAGAAGGGGAAGACGCTGCCGGCTATGAAGGCCGCCACGAGCATGCCCCAGTAGCCCCATGATTCAAGTAAAGCAAGGAACGCGGTCATTATTATTCACGGCCTACGGCCGTAGTTGAAAGTGGAAGCGTGAATGAGGATGGAGGGCCGGCGGACGGACCGCCGGCAACTCAACCCACGGCAGGATGAAGTTTATGGTGGTGAGGAGATTTCACTTCTCATTCGCCATTTGTCATTGGTCATTCTTGAAGGGTCCGCTCGGCATCCCAAAAGGTGACGCTTGATACTTCAAGAAGCGAGCAGAGCTCGAGCGTAGATCTTTGTCGAGGGCGCTCGACACTTGCGCGAAGAAACTACTTCTTGATGGTATTAACTCTCCCCCTAAGGGGGGAGCGGGGAGGGGGTCTACAGCTGCCCCGTCTCTATCTGGCGCACGATGCGCTCTATGAGGCGGTCGTCGCCATTAGGGTCGTACTCTTTCTTGAGGCTGGCGTGGAAAGTCCAGGCGAAGACTTGATAGAAGGCGGCGCGTGCGGGGCCGAGGAAGGCCTGCACGATCTCGAAGGCCTGCTGGTTGCACTCGCGGTCGACGAGTTTTATGAGGAGCTTGCCCTGTGAGTAGGTCAGCTTCTTCATCTCGGGCGTATATTGCGCCTTGATATCGCGCTCCACGGCTTTGATGTGGGCATCTTTGGCTTCCTTCGTAGGCAGAGTCTCAAGCACCTCGAAGGTCTCGGTGAGCATCATATTGGCTTTACGCGCCAGTGGCAGCACGCGCTTGATGTTGTTCACCAGACGATTGTACTGCTGGCGCTCGCGCTCGCTCTTGAACTTCATGGGTTTATACACTGGCAGTTCGGGCATGAGATAGTCCCACACGGGCTCGCCGTCGATGATCACGGGGCGTTTCGAGCGATAGAACTGCAGATTGATGAGCGACGGCATCTCTTTGATGCCATCGTACTCGAAGTCTTCCTCTACAGGTATTGCGCCCTGCGCCGCAACACGAACGCAGGCTGCAAGCCAAAGGCCAGTGCTGAGAAGGAATGTCTTAAGAGTCATGAAACTATAGCAAACCGCTTTGAAAACCGCGACAAAAGTACATCAAAAGTCCGACAACCGCACCTCCGCGCCCTATCTTTTAACTTAAATTCTATTATCAGACCACACTTATATAACTTTTTTACTTACTACAACCGTCGTGAATGAAAGTTTTTACATATCTTTGCACCCGCAAATTAAATGACGAATGACGAATGACGAATGACAATTACTTCTACCGCCACCTTTCCCTCTCCCCTTTAGGGGGAGTCGGAGGGGGCCAAAATAATAATATATGAAAGAAATAACTAAGGACGTCGTCTATATTGGCGTAGATGATCCCACGCAACACCTGTTTGAAAGCCAATACCACACGCCTGAGGGCATGTGCTACAACTCGTATGTCATCATAGACGAAAAGGTGGCCGTAATGGACACCAGCGACAGCCGCACCATGGACGAGTGGAAAGCGAATCTCGCCACGGCACTCGACGGCCGCCAGCCCGACTACCTCGTCGTGCACCACCTCGAGCCGGACCACGCCAGCGGCATCGCCGAGGTGTGCGCCCTCTATCCCCAGATGCAGATCGTGTGCTCAGCCAAGGCCAAGCAGATGATGCCGCAGTATTGGCCCCTCACCGACTCCAACCATGGCGGGGAGAGCCTGGAAGAGGCACGCATCATCACCGTCAAGGAAGGCGACACCCTCGCGCTGGGCCACCACACGCTCCACTTCGTCATGGCCCCCATGGTGCACTGGCCCGAGGTCATGGTCAGCTACGACGATGCCGACCGTCTGCTCTTCTCAGCCGATGGATTCGGCAAATTTGGCGTCTATGATGCCGATGCCGACGACTGGGCCTGCGAGGCTCGCCGCTACTATTTTAATATATGCGGCAAGTACGGCACGCCCGTGGCCACGCTCCTGAAGAAGGCCGCCGCACTCAGCATTGACAAGATACTGCCCCTGCACGGCCCCGTGCTCGAAGGCGAAAAGATGGCCGAAGCGCTGCGCCTCTACACCATCTGGAGCGCCTACGACGTAGAGACCGAGGGCGTCTTCGTAGCCCATGCCAGCATCCACGGCAACACGGCCGCCGCTGCCGAGAAGCTCGTGGAGATTCTCAAGGCTAAGGGCTGCCCGAAGGTGGCCGTGAACGACCTCTGCCGCGACGACCTGGGCGAGGCCATCGAGGATGCTTTCCGCTACGGCAAAATGATTTGCATGGCCTCGAGCTACGACGCCGGCGTCTTTCCCCCGATGTACGACTTCCTCCACCACCTCGACATAAAAGCCTACCAGCGCCGCCGCGTGGGCCTCGTAGAGAATGGTTCGTGGGCCCCGAGCGCTGCCAAGACTATGCGCCCGATGCTCGAAGGCATGAAGCAGGTGGAGGTCGTAGAGCCTGTGGTGACGCTGCGCGGCCGCATGAAAGAGGCCGACCTGGCACAGCTCGAAGCCCTGGCCGACGCCATCCTCGCCTAAGCAAAAAACAAAAAAAGTAGCGCCTTCGTGCACTACTTTCAACCAAAATAACTACCTTTGCTGCGCAGAACAACAAAACGCTGCATAATTCAATATCAATTAACCCAATAAAGAACTACGACTATGAAGAAGTATGTTTGCGACCCTTGTGGCTACGTCTATGACCCCGAACTGGGCGATCCCGACAACGGCATTGCCCCCGGCACAGCTTTTGAAGACCTTCCCGAAGACTGGGTTTGCCCCATCTGCGGAGTTGGCAAAGAAGACTTCACGGCTGAAGAGTAAACGAGTGGACAAGTTGACAAGTTGACGAGTTGTTACAAGTTGACGAGTTGTTACAAGTTGACAAGTTGACGAGTTGACGAGTTGTTACAAGTTGACGAGTTGACAAGTTGACAAGTTGACGAGTTGACGAGTTGACAAGTTGACAAGTTGACGAGTTGTTACAAGTTGACGAGTGGACAAGTTGTTACAAGTTGACAAGTTGTTACAAGTTGACGAGTTGACGAGTTGACAGATTGACTGATTAACGCATGAAAGCCTTGTCTTATGACGAAGGTTTAAGTCGCATGGCGGCTTTTTGCAGCATTAGCGAACATTGCGAGAGCGAGGTGCGCGAGCGGCTGCAGAAGGCCGCCATGCCTTCTTCTGAGATACAGAAAATCGTCGACCATTTGTACGACGAGGACTATCTCAACACCGCACGCTACTGCCGCGCCTTCGCCCACGACCGCCTGCGCTTCGCACGCTGGGGCCGACTGAAGATTCAGCAGGCACTGCGCATGAAAGGGCTGCCAGACAGCGACATACGCGAGGCGCTCGACGACTTGAGCGACGAGGAATATAAGGAGGCCCTGCGCGCCACACTCGAGCAAAAACGGCGCTCGCTCGGCGACAATGGCGACGACGACTACGCCCTCCGCGCTAAACTCATGCGCTACGCCGCCTCACACGGTTTCACCCCAAGCGAAATCCTCGACGAAATAGAGTCATAATATTCGACGGCGGACGCTGGGCCAGCAGCTCGCCGCGCATGAAATCCATAGCTGGCGCCACATAGGCGAAATAACGGCGATAGCCATCGCACAAGTAGTTTTGATGTTCGTCGCCATCGGCGCCAATGACAAACCGATTGCGCAAGCACTCGCCATGGCAGGCGAAAAGCCACTGACACTGACGGCAGCGGCGCGAGAGTCCATCGCGTTTTGATGCTCCGAAGGCCTGCTGACGCTCGCTCTGCAGCAGCGAGAGCAGCGGCGTCTCGCGGATATTGCCTAGGCGATAGTCGGGAAAGACGAAGTGGTCGCAGGCATAGACCGAGCCGTCGGCCTCGATGGCTGCGGCATGACCACACGTGCGGGCCAAGGTGCAGACGCCGGGCTCCACGCCCATCCAGCCAGCCAACGTAGCGTCAAAAATCTGTACAAACACCTCGCCGACATCATTACGCACCCATTCGTCGAAGAGCGTGCAGAGGAACGTGCCCCAGGCCTCTGGCGTCACGCTGTAGGGGGCTACCGCGCCATCTTCGCGCTCCACGACGGGCGTAAACTGCAGATAGCGGCAGCCTATCTCCTTGAAAAAGTGATAGAACGCCTCCGGCTCGAGCGCTGTGGCCTGGTTCACCGTGGCCATGGCGTTCCACTCCACATCGAACTGCTTGAGCTTAGCTATGGACCGCATCACCTGAGCATGGGTGGGCGCGCCGGCAGCATCGCGGCGATAGGCGTCGTGAAGGTGCTCGGGACCGTCGATGCTTATGCCCACGAGCCAGCCTTCGTCGCGCAGGAAGCGGCACCAGTCATCGTCGAGGAGCGTGCCGTTGGTCTGCAGGGCGTTGTCGATATGGCGCCCGCCGGCATATTGGCGCTGCAGCTTGACCACACGCCTATAGAAATCGAGACCGCGCAGTGTGGGCTCGCCGCCATGCCAGGTGAAGAGCACGCTGTCGGTGGTCTGCAGCTCGATGTACTGTCTGATGAATTCTTCAAGCAGTTCATCGGACATCACCTGCCGGGGCTTGTCGAGGTAGTAGCAGTAGCGGCAACGTAGGTTGCAGGCTGAGCCCACGGGCTTAGTCATAACGTATATTGGACGGGAGAAGGGAGAGAGCATGGGAAATGAAAAATGAAAAATGAAGAGTGAAGAATGAAGAGTGAAGAGTGAAGAGTGAAGAATGAA
>JAFRNY010000010.1 GCA_017429945.1 Bacteroidaceae bacterium
TTATGAATTAGCAAGAATCAAAAGAAGGTTTTTGCTTTGCAAAAACTTTTCTCCAATTCTTAATAATTCAATGTTTGCCTGCTTTGAACAATTCTCTAAATCTCTAATTCTTGATATAAATAATTACATCCGAAACTTGAACTCTTAATTATTTCACTAGGATTTTGCGTCCGTTGACGATGTAAACGCCGCGCGATTTACTATTTAAGGATTCACCATTCACTATTTGGCGCCCTGCGAGGTCGAAACATTTACTTTTTATCAATTTACTATTTACTGAGTTGTATTCGTCATTCGAAATTCCCTGGATTCCGTCGACGTCGCCGGCAGGGATGAGGAGGTAAGGGAAGGGAGTGATGGTGGACGAGGCGACGACGGAGCCGTCGGCGGCAGTGTCCCAATACTTTATGGCTGAGGCTGTGGCGCCAGAGTGTATGGCCAGTCGGTCGGAGCCTTCGGCCTGCTCTATGAAGAACGGGAAATAGGCTGAGGCTACGAGCTTTGAGGCGGTGTTGATCCTGAGGCTGTCGGCATCGGCAAGGCTTACGAGGCCATACTTGGGTGTCGCGGCCGTGGAACGCTCGAGCCACCAGAGCTGGTTGGCATCGCTCTCATCGAGGGCTTCGAAAGTGACGAGCTGGTTCTTGCCGTGGGCGGTTAAATAGGTGTCGGAGAGGACGTGGCGCAGGCGATAGCGACCGGGCTCGAGAGCGGCGACGTCGGCGGGAGTGACAAAGACGTTGAAGGTGACGACGTATTCAGTGCCGCGCAGGTCGAAGGTGGCGGTGTAGGTGCCCGAGGTCTGGAGACCGTCAATGGTGAGCGTAGCTCCCGTGGTGCCGTCGCTCCAGGTGACATTGGCAGCCTTGACGGCTGTGGGCAGTGTGAGGCCGAGCGTCACGCTCTGTCCCGCCTTCACGGCAACCTCTGATGTGGCCTTTGCGGCTGCGGTGCCCACTTGCACGTAAGGCTTGGCTGCGAGCATGTGGAGGCTGAAGGTCTGCGTGGAGACGGCTCCGCCCTGGTTCTTGAATTCTACGGTGTAGTGGGCGTCGGCAGTGACGCTCTTGGTGATGCTCTCAGTGGTGGCGCCGGTGCTCCATTTGTAGGTACCCCAACCACGAGAGGGTATGGCTGCGAGAGTGACCGACTGTCCGTAGAGGACGTCCATGGTGGTCGTCTCTGTGGTCTCACCGGCAAGGGTGATGCGCGGCGTGAGGCGGTCGGGCTGGCAGTCGCCGGCAACGGCTATCGGGAAGCAGAGCTCACTTTGGATGCCGCGTGAGTTGGTATAGGTGACGCGGTATATATAGCTGCGCGAAGTCTGGACGGTGATGTCGCGAGTGGTCTCGCCGGTATTCCACTGCCAGCGGCCGGTGTCTTCCTCGTCTGCAGGCAGCTGTGGCATAAGGCGGATAGTCTCGCCCGCGGGCACGCACGTGTTATTATTTATTGTGTAGGTGTTGACGAGTCCGCCGAGCTCGTTGTGGCTGATGACTTTGCCATCGACGAGCTTGCGCGAGCGCTCCTGCGCGAGCGAGGGGATGAGGTTGGCGGTGAGAGTGCCGCTGTACTCCATGCGTGGCGTGAGTTCGGTAGGCACCTTGTCGGCAGGACATAGCTGCGGCTCGCGGGTGTTCATGAGTACGGAGTAGCCGAGATGGTCGTAGCCGCCGCTGGTGCCGCCCTCGCCGCCGCCGTCGATGCCCATGGCCTTGTACGACGCCTCGGAGAACGGCATCTGCACACCCTTGACGCCTTCGTAGATGCCGATGACGGAGCCCCAGTAAGGTCGCATCTGCGCGCCGAGGGCCGGCTCGGTCATGACGTAAGCGCGCGAGTCAGTATAGTAATAGCCTGAGGAGCCATACTGATAGTTGACCCACGGCAGGTCAGCAACGCTTTGAGTCTGTGCTGCGATGTATTCGATGCCGGCGGCAAGGCGATGGTCCATGTAGGCGAAGAGGTCGTCGCCCTGGCTCCAGCCTATCTTGGCCATATCAATGGCCAGTCCAAGGGCCATGGCAGAGTGACCTGTGTCGCGCCCGCTCTCGTTCATCTGTCCGAGTTGGCCGTAGGCCCCGGTCTCGAGGTCGGAGGCTGAGGTCGTTACGACGAGGTTGCCGAGGAACTCGGTGAGGCCGTCGTTCTTGATGGGCACGTCGGTACGCTTCTCGCGGAAGGTGCCACACTGGTCGTACTTGAAGTAGGACATAGCCTGATTGTAGATGAAGACGTCGTCGCAGAGAATGCCTATCATGGCCACGCACATAGCGTTACAGAGGCCCCAGTTGCTCCAGTAGTGCCCGGGTGCCTGCCACCATTTGCCCGCGTTTTCCCACGTGCCGTTGCGGCCGCGGAGGAAACCTATTGCCTTGGGGTACCACACACTGAGCATCCACTGCTTGAACTGCTCGAACTCTTCGCGGTCCCAGCCATCGTAGTCGCGCATAAGTTCGGCGGCCTGAGCAAACTGGTAGCCGTAGAGTCCGCTGGCGAGGGCGTAGTTACTGTCGCCGCTGATGTCGCGAGTAGTGTTGGCCCAGGCCATGAGAATGCGCACGGCGGCGTTGGCGTTGGACTTGGTGCCGGCAATCTTCCAGCGCAGGGCGTTCTGGTAGGCCATAGTGGCCCCACGGCAGGCGTTGATATAGTTCTCGCCCGAACCTCCGCCACGAACGATTACTTCTACGGGGTAGGTCTGCACGGACGACTGAGCGTAGGCCGCCGAGGTGAGCTTCTGATAGGCTTGCTTGACAAGTGTGTTGCCGTCAGAGAGCTGTTGCTTCACGCGGTCGAAGTCGGCCTGGGTGTGGAGGCCTCCGGGATGGCGGAAGCCGCGGTCGGTGTCGTAGGAAGTGGTCTGAGCTTGTGCTGCTGTGGCCATCAACAGTGCGAGAGTCAGCAGTAGGGGCTTAAATAGTCGTTTCATATCGATTGGGTTAATTTATTTCGTGATGTGTAGCCAGTCCACGTCGAGCCATCCGCGGTTGCCGGGCTGTGGGGCGCTGGCGGCGAAGAAGCCGAGCTTGGCGCCAATCCATTTGCCTTCTTTCAACGTGAAAGGCTCGCCGGCCGTGCGGAAGCGGCGGCCGTCGGTGCTGTAGGCGAAGCGGCAGCGGCCGTCGGCAATGGTGGCACGGAGGAAGAGGTCGATGTGCGTGGCGGGTGAATAGGGAATAGTGTCGCGCGCCGTGGGCTGGAGCGTGGCGAGCGTAGTGGCTTGCTCGGGCTGCCCTTCGTCGGCGCCGAGGCACGTGAGTTGCTGCAGCAGGAAGGTGCTGTCGGGCGTGCTGCGAACGACGAGGGCTGAATAGTCGCGCCCCATGAGCAGGAGACCGCCGTACTGGTCGGCCTGCTTGGCGCTGAAGCGCACCTTGGCTGTGGCGGTGAAGGCCGGAGCGGCGAGCTTCTGAAGCAGCAGATTGGGTGCCGCCCAAAGTGTGGAGGGCTGCGCCATGGTGTAGAGACGCATACAGCCGTCGGCCGTAGGGAAGCCGAAGGTCTCGGCGTAGTTGGCGTGCCACTGCCATTGGAGGCCGAGGCGACCGTCGTTGAAATCATCGGACTCCTGCGGGGCTGAGGGCTGCGCGGCAGAGGACTCCACGCTCGTAGGTTTGCGATAACGCTCGTAGGGCTCGCCGCTGTCGCCCATCATGGGCCAACCCGATGACCAGTCTATGGGCTGCAGGTAGACGACGCGGCCGTAGGCTCCCTTGTCGTTGAAGTGCAGGAACCAATCCTCGCCATAGGGCGTATGCACCCAAGCACCCTGATGCGGACCATTGATATCTGTGCGGCCTTGCCAGAGCACACGCTTCCATTCGTAAGGGCCGTAGACCGAGCGCGAGCGCATAGCCAGCTGCCAGCCCATAGCCACACCGCCGGCAGGACAAAGAATCCAATAGTAACCATCGCGGCGGTAGAGCTTGGGACCTTCGGTGGTATGATTGACTTGTCCGCCGTCGAAGACGATGCGCGGAAGGCCGATAGCCCGGCGGCCGTCGGCTGAGAGCTCGCGCATGGTAAGCACTGAATTGAAGCCGGCACGTGAGGCGGCCCAGGCGTTGACGAGATAGCAGCGACCGTCGTCGTCCCACAGCGGGCAGGGGTCGATCAACCCACGCCCCTCGACTACGCAGACGGGGCGGCTCCAACCGCTGTCGGGGCGCTCACTCTCAACCATAAAGATGCCGCGGTCAGGGTCGCCCCAATAGATATAGAAACTGCCGTCGTGGTGGCGGATGGCCGGCGCCCAGACGGCGGCTCCGTGCTGCGGTTGCGCGAAAAGCTCGCGCGGCTCCAGCTGGGGCAGGGCATGGCCAATGATGCGCCAGTTGACGAGATCACGGCTGTGGAGGATGGGCAGCCCGGGCACGCACTGGAACGATGAGGCCGTCAGGTAGTAGTCGTCGCCCACGGCGCAGGCGTCGGGGTCGGAATAGTCGGCGTAGAGCACGGGGTTACGGAAGGTGCCATTGCCGAGGTCTGCCTGCCAAACGGCCTGCGAAGGCTGTGCCACAGCAATTGAACAGATGCCAAGCATGGCAATGGCTATTAGAACATTTGTGCGCATTGACAAATTATTTATTGGAAATGAGTAATTCAACTTTCGCAAGCTCCGCTTGCATTGGAAGTTCTTCGCAGAGCGAAGCGACCAGAGGTCGAGCGAAAGAAGTTAAAGAAGTTATGTGGCCTTCGGCCACGGAAGTTCTTGAAGTGTCAAGCGAGCAAGCTCGAGCGAAAGACGATACCTTAGCCAAGCAACCGCTTCCAGAAGGAAAACAGCACTCGGATCTATCGTCTTTAACTTCTTTAACTCCCTTAACTTCTTTAACTTCCATAACATGCGAAACTTGAGTGAGTAATTTATTCGTGCGTTTTATTTCGGATGTCGTGACTCACGAAAAAACTATTTACGTGGCAAAACCGTTGCAAAAATACAATTATTCTGCCACCCCCAAGAATTTATCGATATTTTTTTGAGGGCTTTCATGATTATTTACGATATATCGGGCAGTTTTACTCAATGATTTGTTGATGTGAGTCAAGGAAAAGGCCAGTTTTTATGTTTTATAGCATATTTATAGCTCATATTCCTGCAAAAGCCCGTACCTTTGCACCAGCAAATCAAAAGAAGGGCGAGCCGAGCGCGGCTCATAGAAAGCCCCAAAGATAAAATATTAGGTAAAAGTCCCGTGAGCCCTCATGTGGCTCAGGTATATGATTGTTTAATTAAAGGATAACAGAAATGAATGCAATGACTATTGTACTGCTTGCAGTAGCAGCTATTGCAGCAGTAATGGGATTTGGAATGCGCAACAACAGCAACAACGAATTTACCCCAACAGGTACGTTCCCCGTTCAGCTGGGTTAACGCCCAATCCCTGTCACCAAGCCGCTGGCACGCGAGTGCCGGCAACCAAAAAAAGAAGAGATTTAGTTAGTTTATAAGGTAAATGATTTTTCAGAGAGAACGGCTGTCCGTGAGGATAGCCGTTCTTTTGTTATATTATTGCCATTAATTAAGCTCCGCATACTTCTGCTGTTATGCTCTGAGGGCACTGCTCTGGGTTAGCTTGTCAGCAATATACGCGCCCTGACGGGGCAAAAGCATTAAATAATTGGAACTTAAATCTTCCTTAAATCTCACCTTAAATCTTTTCTTAATGCTTCTTCGGCTTATCGCCTCAGAAGTTTACGGCCGCATACGGCCTACTCGCTCGTGCCTGCCCTGCGTAGGCTCTGTGGAGCCGTAGCTTCTCGTGTGGCCGATTAGGCACACGAGCTGTAAAGTCAGCAATGATTTAAGGTGAGATTTAAGGAAGATTTAAGTTCTACATATCTGTTCGCAATAGTGCTTTTGCCCCGTCAGGGCGAATATACCTTTGTCACGGGTTACCCAGGGCGTGCCCTGGGCTAACTGCTATATCATTGCCTCTATTTAAGGTTGTTCACAATCTCCTGATTGACCTGTCGCATCGCATCTTCCTTGATCTTGATGACGCGGCGGTCATAGGTCATGAGGCCGTTGACCTCGATCTCGACGTCGGTGGTCTGCGTGTAAACAGCAGCCGAGAAGCCACGACTGATGAAGGGCTTGAGAGCACGCATATTCTCGACATAGCGCTCGGTGACCTCGTCGATGTTCTTGAACTGCACGTAGCCCCAGTTGCGATCGGGCTGCCAGAGATGGCCTTCGAGTGCCAGGCCGAGGCCTCCGAACTCGCCCAATACAGTGGCGCGCGTGGCATCGAAGAGATACATATCAGGGCCAGGATAATTATGCAGGTCGAGAATGTCGCCCGTGAGATGATGGTTGCCACCGCTTGCGGGGTTAACGAGGCGGTTGGGGTCGAGCTGCTTGGTCCACTCCGAGATTTCCTTGGTCTTGAACTGACCCCACGACTCGTTGAAGGGCGTCCATACAACCACGCAGGGGTAGGCGCTGAACTGCTCGATAATCTCCTGCCACTCGGCGCGGAAGTTGTCCTCCGACTCCTTGGAGCGGCGGCCTTCGTCGCTGCGGTTCCAGTAGGTACGGCTGTTCCAGCCTGGACCATTGTCGCTCATAGGCTGATCCTGCCACACGAGGATGCCGAGGCGGTCGCAATGAGTGAACCAGCGGTCGCTCTCGACCTTCATGTGCTTACGTATCATATTGAAGCCGAAGTCCTTAGTCTTCTTGATGTCGTAGAGGAGGGCTTCGTCGGTGGGTGCGGTATAGAGGCCGTCGGGCCAATAGCCCTGATCGAGGGGACCGAGCTGGAAGAGTGGCTTGTTGTTGAGCATCAAACGCGTGATGCCATCTTTGTCGCGGCCGAGAGAGATCTTTCGCATGGCAGCGTAACTCTTGACGGCATCGACAGCCTTGCCCTGCGAGAGCAGCTCTACGTCCATATCATAGAGGAAGGGGCTGTCGGGGCTCCAGAGCTTGGCCTCGCGCACGGCGAGCTCCGCCGTCTGCCCGGCAGCAGCCTTGGCCGTTGCCACAATGGTCTTGCCATCGCGCAGCGTCACTCGCACAATGTCGGCGGCAGTGGTGCCGGCAGTGGCGGCAGTAACGACGAGCTTATTGCGATCTATATCTGGCACGGCCACGACACGCTCGATGTGCTTAGCTGCCACTGGCTCCAGCCACACCGTCTGCCAGATGCCCGTCACGCTCGTATACCAGATGCCATTAGGTTCCTTGCGCTGCTTGCCAATACCGCCGAAACCGTCATCGGTGGGGTCCCACACGCGAACGGCCAACTCCTGGCTGCCACTCTCGAGATAGGGCGTAATGTCAAACGAGAAAGCGGCATAACCACCCTGATGGCCACCTATTTTAACGTCGTTGACATAGACCTCGCAGCGCCAGTCGACGGCGCCGAAGTGGAGCAGCACATGGCGACCTTTCCACGACTTAGGCACAGCGAAAGTGGTGCGATACCAGAGATCCTTATCGCGACCTACCGTCTTCTGCACGCCCGAGAGGCTCGACTCGATGGCGAAAGGCACCAGGATCTTGCCATCGAACGTCGATGGGCACACCTCGCCGCGACGGCGGATGGCGTAGTCCCAGAGTCCGTTAAGATTCTTCCATTCTGAGCGCTCCATGATGGGACGCGGGTATTCGGGCAGAGGGCTGGCGGGGTTGACCTGAGCGGCCCACTGCGTCTTGATCTTCTCGCCCTGCGGTTGCCATTGGGCATAAGCAGCAGTGATTACGAACGAAGCCAAAAGGCTCAAAAAGATTTTCTTCATGATGATAGTTGTTTTAAGTGTATGTGCGTCAGCTTTGCTGCAAAGGTCGTGAAAATTCTTGAAGACGAAGGACAAAAACAAGTAAATAAGCAAAAAAATAATGTCAATTTTGTTTTTTCTGCAGTCCCCGAAAGCTATAAAGTTGAAGGGCGCAGAAAAAATGGAGCTAAAGTTTTGTAACACGACAAATTATATTTACTTTTGCGCGCAAATTGAAGCGAACTCACACACAATAATTATAATACAAGAATGGAAAAAATCCAAGAACTCACAGAAAAGATCCGTCGCGAAGGCGTAGAAAAGGGGCAGGAAGAAGCCGCCCAGATTATTGCCAAGGCAAAGGAAGAAGCTGCGAAAATCGTGGCTGACGCACGCACACAGGCCGAAGCCATTGAGCAGCAGTCGAAAAAAGAGGCTGCCGAGCTCGACAAGAACACGCGCAGCGAACTGCGCCTCTACACCGGACAGGCACTCAACGCCCTCAAGAGCGAGATCGCTAACGTCGTGACCGACAAGATCGTAGGCCAAAGTGTCAAAGGACTTGCCGACGACAAGAACTTCCTCGGACAGTTTGCCGTGGCTATAGCCTCACAGTGGGCCAAGAAGCAGGAGCTCGTCATCAGCAGCGAGCAAGCCGAGGCCCTCAAGGCTTACTTTGCGAAAGAAGCCAAGGAACTGCTCGACAAGGGCGTGAAGATTGAGAAGGTCAACGGCAAGCAGACTCTCTTCACCGTGCAGCCCGCCGACGGCAGCTATCGCGTAGACTTTGGCAAAGAGGAACTCGAGAGCTACTTCAAGAATTTCCTCCGCCCACAACTGATTGAAATGCTGTTCTAAACTTTAAGTTGACAAGTAAACAAGTTGACAAGTAAACAAGTTGTGTCTTAATGGCTTTGTTATCAACTATTGCAGAGATTCAACAATCAACTCGTCAACTCGTTAACCCTTCAACTCGTTAACTAAAAGATATGGCAAACTACTATTGTTTCATGGCAGGCCTGCCGACGGTAAAGCTCACTGATGCACAGCCGCAGCAGTCGCTCCTTCAGCTTAAGGAGGAACTGGCCGACGTGCTCGAGCCACAAGACGCCCGGCTGATGCAGCGCTACTTCATGCGCTTCGACTGCGAGAACCTTGCGACACTGCTCGCCGACGAGGCCGCCGAAATCGACCAACGTGGCAACTACGACCGCGAAGCCCTGAGCCTGCTCATCGAAGAGGCACGACAGACGGACAGCGCCGTAAAGGGCTTCCCTGCCTTCATGGCTGACTTCGTGCGCGACTACGACGCCCACGCCGGCCAAACCAACTGGTTCGCACGCGACGCAGCACTGCTCGCCTACTACAACTATGCCCGCGAGTGCCCCAACGCGATGATGGCCGATTGGTATAGCCTCAACTTCAATATCCTCAATATCCTCACTGCACTAATAGCCCGCCGACAGGGCTGGGCGCTCGAAAACTATGTGCAAGGCGACGGACCCGTCGTAGAAGCACTGCTGAAGCAGTCCACACAAGCTGATTTCGGACTCAACGGCGAGCTCGACTACATGAAGGATCTCATGCAGGCTGCCGATACGACCGACCCCGTTGAGAAAGAGCGACAGATCGACGGACTGCGCTGGAACTGGCTCGAGGACAAGACGTTCTTCGAACCGTTCGACATCACAGCGCTCTTCGCATACGTCGTGCGCAACGAAATCCTCGAGCGTTGGGCTCTACTCGATCCGGAACAAGGCCGCGAACGCTTCACCCAGATAATCGAAAACCTGAGAGGCGAAGCCAAAGTGCCAGAAGAATTTTTAAGATAATTCATAATTCATAATTTTCAATTCATAATTATAAGGCCAATAGAGGATAATATCATTGCGATGAAGAGTAAATCTTTCGCTGTGAAATGCATCAGATTGCGCACTTATCTTTGTGAACAGAAACATGAATTTGATTTGTCCCGGCAACTTCTTCGAAGCGGAACCAGTATTGGTGCCAATGTGAAGGAAGCTTTAAGAGGCCAATCTCGGCCTGACTTTGGTTCGAAGATGAACATAGCTTTAAAAGAAGCTAGCGAGAGCGAATATTGGATTGAATTATTGATAGAAACTTCATATATCAGACCAGAACAAGGAGATAGCTTGCTCAATGAATGTAGAGAAATCATTTAGTTATTGACCAGCATCGTTAAATCTACGTTCAACCAGCCAACTCCTTAATTATGAATTATGAATTAATAATTGTGAATTAAATAAAATGACTAAAGGAACAGTTAGCGGCGTTATCGCAAACATGGTAACGCTTCGCGTGGACGGGCCAGTGAAGCAGGGTGAGATCTGCTATATCGAGACCGGCGGCGACCGCCTCATGAGCGAGGTCATCAAGGTCATCGGACAGGACGTCTACGTGCAGGTATTCGAGAGCACCCGCGGCCTGAAAGTAGGTGCCACGGCCGAATTCACAGGCCACATGCTCGAAGTGCAGCTCGCACCAGGCATGCTCAGTAAGAACTTCGACGGTCTGCAGAACGACCTCGACAAGATGGAGGGCGTATTCCTCAAGCGCGGACAGTACACCGACCCGCTCGACCGCGAACGCCTTTGGGACTTCGAGCCCATCGTGAAGGCTGGCGACAAAGTCATCGCCAGCGACTGGCTCGGCAAGGTCGAGGAGAACCACCAGCCGCTGAAAATCATGGCACCCTTCCAGATGAAGGGCACGGCTACGGTCAAGAGCATCGCCAAGGCTGGCAAGTACAAGGTCGACGACACCATCGCCACGCTGACCCTCGAGGACGGCACCGACCTCGACGTCAACATGATCCAGCACTGGCCCGTGAAGTTCGCCATGACCAACTACCGTGAGAAGCCCCGTCCCTTCAAGCTCCTTGAGACCAGCGTGCGCACCATCGACACCTTCAACCCCATCGTCGAGGGCGGAACGGGCTTCATCCCCGGTCCCTTCGGTACGGGTAAGACGGTGCTGCAGCACGCCATCTCCAAGCAGGCCGAGGCCGACATCGTGATCATCGCCGCCTGCGGTGAGCGCGCAAACGAGGTCGTGGAAATCTTCACCGAGTTCCCCGAACTCGACGACCCCCACACCGGCCGCAAGCTGATGGAGCGTACCATCATCATCGCCAACACCTCTAACATGCCTGTGGCAGCCCGTGAGGCTTCTGTCTATACGGCTATGACCATGGCCGAGTACTACCGCTCGATGGGTCTGCGTGTCCTGCTCATGGCCGACTCCACTTCTCGTTGGGCACAGGCTCTGCGCGAGATGTCCAACCGTATGGAAGAGCTGCCTGGTCCCGATGCCTTCCCGATGGACCTTTCCGCTTTGATCTCCAACTTCTACGGTCGTGCCGGCTACGTCTATCTGAACAATGGCCAGACCGGTTCCATCACCTTCCTCGGAACGGTGTCGCCTGCCGGCGGTAACCTGAAGGAGCCCGTCACCGAAAGCACCAAGAAGGTGGCTCGCTGCTTCTACGGACTGGAGCAGGAGCGCGCCGACAAGAAACGCTATCCCGCCGTCAACCCCATCGACTCCTACTCCAAGTACCTCGAATATCCCGAGTTCGCTGCCTACATCAAAGAGCACATCAACGAAGAGTGGATCCCGAAGGTGCTGGCACTGAAGACCCGCATGCAGCGCGGTAAGGAAATCGCCGAGCAGATCAACATCCTCGGTGATGACGGCGTACCCGTAGACTACCACGTAACGTTCTGGAAGTCAGAGGTCATCGACTACGTCATACTCCAGCAGGACGCCTTCGACGAGGTCGATGCCGTGACACCGCTCGAGCGCCAGGAAGAGATTCTCAACATGGTCACCACCATCTGCGAACGCGACTTCCAGTTCGACACCTTCCTCGAAGCCACCGACTTCTTCCGCAAGCTCATCAACCTGTGCAAGCAGTGGAACTACTCGGTCTACAAGAGCGAACAGTACTACGACTTCAAACGTCAGATAGAGGAATTCATTAAATAAGTTGACAAGTAAATAAGTTGACGAGTAGACAAGGTGATTCTCTATGAAATCACCGTCGCACGTCAAGAAACCAAGCATCAACTCGTCAACTTGTTAACTCGTCAACTTGTCAACTTGTTAACTCGTCAACTTGTTAACTCGTCAACTATATAAAACTATGGCACAAGCATTTCAGAAAATCTATACAAAGATCAGCCAGATCACGAAAGCTACCTGCTCGCTCAAGGCGACGGGCGTAGGCTACGATGAGCTGGCCACCATCGACGGCAAATTGGCGCAGGTGGTGAAGATTATGGGTGACGATATCACCCTGCAGGTGTTCGAAGGCACAGGCGGTATTCCCACTAACGCCGAAGTCGTATTCCTCGGCAAGGCCCCGACGCTGAAGGTCAGCGATCAGCTGGCCGGCCGCTTCTTCAACGCCTACGGACAGCCTATCGACGGCGGACCTGCCATCGAGGGTAAGGAAGTGGAAATCGGCGGACCTTCGGTCAACCCCGTACGCCGCAAGCAGCCCAGCGAGCTCATCGCCACGGGTATAGCTGGTATCGACTTGAACAACACGCTCGTCTCCGGTCAGAAGATTCCTTTCTTCGCCGACCCCGACCAGCCCTTCAACGAGGTCATGGCTATGGTGGCCCTGCGCGCTAAGGTCGACAAGATCATCCTCGGCGGTATGGGTATGACCAACGACGACTACTACTTCTTCCGCAACACATTCTCCAACGCCGGCGCCCTCGACCGCATCATATCGTTCATGAACACCACCGAGGACCCCGCCGTAGAGCGTCTGCTGATTCCCGACATGGCCCTGACGGCTGCCGAATACTTCGCTGTGGAGAAGCACGAGACAGTGCTCGTACTGCTCACCGACATGACCTCCTACGCCGACTCGCTCTCCATCGTGTCGAACCGTATGGATCAGATTCCCTCGAAGGACTCCATGCCTGGCTCGCTCTATTCCGACCTGGCCAAGATCTACGAGAAGGCCGTGCAGTTCCCCGAGAGCGCAGGTGGCGGCTCCATCACCATCATCGCCGTGACAACCCTCTCGGGCGGCGACATCACACACGCCGTGCCAGATAACACGGGTTACATCACCGAGGGTCAGCTCTACCTGCGCCGCGACTCCGACATCGGCAAGGTCATCGTAGACCCCTTCCGTTCGCTCTCACGTCTGAAGCAGCTCGTAGCCGGAAAGAAGACGCGCAAGGACCACTCACAGGTCATGAACGCAGCTATCCGCTTGTACTCCGACGCCGCCAACGCCAAGACCAAGCTCGAGAACGGTTTCGACCTCACCGACTACGACAACCGCTGCCTCGATTTCGCCAAGGACTACGCCACGGCAATCCTGGCCATCGACGTCAACGTCGACACCACCGAGATGCTCGACGTCACGTGGAAGCTCTTCCGCAAGTACTTCAAGCTCGAGGAGGTCAACATCAAGAAGGAGTTCACCGACATTTACTGGAAATAGTGGACCCTCCCCCCGCCCTCCCTTGTAGGGAGGGGGTGGTCACTCTCAAGAAATGACTCAAATTAGTAACCAATAGCAAAAGTATCTACTCCCCGCCCTACAAGGGAGGGGCAGGGGGGTGGGTCCTATCTTATGGCTATCAAATTTCAATACAACAAGACATCGCTCCAGCAGATCGAGAAGCAACTCAAGATGCGACAGCGTACGCTCCCTATCATCAAGAATAAGGAGACCGCGCTGCGCCTTGAGGTGAAGAAATGCAAGGAAGAGGTGACGGCGTTGGAGGCCAAGCTGCAAGAACAGATTGCCGGCTATGAGCGTATGTACGCCCTGTGGGGCGAGTTCGACGCATCGCTGGTAGAGCTGAAGGACGTCGAGATGGATGTTAAGAAGGTTGCGGGCGTACGCGTACCTATCCTCACTAACATCAAGCTCGAGGCCAAGCCCTTCGGCATCTTCAGCGCTCCGAAGTGGTACTTCGACGGCATCAACCTGCTCAACGGCCTGGCCAAGACAGCCGTAGAGCGAGAGTTTGCCGTCGCCAAGCAAGACCTGCTTGACCACGCCCGCCGCAAGACGACGCAGAAGGTCAACCTCTTCGAGAAGGTGCAGATTCCCGGCTTCCAGGAAGCGGTGCGCAAGATCAAGCGATTCATGGAGGACGAGGAGAACCTCTCCAAGTCCAGCCAGAAGATTCTGAAGTCGCTGCAAGAGAAGCGTCGCGATGCCGACGGCAACGGCATTGACGATGCCGACGATGCCGCAGCCACGGCCGCTGCCCTGAGCGCGCAGATGAAGGAAGGAGGTGACGTATGATAGAGAAAATGAAAAAGCTCACATTCCTGGTCTACCACCGGGAATACGACGATTTCCTGCACCGGCTGCAGGAGCTCGGCGTCATGCACGTCGAAGGCGGAGCGCTTGCCGACAGACAATCCGATGCCGTAGCTGCCGACATGGCAGAGATACGCCGCATCGACGCCCTCCAGAAACACATGGAAGACGTGGTGCTGCCTAAGGGCGAGCCCATATCTCCAGCCGACACTGCCGCCGCCAGCAACTGCGTAGCAGAGATGGAAGCTGCCTTTGCACGGCAGACTGAGCTCACCCGGCGCCAAGCCGAGCTGGCCGAACAGATTGCGCTCATGGAACCCTGGGGTGAGTTTGACCCTGCCGATGTGCGCGCTCAGTTGGCCAAAGCCGGCTGCGAGATGCGCTTCTTCACTGCACCTGCCAAGACTTTCAAGAAGGAAATAGAGCCCAACTTCACCGTTGAGGCAATCAATGACGTCAAAGGCACAACCTACTTTGTAGCTATCGACCACGATGAGCAGCAGGAAATTCCTGCCACGCCCGTCACCCTGCCCGAGGCTGCCCTCAGCGCACTACGCGCAGAGCATGACAGCGTAACCGCCGCCCTGGCCGAGACAACGACTCAGTTGCAACAGCTCACAGCCGCTAATAAAGCCGGACTTCAGGCCTACCGCGAACAGCTGCAGGGTCGTATGGACTTCGACAACGTACGTTTCGGAACAGAGACCACAGCCGACGACCACCTGATGGTGCTCCGCGGATGGTTGCCCGCCAAAGACGAGGCCAAGCTGCAAGCAGCCTTCGCCGACAGCGGAGCGTGGTTTGAGATTGCCGACCCACAGCCGGGCGACGACATCCCCATCTGTCTGAAGAACAACCGTTTCTTCCGCCTCTTCGAGATGTTCACAGAGCTCTATATGCTGCCTAAGTACAACGAGCTCGACCTCACGCCCTTCCTGGCGCCCTTCTACATCCTCTTCTTCGGACTGTGCCTGGGCGACTCGGGCTACGGACTATTCATCACGCTGGCCGTGCTGGCAGTGAAGTATTTCAAGAAAGACCTCAGCCAGAGCATGAAGGCAGCCATGAACCTGCTGCTCATACTCGGACTCTCGGCCTTCTTCTGCGGCCTGCTCTCGGGCGCCTTCTTCGGCTTCAACCTCTACGACCTGAACGTGCCGCTGTTCGACCGCATCGGCAATGTCGTGCGCCTGGACAACAGCCAGATGTTCAACCTCTCGCTCATCCTCGGCTTCATCCAGATCATCTTCGGTATGTGTCTGAAGGCTTACAACCAGACTATCCAGTTCGGTTTCCGATACTCGCTGGCCACCATAGGCTGGATGATGGTCATCCTCTCGCTGGCCGTCACGCTGCTCATGCCCGCCTACTCGGGCATCTCCAAGTGGTTCACCTACGCCGGCCTGCTGATAGCTTTCTGCTACAACAGCCCCGAGCGCTACGAGAAGAACCCCGCCACCGGCTTCCTCATCAACGTAGGCACGGGCCTGTGGGACGCTTACAACACTGCCACCGGCATGCTCGGCGATATGCTCTCGTACGTCCGTCTGTTTGCTCTAGGACTCTCGGGCGGCATCCTCGCTACAGTCTTCGACAGTCTGGCCACAGGCTTGGCTCCGGACAATGCCGTGCTCGGTCCCATCGTCATGGTGCTCATCTTCGTCGTAGGCCACGCCCTGAACATGTTCATGAACGTCCTCGGCGCCTTTGTCCACCCGATGCGTCTGACCTTCGTAGAGTTCTTCAAGAACGCCGGCTACGAGGGCGGCGGTAGCGCCTACAGGCCGTTTAAGTGAAGAATGAAGAATGAAAAGTGAAGAATGAGAATCACCTTTCTATATCAGTAAAAAGTAAAATAATCAAATAATCAAAAAACATTCAAAACAATTATGAACACAACACTCCTCATCGCCTACATTGGCGTAGCAATCATGGTAGGTCTGGCCGGCATCGGCAGCGCCTATGGTGTAACCATCGCTGGTAACGCAGCTATCGGCGGCCTGAAGAAGGACAGCAAACTCTTCGGTAACGCCCTCGTGCTGACGGCTCTCCCCGGCACACAGGGTCTGTACGGCTTCGCTGGTTTCTACATGTGCCAGAACATGTTCAACCTGCTGACTCCCGAGACCACTGCCATCCAGGCTGCCACCGTCTTCGGCGCCGGTCTGGCTTGCGGTCTGGCCTGCCTCTTCTCGGGTATCCGTCAAGGTCAGGTTTGCGCCAACGGTATCGCCGGTATCGCTCAGGGCCACAGCCACCTCTTCGGTAACACCATCGTGCTGGCCGTCTTCCCCGAGCTCTATGCCATCGTCTCCGTAGCCCTCGTCTACATGGCAGGCAGCGCTGTTGCCGCATAATTTCTGCAACGAACGATAACCCACGAGCCCCCGAGCCACAGCGCCTGGGGGCTCGTTTGTTTTCTGTTGGGCATACCTTAGAATGCGTGCATTTCCCCCTCTGCGATAGGGAAAGTCTCTACCAATTTAGGACAAATCCTTCGCCTGCCTAAGAGTTAACGCCTACCTTTGCCACAGCAAATCACAAAAAGCGTTACCACTATGAAGCAGATTATCCTTACCCTCGCCTGCTGCCTCGCCACGCTGACCGCAGCAGCCCAATATCGCCCGGGCTATCGCATCGAGCGCCCGCGCACCGTTCACGTCGCACGCACCCCGGCACCCCCATCTCCCATCAGCAATCGATACCGCAGTCGCTACGATGGGCGCTATGCCAGCGGCTTCCGCTACAACGATGCCTACTTCGGCCTGCGCCTGGGCATGAGCCTGGCCTCTGTTCGCACTGCAGACCCTTATCTCGACGGCGGCCGCGTAAAAGCAGGCCTTAACATCGGTGCCGTGGGCGGCTTCCAACTTGGCCGCTACACTCCACTCTACCTCGAGACGGGCCTCTACTATCACGAGAAAGGCGGGCGCGGACGCTCCGACGGCTACACCTTCACCTACGGCCTCAACTATCTCGAGGTGCCTATCCTCTTTAAATACCGAGCCGACATCACCCCTTGGACGAGCGTGCAGCCCTTCGCCGGCGTCTATGGCGCCGTAGGCGTGGCAGGCCACATCAAGGACTTCGGGCTGCGCGAGGCTTACAGCAGCTTCGACGAAGCCGGCTTCCGCCGGTGGGATGGCGGCCTACGTCTGGGTCTGGGCCTGCAGTGGCGCCACCTCTATGCCGAGATGGCCTACGACGTCGGTCTGGCCAACGTCAGCCACGACTACTTCGACAGCGCCCACACCGACAGCTTCACAGCCACCCTTGGTGTGAATTTCTGATGCAATTATAAGGCGAATGACGGCTTCGCCTTATAATGACAAATGACGAATGACAAATGACGAATGACAAATGACGAATGACAAATGACAAATGACGAGTGACAAATGACGAGTGACGAATGACGAATGACGAATGACAAATGACGAATGAAAGTTACTTCGATTGTGTGAAGCTAATTTTCATTCGTCATTCGTAACTCGTCATTCGTCATTATGAGGCGAAGCCGTCATTCGTCATTCGTCATTCTTCACTCGTCACTCACTTATTGCCGCACACACGCGGTCCTGGAAGTTGCGGGCTTCGGCCATCGTGCGCACGCCCTGATTCATGATGGCGAAAGCTATGAGGTGGCCTGTGGAGCGCTGTGTGGTGTAGCCTACGAGCGAACTCACGGCGCTGACCGAGCCCGTCTTGGCGCGCACGTTGGCCTCGGCCGTGGTGCCTGCCATGCGCTTCTTCAGCGTGCCATCGACGGAGGCTATGGGCAGCGCCTGCATCAGCGGCGTAAGAATCTGGTCGGGGCGCGAGGCGGCATAAGAGAGCAGGCGCGTGAAGGTCTCCGGCGTCTGATAGTTGTAGAGCGAGAGGCCACTGCCATCAGCTATAGTGGAGGCCCCGGGGCCGCTGCCAGCTAGCGGAAATTCGACATAGGCGCGGGCTATGACGTCGGCTACGATTGCAGCCACCTGCTTGCGCGTGCGCCCGAGCTGATAGAATACGGCTTCGGCACAGAGATTGTCGCTCTCCTTCATCATAGGCAGCAGCACGGCTGTGAGCGGTCGGGCCACGGTGGCCAGCACGCGGGCTGAAGCCGGCGCCGTGCCCACCGAGAGTCCGCGGGCCACGGCAATCCCGTTGGCGCGGAGGGCGGCCACGAGCTGATCAGCAAGGCCGGGCTTGCCGCCACAGAGCAGAGGCGTGAGCGTGGGGTTCTCGTCGTCCCAGCACCAGCCCCAGCCCAGCTCGTCGGAGTCCTTCTGCGAGGCGTCGGCTATAAGTCGGCCGCTGATGCGATTGATGCCGGCTGAGCGCAGCTGTGCTGCCAGCGACCGCACGTCGGCCACCGTGAGCAACGGGTCCATCGCACCCTTAACATAAACGTCGCCTTGCACAACGCTGCCGCTGACAGCAGCCGTAGTCAGCAGCTGCGTCTGCAGCTGAAAGGCGGGTCCCAGGCGGTCGAGGGCCGCGATGGCAGTCACCACCTTCTCCGTCGAGGCCGGGCGCAGGCGCTGCCGCGCGCCGTAGCTCGCCAACACCTGCCCCGACGTCAGGTCGACGATGTGGAGCCCCAGCTGCGATGTCTCCAGCAGCGTGTCGGCCAAGAGGGCCTGCAGCTGCTGCTCCAGGGGCGAGAGCTCGGCCTTCTTCCTCTTGCGGGCATGCAGAGCCTCGACATCGGCAGAGCTGATGCTCTCGTGCACCACGGCAGGCGCCAACGCATCGTCTGGCTGGGCCTGTCGCCGCTGTGCCACGCGCGACGTAGTGCCGCAACCGGCAATTAATGAAACACTTATGAGGGCAGTGATGAGATTTAGTAACTTACGTGATGCCATACTATATTCGACCATTTATTTAACTCAACTTTCACACGCTTCAGTTTCGTTAGGTTTGCAGGTTTTTAGGTCGCTTCGCTTTCGGGTATTAAGGTGAGAATAGCTACCAAAATGACAGAAGAAACATATTTCACCTCATAACCTTACGACCTAATAACCTTACGACCTAAGAAGTTGAGCATTTGCGAAACTTCAATATTTAATTATAAGCCTTGGCGCGAGCCTGTCAATTATGGCTGCAAAGTTAACGTTTTTGGAGGAGAATGAGAAACAATCATTAAATAAATGGTAAAAAAAGCGGCAAATAATATTGTAAACAAAGATAATTTCATAACTTTGCAAGCGGAAAACGATTTATTCATAATTCATAATTCACATGAACCCATATCTCAACTTCTCGCTCGAGGGTAAAGTAGCTCTCGTCACCGGTGCAAGCTACGGCATCGGCTTCGCTATCGCCAGCGCTTTTGCTGAGCAGGGCGCCACCATTTGTTTCAACGACATCAACCAGGAACTCGTAGACCGCGGCCTGAAAGCCTATGCCGAGAAAGGCATCAAGGTGCACGGCTACGTCTGCGATGTCACCGACGAGCCCGCTGTGCAGGCCATGGTGAAGCAGATCAAGGAGGAAGTGGGCACGATCGACATCCTCGTGAACAACGCCGGCATCATCCGTCGCATCCCCATGCACGAGATGGAGGCCGCCGACTTCCGCAAGGTCATCGACATCGACCTCAACGCTCCCTTCATCGTCTCGAAGGCCGTACTGCCCGACATGATGGCCAAGGGCCACGGCAAGATCATCAACATCTGCTCCATGATGAGCGAACTCGGCCGCGAGACCGTCAGCGCCTACGCCGCCGCAAAGGGTGGTCTGAAGATGCTCACACGCAATATCTGCTCAGAGTATGGCGAGTACAACATCCAGTGCAACGGCATCGGCCCGGGTTACATCGCTACACCCCAGACCGCTCCTCTGCGCGAGCGTCAGCCGGACGGCAGCCGCCACCCGTTCGACAGCTTCATCTGCGCCAAGACGCCCGCCGGCCGCTGGCTCGACCCGCAGGAACTCACCGGCCCCGCCGTGTTCCTCGCCTCAGAGGCCTCAAATGCCGTCAACGGTCACATCCTCTACGTGGACGGCGGCATACTCGCCTACATCGGCAAGCAGCCTAAGTAGGCATCGCCGCACGCGCAAGCCGCAACACACCATGGTCAGTGACAAAGACCATATCCCGCCGGGAGCCATAAGCTTACCCGGCGGGATTTTTTTCGTAAATCTGCGGCGAGACGCAAAAGGCTGCAAGACTTCAAGGCTCCAGCCGCGAAAAGGAAAACGTCGGTTCGCTCAAAGGTAAAACAACTTGTTTTACCTCCAATCAGCTAGGCTTATCTGCAGATTCAACCGGTCGCGTGAAAGTAAAACAACTTGTTTTACCTCCAAACACTTGGCCTGCGAAACTGCAACCTCTGGCTTTTGGCGTGGATAATCGCTATTCAATTATCATTAAGCTGCAACAGTCTGATTGTTACTCCACCGCTCCTACTGTACATTTCCAAGTGTACAATGTTATTTATAATTTTTTGTAGAGAAAAGCCCCGCCACGTCATCTCGACGTAGCGGGGCTAATAGTGTATTGTAATAGTGAGAGTATTTTATGATTCAGCTTGTTGACCTTGTTCTTGCTGATCTTTCTTCGTGAGCTTGTACTCGATGACGAAGGCGATGAGCATTCCTACGCCGATGCCACCTAAGATGGCCATCCAGAAATAGATATCGTCGGCGCTGACACCGCATAGGGCGTTGCACATTGCGCCGAGTCCGGCGCCGAGGAAGAAGCAGCCACCGCGCAGGGTGCCATATTTGCTGTCCTTGCTGGCCTTTTCCTCGATGAGGATTTTGGCCGTTTCGGCATCGGTGCCTGCTTGGATGAGTGCCAGGCGCAGGTCGGTTTCGTTCTTCTTCTTCTTGATTTCGCTGGTGAAAACCATCACGATGCCAATGATGGGGATGGAGAGGCTGAGGACGATAGCCATGAGACCTTCTAATTCCATAATTCTATTTTATGAGCTTTATAAGAGTTAATAATTCGGTTCATTGCAGAGAGCGCTTTCTATGAGTAAGACCCTCAAGGGGCTGTTTTATTACACTTCGCCGGGCGAAAAATCGCTTACGGCACGATAAGATGCGTAGATGAGTGCCAGCGCAGGCCACAGCATCAGCGAGAGGGTGAAGGGCGTGGCGCCGTGCTCCTTTACATAAATGTACGCGCCGGCAAGGCTGACGAGCAGCACCAACGGCAGCCCGAAGCTGAAAGCCACGATGCGCGCCCATCGGCGCAACCACGCACGGCGTGTGCGGCGACGCACGTCGGCGATAATGAGGCTGTCCAAGTCCTTCAAGAGTTCCTGGCGGTTGAGGGTGTCGGCGATGAGGCGGTCCAGGGAGGTGTCAGTCATTTCGGTCATGGTTCATTGCTTTTTTTAGTCGTTCACGAATACGATGCAGCCGTACGAGCACATTGCTCTGCGAGAGACCTGTCTGGCGGGCGATGTCGGCTGTGCGGAGCTGGTCGTAGTAATGAAAGTGCAGGAGCTGCTGGTCTTGCTCGGACAGCTGGGCGATGGCTGCTTCCATTTGCTGAAGGCGGGCTTCGCGGTCCTCGGAGTAGGGTGGTTCGGAGCTCTCAGAGAGGACAGAGGACACAGAGAGGTCATCCACAGATACTGTTCGCCGTCGGCGTTCTTTGTCGAGGAGCTTCAGGGCGGTGTGTGTGGCGATGGCAGTGAGCCACGGGGCGAGTTCTGTGCCGCGCCAAGAGTCGAGCCTCTCAAAGGCCCGCACGAAGGTCTGCTGCGTCACTTCGGCCGCCCCTTCTTCGGAGTGCATCACGCCTAAAGCTTTCGAGAAGATCATCCCCGAGTAGCGGTGAACGATCTCAGCGAATGCCTTGTGGCTGCCGTGCTGCACTACTTCCAGTGCGAGTTCCTTATCTGTCATTCTTGAGTTGTTTCTGCCTATAAGACCCACAGGCATCAAGATTATTACACCTCGTTCGTCACTTTTTTCATTTTTCAAGAGATGCCAGTTCCTGTGCCATGAGGTTCAGGGATTGGCATTGCTGTGCGGTGAGCTTATGGCGGTCGTTGTGATGAGGCCAGGGGGAGAGCATGAGCAGACGGCCTTCGGCGCAGGCATAGAATTGTTCACCATGGGGCTTAGAGAACGGGGTGAAACCATTTTCCAAGATGACGATGGTGGGGAGCTTAGCGTCGAAGGCGGCACGCATGACGCGTTTCTCGCCAGGAGAAATGGCAGGGGAAATAAGGACGGTGCCAGATTGTGCAGCAGTCAGGTAGCGGCGTACTTCGTCCTGAAGCTGTGCTTCATTGTTGCGCCGCGAAACGCGGACTGCAAGGCGGTGAGGAGCGTTGAGAAGGGTGAGGTTGCCAATCCCGTTGTAGGTGTGAGAGCCTATGCGGAGGTCGAAGAAAGGGCGGAGGTATTCAGGATGGGCGCGCTTCATGAGCAGGCGGCGGGGGTTGTCCTTGACGTAGTTGATGAGGGTGGGGAGCATGTCGTAGCTCTTGCAGATAAGGTCGTTGTAGTTAGGCTCGAAGAGGAGGCCGTGGTTGCGATCCTCGCGGCGCTCGCGCCTCGCTTTCTGCTGACGTTGCTGACTTAGCTGCGGCACTGCCGCAGCATACACTGAGCAAGGGTTACCTCCACTGATCTCTACACTGCTGCTTAGCTGCCCTTGGCCGCTGCCACCGGCATTCTCGCCGCCGCCTGGCTGCCCTTGTCCGCTGCCGCTGGTATTCTCGCCGCCGCCTGGCTGCCATTGGCCGCTGCCGCTGCCATTCTCGCCGCCTGTCAGCCATTGGCCGCTGCTGCCTTGTCCTTGGCTGTGATTGTGTTCCTTGCTGGGCGTAGACTGCGGCAGTGCCGCAGTGAAGAATCGGTAAGCCTTGTTGCACCCCGTCTTGAATCCGCCAATGATATGGCCGAGGTGCTGCTGCGTTTCCTCTTTTATCCATAGAATGCCATGCAGGTGGTCGGGCATAATCTGGAGGGCAAGTATCTCCACCTCTGGATGCCGCTTTGGAATCTGCTGCCAGCAGTCAAATACAGCTCCTCCCATCGCAGATAGCTCAATCCGCGGCGCATCAGCACTGCCTTCAGCTGCCAGCGGATTACCCACCACCTGTCCCAGCAACGGCCGTCGCCCTTCCACCGCCAGCGTCACTAAGTAAATATGACGGCCATGGTAGTCGTTGAGATCGCTGCGCCGCTTCATGGACGGTTGCTTCTCGCCTGCAAATTCCTCTATGTCCTTCTTCCGTTTTTCGGTCATCATGCCCTTTTTCTATTCACTTCTCAGGATTCCTAAACAGTCCGCCTCATACTACGGCACAGCCACCTCGTCGAAGTGCTGCAGCGCCCATTCTATGAGCGCATTCACAGGAGGCATAAGGGACTGTCCTGTTGGCGTGAGGGAGTATTCCACCCGGGGCGGCACCTCGGGGAAGACCTCGCGACGAATGAGGTTCATCTGCTCCAGACGCTTCAGCGTGGCGGAGAGCATCTTCTGGGAGCAGTCGGTCATCTGGCGGCGCAGCTCGTTGAAGCGCAGTGTGCCCGAGGCACTGGTGTGGAGGGAATAGAGCACGAGCAGCGACCACTTGTCGCCAAAGCGGCTGATGACCTGACGTATGGGGCAGGTGAGGTAAGAGGCTTGAATGTCTGACATAATCGTAGGTTTTGGCGCAAAGGTAACCAAAAGTTACCGCAGCACAAGCGCCGCCGATGTTAATCTACGTTAAAGCCATAAAACGTCAGGCCGTATTACAGCCTAATTCCTACCTTTTGGTAACTATCTCACTTTTTGGTGCCCTCTTGCGCGGTTGGCAGAAAGGCCGTACCTTTGCAGCGCAAAAAGAAATAAACTTTAATCATAACTCAAAACATTCAACAACAATGAAACAGATCGAAAACATCAAGAGCGGCAAGAACTTCGCCGCAGTGAGCGTAGGCAAGTTGGACGAAATCATCGAGCACGTGCTCCCCATGGGCCCGGGCGTGACCATCCAGGGCAAGGTGTTTGCCGGGCAGGCCGTAGGAGCCACGGGCAGCGAGCTATCCTTCCAGACGCTCGTTCCCGGTCAGGACAGCGGCTTCCTCCACACCCACAAGACCCACGAGGAGCTCTACATAATCCTCCGTGGCGAAGGCCACTATCAGGTTGATGGCGACATCTTCCCCGTCGGCGAGGGCACCATCGTCCGCGTGGCCCCCGATGGCAAGCGTGCGCTGAAGAACACCGGCACGGAGCCGCTCGTCATGCTCTGCATACAATACAAGGCCAACGCCTTCACCGAGGCCGATAGCCCCATGACCGACGGTGTCATCCTTCAGGAGCCCTTAAACTGGTAAGCAGACGCTATGGAACGAGCATTGAAATTTCTGCACGAACACAAGGAGGTAGCCTTCGCCACGGTCGGTGGCGAAGGTTCTCTGCCTAAGCTGCGCGTCATGCAGGTGATGCGGCAAAAGGGCACTGTACTCTACTTCGCCACCAACGCCAAAAAGGCCGTCTATCGCGAGTTGTGCGAGAACCCGAATGTGGAACTGCTGGCCATGGAGGGAAATGTCTCTGTGCGCTGCGCCGGTATAGTGAACTTCCATGTGGAGGATGAAGTGAAACGTTGGATCTACGACCACAACGCCGTCCTCAGCCGCCTCTACGAGTGCTATGACCAGATGACTTATTTCTGCCTGCCCATCGCCGAGATGGACTACTACGACCTCTCACCCACGCCTCCCCTATTCCTGCACTTCGACCTCATCACGGGCGAGACTGGCCGCGGCTTCGTCGGCACTCGGTTTGAGCAGAAGAAAAACAATGAATAATAAAAAGGTGGTTTCGAAGCCACCTTTTTTATATCATTTAACTCCGTACATACAATAAAGCGCGCGATGTGGCCGTTTTACTAAAGAAAATCATCAAAACATCAGACCATCATGCAGCAAAAACTCCACAGACAAAGAGCGTGTATTTTTCACTTTTCACATTACATCCTTCTCTTTTCATTATTTCTCCTGGCTTCCTGTGACCGCGGCGTGACTATCCACCCCTCGAAGCTGACGCCGGAGATGCGGAAAGAGTGTGCGGCGGCGATAGCGGGGCTCTACGACGCACGGGTGCACATAATCTCGACCATAGCCGGCGCGGAGCGCGAGGTGAGGATAGAACATGGCAAGCGCGTGGAGTACTTCGAGAGCCAGGACACGACGCTGCAACTGAAAACCACCATTCTGGACTATGACAACGGCATGAAACTCATTCTACACAGCTTCCCGCTCTCCACCGTAGCCACTGCCCTGCCCGATTCCCTCGGCGACCTGCGCACAGCCATCGCCGAAGAAAGCGATAAAGAACTGACTGTAGGCTATCAGTTCTCCTACTCCGACCAGCTCTACCTCGAATTCACGCCTCATGACTTGCCCTTCACCTGCCAGACGAAGGACGGCCGGCAGCACCACCTGCGCCTCTGCTTCGCCAGCCAGATGAACTGGGCGATAGGCGCACTGGAAGATAGGATCCTGAATATCAATCTCATTCTCGAAGGCCAGTCACTGCAACTGAGCGCCACTGCCCTCTACGAGGACGACCGCCTCATCTTCGCTTTCGACGAATGGGAAAGCGGTGACTTCTACAACCTCTTGGTTCAATTGTACTGATTCACGCGCTGGGCTTCCCTTTTTAACTATTTCAAGTAGTCCTCGAAATATCGCGTTATGCGCTCATGGAGGTGAATCTGGTCGGTGCCGAACATATTGTGGCCGTCGCCGGGGTATGTGAAGAGGTCAGGCTGGGTTCCGGCATCTATGCAGGCTCGGATGAACGACAGTGTGTGCTGCGGCACGCAGGTGGGGTCGTTGTAGCCGAGGATGATCTGCAGGCGGCCCTTCAGGTTCTTGGCTTTAGGCAGCAAGCTGCTCGAGGCATAGCCCTCGGCGTTGTCGTCGGGGCGGTCCATATAGCGCTCGCCGTACATCACCTCGTAGTATTTCCAGTCGATGACAGGCCCACCGGCCACGCCTACCTTGAAGACGTCGGGATATGTGCACATGAGGTTGGTGGTCATGAAACCACCAAAGCTCCAGCCGTGCACGCCGAGGCGGTCGGCATCGACGTAAGGCAGCGTCTTGAGGAACTTCACGCCGCAGATCTGGTCGCGCATCTCCTCATCGCCCAGATGGCGGAAAGTAGCCTGCTCGAACTTCAGGCCCCGGTACTGCGAACCGCGGTTGTCGAGCACGAAGATGACGTAGCCCAGCTGTGCCATATAGATTTCCCATCCGCGGAAATAGTAGCCGCGCGAGGCCTGCACGTTGTGGGCGTGGGGGCCGCCATAGACGTAGACGACGGTAGGATATTTCTTCGACGGGTCGAAGCCTACGGGCTTTATGAGGCGGTAGTAGAGGTCGGTGACGCCGTCGGCGGCCTTTATGCTGCCGCTGGTGATCTCGGGCACGGCGTAGTCGCGCCACGGGTCGTCGGCAGTGAGCAGGCTCGCTTCATCCTTGCCTGTGAGTGAAGGGGTATGATTCAACAGGGATGAGGGGTCGCCAGGCATCGCCGTGCCTTTGTTGGTTGAGAAGAGAGAGACTTGGCGCGTCACCGTTGGCGAGGAGTAGGTGTCGATAATCTTTGCTCCGCTGGCGCTGAGCGTAGCCGAGTGAACTCCTTCGCCGGCTCCTATGAGTTTCATCTTGCCTTTTCGGCTGACGGGGGCGCTCCACACTGTGTGGTGCAGCGGATGCGTCACGTTGCCTATGAACAAAACAGCCTTAGTCTTCTCATTAAAGCCCAGGAAGTCGCGCACGACGAAGTCGCCGGGCGTCAGCAGGCTCACGCGGCGATGGTCACATACGGTGCCGCCACCGTCGGCATTGCGCCACTCGGGATAGACGTGGTTGTTGAAATCTATGAGGTAGAGATGGTTCCAGTTGTCGCGCTGACTTTGCATGACTGCTTTCGAAGCGTCCCACGGCAGGAATGTCAGTCCGTGCAACGGCTCCACATATTTCGGGTGGCGCTCCTCGATGACGGGCTCAGTGTCCTTAGCACCGGTGGCGCCATCGTAACCAAAGAGCTGCATGAAGTTTTGGTCGCGGTTGAGCTCGAAGACGTAGAGTTTCTTAGAGTCGGGTGCCCAAGAGATGTTGGTCATATAATCGGTCTTGGGCTTGTCGTTGGCCAGCCACACCGTGCGCTGGCTCACTACATCGTAAACGGCCACGCTGACGTCCTCAGTCTCGCAGCCGGCCATAGGATATTTGTCGACATAGGTGGCTGCAATGCGCTGACTGATATCCACTTGCGGATACGAAGGAATACGCCTCTGGTCTTTCTTGTAGAAAGCCAGGCGCTGGCCGTCAGGGCTCCAGAAGAGACCGCCGGAGATGCCGAATTCGTCGCGGCTGACACTGTGGCCATAGACGATGTCGTCGTCGCCGTCGGCAGTCAGCTGGCGCCGCTCGCCCTCGGCCGTCTGCACGAACACATTGCTGCCGATGCAATAGGCCAGGGCACGGCTCTCCTTGCTCCACGTCAGTTCGCTGGCGCCCTCAGGGATCTGGCCGCGCCAGACCACGGTGCGCTGCTCGAAGTCTATAAGGATAATTTCCTTTGATGTCTGGACTTTCACCACAGGCTTATCGGCATAAGGGAAGCTAAGGCCCGTGCACGAGCGCACCAGCTTCTCGCCGAGAATGGCATTAAGGTCTTCAGCCGTGAACAGGGCACGGCCGCGTGAGCCGTCGGCCCCGATGCACTGTGCCTGCTCCACCGTCAGCTCCAGCGGCTGCTCGCCCCACCACGTGGAGAACATATATTTTGGTTGTACGTTCCAGTAGGTGGACCCTCCACCAAGCAAGTCGTTAAGCGTAAAGCTCTTCTTCGTAGTCTGTGACATAACCATCGCGGCAGCCAGGAGCATGGCTGCGAGTAAATTTAATCGTTTCATTTCTTTAGGGTTTTTCTTGCATTTGGCCACAAAGTTACGAATAAATGACAAATGACGAATGACGAATGCTGAATTTTTCACTTTTCACTTTTCATTTTTCATTATTATACGTACCTTTGCGCCCGAAAAAAAACGGATAAAATTATCTTTTTAAATGGAATACAATTTCAGAGACATTGAGAAAAAGTGGCAGCAACGGTGGGTGGCTGCACAGACTTACAAGGTGACAGAGGACGAGAACCGGAAGAAGTTCTACGTCCTGAATATGTTCCCCTACCCCAGCGGCGCAGGCCTCCACGTAGGCCACCCGCTCGGATATATAGCCTCCGACATCTATGCCCGCTACAAGCGCCTGCAGGGATTCAACGTGCTCAATCCCATGGGCTACGATGCCTACGGCCTGCCCGCCGAGCAGTACGCCATACAGACGGGTCAGCACCCCGCCATCACCACCGAGCAGAACATTGCACGCTACCGTGAGCAGTTGGACAAGATAGGCTTCTCATTCGACTGGAGCCGCGAGGTGCGCACCTGCGACCCCCAGTACTACCACTGGACGCAGTGGGCCTTCCAACGCATGTTCGGCTCGTTCTATTGCAACACTTGCCATAAAGCCCAGACCATAGAAAAGCTGATAGAGCATTTCGAGAAGCAAGGCACAGCCGACCTCGACGTCGCCCAGACCGAGGAGCTCTCGTTCACAGCCGATGAATGGCGCGCCAAGAACGATGTGGAGAAGCAGCAGGTGCTCATGAACTACCGCCTGGCCTACCTGGCCGAGACGATGGTCAACTGGTGCCCGGCACTGGGCACGGTGCTGGCCAACGACGAGGTGGTCAACGGCGTGAGCGAGCGCGGCGGCTATCCCGTGGAGCAGAAGCGGATGAAGCAATGGTGCCTGCGCGTCTCGGCCTATGCCCAGCGCCTGCTCGACGGCCTCGACACCATCGACTGGACCGATTCGCTCAAGGAGACGCAGCGCAACTGGATTGGTCGCTCCGAGGGTGCAGAGATTGTGTTCAAGGTGAAAGATTCTGATAAGAGCTTTACCATCTTCACCACGCGTGCCGACACTATGTTCGGCGTCACCTTCATGGTGCTGGCTCCTGAGAGCGAGCTGGTGCAAGAACTGACGACTGCTGAGCAGCGCGCTGCCGTCGACGAATACCTTGCCTACGTGAAGAAGCGCACCGAGCGCGACCGCATCAGCGACCGCAAGGTCACAGGCGTCTTCTCAGGCTCCTACGCCATCAACCCCTTCACGGGCGAGGCCAATCCCATCTGGATCTCAGAATACGTGCTCGCCGGCTACGGCACGGGCGCCATCATGGCAGTGCCCGCTCACGACTCGCGCGACTATGCCTTCGCCAAGCACTTCGGCCTGCCCATAGTGCCGCTTGTCGAAGGCTGCGATATCAGCGAGGAGAGCTTCGATGCCAAGGAAGGCATCGTCTGCAACAGTCCGCGCACGGGTGTCACTCCATATATTGATTTCTCGCTCAACGGCCTCACCATCAAGGAAGCTATCGCAGCCACGAAGAAATACGTGCGCGAACACAACCTCGGCCGCGTGAAGGTCAACTACCGCCTGCGCGACGCCATCTTCTCGCGCCAGCGCTACTGGGGCGAGCCCTTCCCCGTTTACTACAAGGATGGTATGCCGCAAATGGTGCCCGAGGAGTGTCTGCCGCTGGAGCTGCCCGAGGTAGATAAGTTCCTGCCCACCGAGACGGGCGAGCCGCCTCTTGGCAACGCCAAGCGCTGGGCGTGGGACACGAAGACAAAGACAGTAGTCGATAATTCCGCTATCGACAACGTGACCGTCTTCCCCCTCGAACTCAACACCATGCCGGGCTTCGCAGGCTCATCGGCCTACTATCTCCGCTATATGGACCCGAAGAACGACGAGGCACTCGTCTCGTCAAAGGCCGACAACTATTGGCAGTCCGTAGACCTCTACGTAGGCGGCTCGGAGCACGCCACGGGTCACCTCATCTATTCGCGTTTCTGGAACAAGTTCCTCTTCGACCTCGGCGTGAGCTGCAAGGAAGAGCCCTTCCAGAAGCTCGTCAACCAAGGCATGATCCAAGGCCGCTCAAACTTCGTTTACAGAATTAACACTGAGGGCGCAGAGAATAATGCAGAGCTCAAAGAGATGATGGCCAAGGGGCCCGTCTTCGTCAGCGCAGGTCTCAAGGACCAATATGATGTCACGCCCCTGCACGTCGACGTCAACATCGTCAGCGCCGACGTTCTCGACATCGAAGCCTTCAAGGCTTGGCGCCCCGAATACGCCAATGCCCAGTTCATTCTCGAGGACGGTCGCTACGTCTGCGGCTGGGCTGTGGAGAAGATGTCTAAGTCGATGTTCAACGTCGTCAACCCCGATATGATTGTCGAGAAGTTCGGCGCCGACACACTCCGCCTGTATGAGATGTTCCTCGGCCCTGTAGAGCAGGCCAAGCCCTGGGACACCAACGGCATCGACGGCTCGCACCGCTTCCTGAAGAAGTTCTGGAACCTGGCACAAAGTATTATAGCACAGAGCGAACAGAATACTCCGAGCAATCCGAGCCCTGCCGAGCTGAAAGCGCTGCACAAGCTCATCAAGAAGGTGACCGAGGACATCGAGGTCTTCTCTTACAACACCTCAATCCCCGCCTTCATGATTGCCACCAACGAGCTCTCGCAGCTCAAGTGCACGAATCGCGCCATCCTCGAGCCCATGGTCATTCTCATCGCTCCCTTCGCACCGCACATCGCCGAAGAACTGTGGGAACAGCTGGGCCACACCACCTCGGTCTGCGATGCCCAGTGGCCGGTGTTCGAGGAGAAATACCTGGTCGAAGACACGGTGAAGATGATGGTTGCCTTCAACGGCAAGACACGCTTCAGCATCGACTTCCCTGCCGATGCCGACAATGCCACCATCGAAGCCGCCGCACGCGCCCATGAGCTCACGCCCAAGTATCTCGAAGGCAAGTCAATCATCAAAGTGATCATCGTGCCTAAACGCATGATAAACATCGTAATGAAATAAACACAAAAAGCCCACCTCGCACAGACGATTGTCGTAGGCGAGGTGGGCTTTATCATTCAACAAAAAACTATGAAAAGCCCAAAACTAAGTTGGATTATTGATGAAGTAAAAGACTACGTCTTCATCGCTCTCGGATGCCTTGGCTATTGCATAGGCTTCTGCACTTTCATGCTACCTTATGAGTTCACACCGGGAGGTATGACCGGTGTCTCGGCCATCATCTATTATGCCACAGGCTTCCCTACACAGTACAGCTATTTCATCATCAACGCCGTGCTGCTGGCCGCAGGACTGAAAATCCTCGGCTTCAAATTCTTTGCCAAAACAATTTACGCCACGCTCTGCATCACCTTCTTCCTCGGACTCGTACAGAGCGTTATAGCACAGCCTGACGGCACACTACCGAAAGTCGTAGGCGACCAGCCCTTCATGGCAGCCGTGCTCGGCGCCTGCATCGAAGGTGCTGCCCTGGCGCTGGTGTTCATCAACAACGGCTCCACCGGCGGCACGGATATCATAGCCGCCATCGTCAACAAGTACAAGAACTTCTCCATGGGACGTGTGCTCATGTGGTTGGACTTCATAATAGTCTCGTGCAGCTTCTTCGTCTTCCACGACTGGAACAAGGTCGTGACGGGTTATGTCATCCTGCTCATCTCTATGCTCCTGCTCGACTACACCATGACGTCGGCTTCTCAGAGCGTGCAGTTCACCATCATCTCCGACAAGCACGAAGAGATAGCTCAGCAGATCAACAAGGATGTGCAGCGCGGCGTCACCGAGCTCTACGGTGAAGGCTGGTACTCCAAGCAAGAGCGCCGAGTGCTGATCGTCATGGCGCGCCGCCGCGAAAGCCAGCAGATATTCCGCCTAATAAAACGAATAGACCACAAAGCCTTCGTCACGATGACCAAAGTCGTCGGCGTCTATGGAGAAGGATTCGACAGAATAAAAACGTAATTCTCAATTCACAATTCATAATTCATAATTCATAATGAAAATAGTCTTTGCCACAAACAACGCACACAAGCTGCAGGAGGTGCGGCAGATTCTCGGCGAGCGCTTTGAGGTAGTGGGCTTAAAAGATATAGGCTGCCACGAAGACATTCCCGAGAACGCCGAGACGCTCGAAGGCAATGCCCTCGAGAAGGCACGCTACGTTAAGGAGCACTACGGCCTCGACTGCTTTGCTGACGACACAGGTCTCGAGGTAACAGCACTCGGCGGCGCACCCGGCGTCCACACCGCGCGCTATGCCGAACTCTTCGGCGAAGGCATTACTCACGACAGCAACGCCAATATGGCACTGCTTTTGCATAATTTAGAAAAAAAGTCGGACCGCAGCGCACGATTTCGCACCGTTATTGCGTTAATATACAAGGGGGAGGAGCATTTGTTCGAAGGCGTTTGCGAAGGCGAAATACTCAGCGAGCGCCACGGCACCGAAGGCTTCGGCTACGATCCTGTGTTCCGCCCCACAGGCTTCGACCGCTGCTTCGCACAGATGAGCGCCGAAGAGAAGAACGCCATCAGCCATCGCGGCCGCGCCACACGCAAGCTCGTGGAGTTTCTAAAAGGCTCTTAGCAAGTCTTAAATAACTCTTGAAAAGACTCTTTAAAAAGCCCGCAAATGTTTTTGAAGTATCAAACCTCATTTCGGGCCGGTCCAAAGAATACACAATAAGACCTACATCCTATGACCAAGCGATTCTATCTTTTTTATTGTCTGATAGTATTATCCATCTTTCATATACATTCTACTCCCCTCCCTTTGGAGGGAGGGACTGGGGGTGGGTCTTCGTGGCAGATATTTCCCGCCTACAGCTGCTGCACAGATAATATAGTAGTAGGTCAACGCGTCTATGCCTTGGCCGAGCACAATCTCTTTGCCTACGACAATGAGGACGGCAGTGTTGTGACTTTCGACTGGGAACAACAGCTTAACGACGTAAGCATTCAGCTCATACGCTATAACGACGATGTCAAGCGCATCATCATCGTCTATGACAACGGCAATATCGACCTGCTCTCCACCACCGACGACAACAATGTGATCAACCTGGCGCAGCTGAAAAACAATACGTCCTACACCAAGACCGTCAACTATATCCAAATCTCCGGCCCCCGAGCTTATCTCTGCACCTCCTTCGGAATAATTGTAGTGAACATGGAGGAGCAAATCATAGAAAACACTTATCAGCTCGGAATGAACGTGCGCTCGTGTGCACTCTCGCCTACAGCCATCTTTGCAGGCACCGACTCGGGACTCTGGACCTGCGCGCTCTCCGACAACCTCATGGACAAGAGCAACTGGATGCTGGTGAAAAGCGACCTGCGCGCCGAACGCCTCGAATTCTTTGCCGACCGCATCTGGGCCCTTGCCGGACGAAATTTATTCGTAAGCAATGCCGATGTCTCGAGCTTCAGTTCGCTGCTCTCGCCAATGAGTTCTACGCCGGCTTTCATGAAGGTGAGCGACGGAAAACTAATTCTCAGCAGTTCGAACAAGACCTATATCTTCAGCACACCCGACCAATATAAAGAGCTAAACGGCACTTTCACCTGGAGTGCCCTCACCACCGACGGCCACCTCTATTGGGCTGCCGACAACTACGATGGCCTACAAGCCTACACTCTCAATGGCAACACTTTTGAAAAGGCAGTATCGTCAATTCAGCCAAACAGCCCGCTCCACAACTATGGTCTCCACCTGCGCTTTGTCGGCGACCGCCTGCTTGTCTCAGGAGGCAACTGGAACTATGCCGACGTCTCGTTGCCCGGCACAGCCATGATTCTCGAGCCCGACGGCAAGTGGATTAACTTCGACTACAACTCAGTACTCGAGCAGGCACCTGCTGAGAAGTACATAGACGTAACGAACATAGCACAAGACCCTAAAGACGAGAACCATCACTACGTGGGCACCGCCCGCAGTGGCATTTTCGAGTTTCGCGATGCCAAATGCGTCGGGCACATAGGTCTTGAGAACAGTCCCCTGCGCTCAATCCTTCCAGATGTAGCAAAACCGCAGAACTTTGTCTCGGCCGATGGTCTCATCTACGACAACGACGGCAATCTCTGGATGCTCAACTGTATTGAAGCCGCAGGTGACTCAGTAATCCGAATCATGTGCCCCGACGGTTCGTGGCTCGCCCTGCCTACGAAAGCCGAACTGCCCGAGGTGACTACGGCCGACAAGATATTCTTCGACAGCACAGGCCGCGTGTGGGTCAACTGCCGCCGCGCAGGCTCGCGAGGAATTTATCAATTAGACACCAACGGCACGCTCGACCGCCCCTCAGACGACCGCCGGTTCCTCCGCTCTACAATCGTTAATCAAGACGGCACAGTCTACAGTCCCGACCATTTCTACGATATTGCCGAAGACCACCAAGGCCAGATTTGGATCTGCACCAACATCGGTCCTTTCCTCATCAACAATCCCGATGATTTCCGCTCTCAGTCGTTCACCTTCGAGCAAGTGAAAGTGGCGCGCAACGATGGCTCCGGCTTGGCCGACTATCTGCTCAGCGGCCTCACCACAACCTGTGTTGCCATCGACGGCGCCAACCGCAAGTGGTTTGGCTCTATGAACAACGGCGTCTATCTCATCAGCGATGATTGTCAGGAAGAAATTTATCACTTCACAACAGCCAATTCGCCCATGCCGTCAGACAATGTCTACGACATAAAAGTGCACCCGCAGACGGGGCGCGTCTTCATAGCCACCGACAAAGGCGTCTGCGCCTTCCTATCAGATGCCACCGAAGGCGAGGACGAACTCAAAAAAGAAAACATCTACGCCTATCCCAACCCCGTAGATCCCGACTATAGCGGACAGATTGTAGTAAGAGGGCTAGTAGAAAACAGCGAGGTGAAAGTAGTGGCGCCAAACGGACAACTCATAGTCAGCGGGCGCTCAGCCGGCGGCACCTTCACCTGGAACGGCTGCGACAGGCGCGGCCGCCGTGTGGCTTCGGGCGTCTACACAATCCTTGCCAACACCACCGACGGCAAGAAAGCAGCCTCAACAAAGCTTACTGTGATACGGTAAACAAGCGTTCGTCAAATAATAATTGACAGCCCGTGTTCACAACTCAGAAATAACTCGCAATAACTTTTTCAATAACCCTAAAAAACGTCCACTTGTAATTTTCCGCTAAAATCCAAAAAAGTTATTGTAAAGTTTTAAAAAAGTTTTCAACAGGTTTTACGCAAGTTATTGACAACAGAAACTACTGATTCTCGGCACTTTTACATAGTTATTGACAAATTTGACAGGCAATAATCATCATCATAAACTCTTTTTTTCGATAAAAGAAATTAACAAGTATAATAATACAATGACGAAAACTCAGCTGAAATACGAAATTCGCAGGCTTGCCCGCGAGAAGAATGCCATCATCATGGCTCACTACTACGTCGATGGTGCCGTGCAGGACATCGCCGACTTCATTGGCGACAGCCTCGCTCTGGCACAGAAGGCTGCAAAGACCGATGCCGACATCATCGTGCTCTGCGGAGTACATTTCATGGGCGAGACGGCTGCAATCCTCTGCCCCGACAAGCGCGTGCTGGTGCCCGACACGGCCGCCACGTGCTCGCTGGCCGAGAGTTGTCCGGCCGATGAGTTCAAGGCTTTTGTCGAGGCTCATCCCGGCCACACCGTCGTGAGCTACGTAAATACCACTGCCGCCACTAAGGCTGTGACCGATGTCGTAGTCACGTCGAGCAACGCGCGCCAGATCGTAGAGTCGCTGCCCGCTGATGCCAAGATCATCTTCGGGCCCGATCACAACCTCGGGTCGTACATCAGCGACATCACAGGCCGCGAGATGCTCCTATGGAACGGAGCCTGCCACGTGCACGCACGCTTCAGCGTAGAAAAGATTCTCGAGCTCAAGGCTCAGCACCCGCAGGCCAAGGTGCTCGTGCATCCCGAGTGTAAGGGTCCGGTCGTGAAGCTCGCCGATAAGGTAGGCTCCACTGCTGCCCTTCTCAAATACGCCATTGCCGACCAGGCCACCGAATTCATCGTGGCCACCGAAAGCGGAATCCTGCATGAGATGCAGAAGGCAGCGCCCGCGAAGACCTTTATTCCTGCGCCGCCCGAGGTGGCGATGGACGAGTCGGGCAACGCCCGTAGCTGCGCCTGCAACGAGTGTGAATACATGAAGATGGTTACGCTCGAGAAAATCTATGCCTGTCTGCGCGACGAACAGCCCGTAGTCACCGTAGAGCCCGAAGTGGCTGCGAAAGCCATTCGTCCGATTGAGCGCATGCTCGAGATCAGCGCCAAACTCGGGCTTTAAGGGTTATGCGGAGGTCTGTGGCTTTAGTTTTATTGTTCCTGTCTGTGGTGACCGCAGTTGCCCAGACAGGAACTCTACCTATAATATATATAGAGACCGAAGGCCGCCAGCCCGTCAGTTCAAAGACAGAATATCTCTCCGCCACCTATTTCATAGTTGACAGCGTAAATTCTGAATATAATATAGGCTCACAAGAGTCGCCTCTGCCGCTCGATATACGCGGACGCGGACATTCGTCGTGGCGGGGTAATAAGAAGCCCTATAAGATAAGATTGGCCGCGAAGGCTCCGCTGCTCGGCATGGAAAGCCATCGCCACTGGGCGCTGCTGAAGTTCTACGAGCCCACTGTGGCCGGCCTCGAGCTGGGAAAGATTATGGGCATGGACTGGACGGCCTCGGCCAAGCCGCTAGAGGTGGTGCTCAACGGCAAGTTTCTCGGCCTATATCTTCTCACGGAGACTAATCGCATCAGCAGCAACCGCCTCGACATCTTTGAGCAGCCCGATGGTAATGAAGACGAAGAACTCCTGCCCTACGGCTGGCTTGTGGAAATCGATAACTACCGTGAAGACAATCAGATTAGCATAGCAGAAAACTCAAAGTGGACACTGCGCATCACCGTGCACTCGCCCGATTCTATGTCTCAAGCGCAAAAGAATTGGCTGACCGATGAGTTTAAGCGAATAAATTCAGCCATCTATGCCGAGGACAAGACTGGCAGCACGTGGGAGCAGATGATAGATGTTGATGCCATGGCGCGCTTCTTCATCATTCAGGAAGTGATGGACAACAGCGATGGTTTCCACGGCAGTTTTTATCTCCACAAAGACTGGACCGAAGATTCACGTTGGGTTGCCGGTCCGATCTGGGATCTCTCGTCTAATCAGCGCGAGAAGACTGACTACACTTTCCGCATGAAAACGTCCTACAGTTTCACTCCGCACTGGATTGGCGAACTGATTAAGGACGATGATTTCTGCGCTGCCGTGCGCCAGGCGTGGGATGAGTTCTATCCCTCGGAGGTTGATTCGTGGATGGAATTTATCTCAGAGCATCTCTCGCCCTGCCAGGAGGCTTACGAAACCGATAAGAAGTTGTGGAGCTACGCCAATCAGAATTCCCTCTCTGCGAGGACCGAGAATTTGAAGACTGCGCTGCTCGCAAACATTGAGTGGTTCAACAATAATCTGCCCGAAGGTCTTAACAACGCTATCGACGATATTGATTTTGCCGATAAGAAGGTTGTGAGAGTAGAATACGTCAGCATGGCGGGCCTGCGCAGTTCCAAGCCTTGGCCGGGAATAAACATTAAGGAGACCTTCTACACTGACGGTTCCACTTCTACAAGTAAAGTTATAATTAAAGAAAGATAATTCAATGTATCGCAAGTTGAAGATAACTGAGATGGGGCGCATGAGCATCGAAGAATTCCACGATGCCGACAAGCTGCCGCTCGTGGTGGTGCTCGACAGCGTTCGTTCGCTATACAATGTAGGCAGCGTCTTTCGCACGGCCGATTCCTTCCGCCTCGCAGGCGTAGTGCTCTGCGGCATCACCGCCACGCCGCCTAATTCCGAGATACACAAGACGGCGCTCGGAGCCGAGGATAGTGTTGCCTGGCGCCACTTTACAGATACTATGGAGGCTGTGGCTTGGCTCCGCTCGGAGGGTTATACGCTCCTGGCCGTAGAGCAGTGCGAAGGCTCAACTATGCTTCAAGATTTTAATCCGAAAGCCCCCTCCCAACCCCCCCGAGGGGGGGCGTCCATATCCTCGGGCGAACAAGTGGAAAGGGTCGCCCCCCCTTGGGGGGGACGGGAGGGGGCTCCCAATGTCCCTTACGCCGTCATCCTCGGTAATGAGGTCAAGGGTGTACAGCAGCAAGTCATCGACGCCTGCGACGGATGCCTGGAAATTCCGCAGTTTGGCACTAAGCATTCTATGAACGTCAGCGTCACCGCAGGCATCATAATTTGGCACTTCGTGAACCTTTTAAAACTTCGACCGGTTGTATGAGCCAATTCGACCGGTTGTATGAGCCAATTCAACCGGTCGCATAAGCCAATCCAACCGGTCGCATAAGCCAACGCGACCGGTTGAATTTTTATGGCAATTATATAGGAGTTGACCTATTGAGAGGAAGTGAGCCCCAGAGGGGCGTAGGAATTTAGGCAGGCGGTGAAGTGAGCGAAGCGAACGAAACCCCTGTATCATGTCAGAAGGTATATAGAGTGCCGTAGGTACGCAGGAACAAACTCAATAATTCCGTCGTACCTACGGCACTCTATATACTATGTTCTCTGAACAGGGGTTCCGCTCCGCTTCACCCCTGCCTAAAATCCTTCACCCCTACGGGGTTTGCAGGTCATCTGCTATATCATTCCCATTTTTATTTATAGCTATAGGCCTCTTTCTTATCTATTCTAAACAGCTTGTCGGACTTGCGAATCTTTGCATCTACGTGGAAAGCCACGTTTGAGCCTTGGTGGGCTACATCTACGGCCGAGTTGCTGTCGTCGTGCATTTTTTCTATCACTCCATAAACGGCGCCCGTGGTGGGACCTGTGACGAGGAAACGGTCGCCCACGTGCAGTTCGGCCGCCTCTATATGGAACTCTCCCAGGCCGAGCTTGGAATAGTATTTTGTGCCACGGCCTATATAAACCTTTTGCTCCGTGGCCTGCGAGCCATAGACTTCGGTCCATTCCCCTAAGCGCTGGCCCTGGTAATAGCCGTCCCAGAAGCCGCGGTTGAAGACGCGCGCGAGTCGTTCGTCCCAGTCATCGAGATGCGAACTCAGGCTCGGATGCTGGAACGACAATGGTCCATTGTCCACTGTCCACTGTCCATTGTCCATTTTCAATTTCAAGTCTATCGCCTCGCGATAGCACTCTACGACCGTGCGCACATATTCTGGCCCGCGCGCACGCCCTTCGATCTTAAACACGCGCACGCCGGCATCTACCATCTGATCGAGGAACCGAATCGTCTTGAGGTCCTTGGGCGACATAATATATTTATTGTCCACCTCAAGCTCGATGTCTGTCTCCTTGTCCTTGACGATATAGCTGCGCCGGCAGATTTGCATGCACTCGCCGCGGTTGGCCGAGCGCCCTGTGTTCTGCAGGCTCAGGTAGCATTTGCCCGATACGGCCATGCAGAGCGCTCCGTGGCAGAACATCTCTATTCGCACTTGCTGTCCGCTTGGTCCGCAGATATTCTCATTTATGATGGCTTCGTAAATCTCGCGCACCTGTTTGATATTAAGTTCGCGCGCGAGCACCACTACGTCGGCAAACTGGGCATAGAAGCGCAGGGCCTCAGTGTTTGAGATATTCAGCTGTGTTGACAGGTGAACTTCGAGTCCGATACGGCGGGCATACGTCATCACGGCTATGTCTGAGGCTATGATAGCGCTTATCTCGGCCTCCTTGGCGGCCTCGAGAATCTCGCGCATGAGCGGCAGGTCCTCGTCGTAGATGATGGTGTTGACGGTGAGATAGCTCTTCACGCCTGCCTGGCGGCACGTGGCAGCTATCTCCTTCAGGTCGTCGATGGTGAAGGCCGATGCCGAGTGTGCGCGCATGTTCAGGTGCGATATTCCGAAGTAGATGCTGTCGGCACCGGCCTGCAGCGCCGCCGTAAGGCTGTCGCGCGACCCTACTGGCGCCATTATTTCAAAGTCTGCTCGAGTCATATTTATTTATTAATTGATTAGAAGGGAAGTATAAGGGGAGTTAAAGGGGAGTTAAAGGGGAGTTAAAGGGGAGTTAAAGGGACTATACTTTTGATAATTGGTTATTATTATGGCAATTATATAGATTTAAATTCCAATAGTCATAATAGTGAAGTGTCAATTTCATTGCTTCTTTCTTTTCTTCGCTATGTCCCAATCAAACGAGAACACTTTCCCCTCGATTGGTATGTTAACTGTCATACGTATTCCTTTTTGATGCTTGATGTTAAGATATCCAATGATGCCCTCATCGGGGTGAATAGTTGTCAATTTCAAATAGCCTTGTGAAATTGTTTTCTGGTCATCAGACATCATCTTACTGAGTGTCATTATCTGCGTGGTCGCGGCCATATTTGCAGCCGAAGCCGCAGCATAATTGTATGTTGTATTAACTTGTGTATAAGGCACCATTCCTGCTCCGTATGTTGTGGTGTACGTTGTCTGATAAGCTGCCGTGCTCGCATTCATACCTGCTGAAAAACCTGTCAAAGCCATTGCCCAAGCTTGCAGCCTCTTGACTTTCTTCATATATTGCTCGTAGTTATAGACCTTCATTTCTTCTGTTTTTCCGTGTTTGTCAACAAGCACAGAGGTAACTAAGGAAGGGTCGAATAGAGCAGATGCCTCACCCAGGTTTTTTATGTAAATAAGAATTTGGTAATTTTTGCCATAGTCATCCTTGTTTACATAGTTTGTCATCCCCACCACGAAATCACCTATTTGTCTATATAACCACTGTCGACCGTCATTGTATTCAGTCAGTACAGTCGTGTCGTTTTCTTGTGAAGGAAAATCTTGTGCTTGAACAGACATCGATAGAGCAAGCAAAGCAATGGTTAGTATCTTATTCATAAATATCTATTAGTGATATATGAGTTAACCTATAAATGTTATTAAATCTGCCAAATAAGGCTATTTATTTTGACCTTCGGGGTCTGATTGTATATAATTGTCATTATTTTTGATTGATAGCAATTTATTATTATATAATTTCTAAAAGCAGAACATTCGTCCTTTTAACTCCCCTTTAACTCCCCTTTAACTTCCCTTTAACTTCCCTTTAACTCCTCTACTCATCGCCGCCAGCATAATAATGAATGGCATGAAAGGTATGTGGAAGCGGGCTTCGCCGTGACCTATGAGCAGCAGCACCAGTGTGCCTGCTACGACTACTGCCACTGGCAGCGTGTGAGTGGTGTGGCGATAGAAAAAGAGTGAGATAAGTGCTGCAAGGAGTATTGCATAATATATTAGCAGGTTAACGACGGCAAGCCACTGCACGGCGCTCAGTCGCGGAAACTCGCGGGCGAGAGTGCGGAGGCTCAGCGGTTCGTACATATAAGTCCGCTCATGCTTGTCGGGCAGGAACGTGCAGAGGTTTACGTTGTCGCTGGCGAAGGTGCCCACGAGTTTCTTTGGCATCTGCGCCACGTAGTCGCCAGGGTGCTCGGCAATCCAATCGATGGCCATCGCTCGCCAGGCTGAATCTTTCTGCGTCACGTCCCAGTCGTTGCGCTCGCGAACGGCCATCGAGCGGGGATCGTTGCCCGAGGAATAGTCCATGAGCGACATCCAACCCGTCTTGGCTTGATACAGAAACAGTCCGCTCTGCGCTTTATGGCACATGCCTATCACGGCTATCATTGCTACGAAGCCGGCGGCAAACCGCAAGCTCTTGCGCCATTCGCTGAAATAGTAAGCCGCCATAGCCACGAGGAATACAAGAGCCATGGGACGGAAATAGTTAGCCACGGCAAGCAGAGCACCGCCGTAGGCTATTTGCTTCTTCACTATAGCCAAGTGAATGCTTGCGATGACGAAGAACATAAACGGCAGCTCGCTCAGCGCCGATGTGCCTTCGCCGTAGTTGGCGGGATAAAGGAGATAGATGCAGAGCGCCGTGAAAGCCACGCGCTGGCCGCACAACTTCTTCGTAAGCGAATAGAACAGGACGGTGGTGATAGCTTTCAGGAGCGTATAGAAAAGCAACAGGGGCGTGATGCTGCCCGTGAGGGCCAACGAGCATTCGGCGGCATTAATAGGGCCTAAGTTCCAGAGAAAAGGGTACTGTGTGAGCAAAGCCTTGGCCGGATAAGCGTCGCGGAGGGCCAGACTCTCGGCAGCATAGGCGATATAGCCGTCGCTGTCGGGGTACGGAGTGTAGCCAAACAGAGCGAGGATCGCTATCTGTGCGATGGCGAAGGCGGCTATGAGCATGGCTGCGCGATTATCGGTTTTCCCTTTCATGGCTGCAAAGATAAGCATAAATTGAAAATTGAAA
>JAFRNY010000051.1 GCA_017429945.1 Bacteroidaceae bacterium
CTGAAAATCATGGTGGACAAAAGTGGACAAGGAATTTTGTCCACTTTTGTCCACCGAGCGTACGTTTAGACCAAACTACACCTCTTCATCGTCGGCCTCGGCCGCCAGTTGGGCCAGCCGGGCATCGCGGAGCCTGTTGTGCTCCTCGCGGAAGAGCTCGAAATAAGCCTTCTGCTCATCGGGGGTCATGCGTAGCTGTAAGTATCTGTAGAAGTTAGACTTAGCGCCCACGGGACCAAACTCTTTCTCGATGCTCTCGAACGTGGGGCGCTCCGTAAGCCAGCAAATCTTGTGCGCCGTCTGCATCACGAAAGCCGCTTCCTTGCCGCGGCGCCCCTCCATGATGGAGTGCAGGTGGCTGAGGCGCTCGTCGCGGAAGCTGCGTGCGACGATGTCGGCAAACGTCTTGGACTGCGGACGCCCTGCGCGGCCCGTAGAGTCCAGGGCCTTTGTCAGATAATCTATCATCTTGCTCTGCACCAGCCGGGGCTGCCGTCGATAGATGCCTTGCACGACGCCTACGATGAAGAAATCATCGCCCTCGGCAACGGGAATGGCCTGCAAGGTCTTGTTCTGCGGGATGAGCCACACGCGATGGCGGCCGTCGCGCATGAAAGCCTTCACCGTGCTCTCGCCGTTGCGCACTGCCAGCACCACGTCGCCGTCCTCGGCCGTAGGCTGCAGCTGCACCACCACCTCGTCGCCGTCGGCATAGCCCGCGTCGATCATCGAGTCGCCGTGTATGCGTACGACGATGGCGCGGATGTCGTCGCGCAGCGGCAAGTCCATCATCCGTTCTATACCTTCGTCGCCAATGGGCACAGGCTGGCCGCAAACCGTCGTGGCCGTCATCACCGGCACCTCCTTGGTGCACGCCTGCGGCTGCCGCCCCTGTGCGCGCAGCAGCGCCATTATCTCTTGAATTTCGTCTTGATCCATTAGGAGAGTTAGAAAATTAGAAAATTAAATAATGAGGGAATTAGAAGTTAAGAAAATTAGAAAATAAGAAAATTAGAAATTCGTTTCCGTTTACTTCAGCGCCTATTAGCGTCTTAGAAAATCATTATGTCAATTACGGCAATTCGTTTCAAAGTCATTCGTGCGTATTCGTGTCGCAGAAAAGCGGGAGGGCGCAGCCTCGCGGCTCCGCCGCCCCCTAATACATTCAATCACTGCACCGGCCAAAAGTGAACAAATCAACAATACAAGTTGAGGCCGTGATGGTGCAGCCGACCGGCAGACGATTCACATCGGCAGCGGCCGCAATATTGCTATTATAACTATTATTGGCCCAGGGCTCATTCAGGACTATAAGAGAACTTATTTGTCCGATTTGCACCCAAGCCGCTGCAAATATACACCTTTTAACACCCCCCCCTTAATTTTTGCGAACTTTTTTGCATCTGAACCGAATTTTTGCCGTAACTTTGCAGCGGAAATAGAAAATGGACCCGTCAGAGGCCGAAAACGAAGGCATCAGACGGGGTCCTTTTGTGCGGAGATGACTCTTAAACATAATCTTTCTTTTCACACGAATAGGCATAAATAGACTTCACACGAATTACCATAAATATATCTCACAAATATTCATAAACTAAAATCATAACTAAAACAAAAAAACAAATGAAACAACAACTACTCAAATCATTACGGCTGCGAGTCACTATGCTCGTCGCCATGCTCTGCGGACTGCTCGGAGGTGCGAGCCAGGCGTGGGGAGAGGTTAAGACTGGTACCATTAATTTTGGTAATGGCCAAAATGGTACTGTTTCCATTAACGCTGCAAGTGTAACAGGAACTGACGACTTGAATAATAGTTGGACTATTACGACCGTAGGAACGACTTCATTCACTCCTAATGCAAGTTACAGCCAAGTCGGTTCAAGCAAAAAACCTGCAACCAGCATTACTTTTACAACAACACTTCCTGCTTCGCAAACCATCACTTCTTTCAGCGCAAAGTTTGGTGGCTTCAGTGATACCGCTGGTGATGTTACCTTGAAAGTAGGTGAAACAAGCGTTGGAACAGGCTCTTTAAATGGGAGCAATGATGTTACCGTATCTTCTACTTCGTCCGCTTCTGGAACAGTTCTGACGGTTACGGTGACAGACATTGCAAAGGGCGTAAAAGTATATTATGTAAGCTATACTTATGATGATGGTGCTGTTGACCCTGAGGTTGCAACTACCACGACTATCAATGTTCCCGCTGATTTTAATACCGACGTTTACACCAGCACAGCAGCTGGTCAGCTGACAGCTACCGTTCTCGCTAATGAAGAGGTCGTAACGGGTGCCTCTATTTCATGGGAAAGCAGCAATACTGACGTTGCAACAATTGCTTCGGATGGCACTGTCACGCTTGTGTCTGCTGGTACAACGACCATCACCGCCAGCTATGCAGGCGAAGAAGGTCGCTATAAAGCATCCGAAGACACATATGAGTTGACGGTCACTGACAGCAATCCTGAGCAGCCGACAAATATAGAAGCGGATTTAAATAACACATTCTTTGGCTGCGCAGCTTTTTCTTCATGGACAACTGGAATGGCTTCTTCATATTCCGGAACCAAGAATAATGTTACAATAACTTACGACAAAGGAACAAGTGCCAATATGTATATCCAAACGGGCGGCATTCGAATGTATGCTGGGAACAGTTTAACTTTCTCTGCACCGGAAGGGTATATGATTACCAAAATCGTTTTGGAAGGAGCTGACGGATTCAGTGACAACCTCACAGCCGAAGGATTATCCAATGGCACTTGGAATGGCAGTGCAAATGAAGTGATAATAACCGGTAATACAAATAAGAAGAATCTTACCAACGCCACAATCACCCTCACAGAAGCAGGTTCTGTTAAGCCCGCTCCTGAGCTTTCCTTTAGCCAAACAACTGCCGAAGCCACTTTAGGCTCCAGCTTTACAGCTCCGACTTTGACAACCGCCCCCGCAGGTTTGACCGTAGCTTATTCGTCAAGCAATACAGGCGTAGCAACCGTTGACGCTTCTACTGGCGCCGTCACACTAGTTGCCGCCGGCACAACAACCATCACCGCTTCTTTCGAGGGTAACGACTTTTATGCTGCGGCCGCTGCCAGCTATACGCTGACAGTTAGCGAAGCTCCTGCAGTTATCGCTATTCCATTCTATGAGTCGTTCAACACTAATGATGGTACTGGCGGTAACGATGACGCGTGGAGTGGATCCATTGCTTCCAGTAATTTCCAATCAGACCATGAAGGTTGGGCTCATGAAAAAGGCAGTGGCGCCAATCATTGTGTAAAAGCTGGTACAAGCTCTGCTGGCGGTAGTTTCACAACACCCACTCTCCCATTCGAAACGGGTAAGAACTATGTGCTTACATTCAAAGCAGGCGCTTGGAATGGCAATAGCGAAAAGACAACCCTTGCTTTGTCATCTACGGCAGGAACTCTTTCTCAGACCTCAGTGACGACAACGAAGGGCGCTTGGACAGAATTCACTGTTTACCTGACCGAAATCACAGGCGCCGGCACAATCACGTTCTCAACCTCTGCTGGCAACAGCCGCTTCTTCCTGGATGAAGTGAGAGTTGAAGAAAGCAATATTGAGGTAATTTCCACTCCTATTTTCTCTCTTGAAGCTGGTGCATACAAAGGCGCACAATCTGTAGAGATTAGCTGCACTACAGAGGGTGCAAACATTTATTATACTATTGATGGCTCTGATCCTACAGCAGCAAGCAATGCCTATACTACAGCCATCAGCGTAGCTGAAGCAACAACAATTAAGGCTATCGCTATAAAGGACGAGAGTGAGAGTGAAATTGCTACGGCTTCTTATTTCATTACCGTTGGCAGCGGCACAGAAAGCGATCCATATACGGCAGCCGATGCCAATCTCGTTGCTGAATTATCCCTACAAAATGTATACGTTGCTGGTATTATCTCACGCATTATTTCCCTAGATGTTGATAATTATCCTAATGCTCGTTATTATATCTCTGCCGACGGCACAGAGGAGAATGAGTTCTATGTGTACAATGGCAAATATTTGGAAGGCGCAGATTTCACGGCCAATGACCAGATTCAGTTTGGCGATGAGGTTGTAGTCTTTGGTAATCTGACCGTTTACAACGGTACTAAGGAATTTGCAAGTGGCAACAATATCGTTTCGCTAACTCATCCACTTAAATTGAATGCAAAAGGATATGCGACTTATGCTGACACGAGAGTTCTTGACTTCACGAACGCAGAGACAGCTGGTTATACCGCTTGGCAGGTAACGGGCATCAGTGGCACCGACATCACCTTCGAGCAGATCACGGGCGCCGTGGCCGCTGGCACGGGCGTACTGCTCAAGGGCGAGGCTGGCGCCACGATTACCATGGCTTTCGCACAGACGGGCACCGACATCAGCGCCACGAATAAGCTCGAAGGCATCACCGAGGCTACAGCCGTAGAGGCTGACACCTACTATGGTCTTAGCGGCGAACAGTTCCTCAAAGTGAAGGCTGGCACCGTACCCGCAGGCAAGGCCCTGCTCCGTGCTACTGACGTAGAGACAACCACGGGCGAGACGAAGGTGCTGAACTTCGTGTTCAAGAGTGAGGCCGACGGCGTCAACGAAATTGCGAATGACGAATTAGAAATGACGAATATCTATAACCTCGCCGGCCAGCGTCTGCAGAAGCTGCAGCGGGGCGTGAACATCGTCGGCGGCAAGAAGATTGTTGTGAAATAAAAGAACCACGGGATTATACGGATTGTACGGTTTCGCAGAACTTGTGAATCGACAGTCCAAGAGGAAGGAGCCGTAAAATCCGTATAATCCGTAGTTGAACAATAATATTAATCAGTAGTTAAAGCAATGAAAAAGATATATAAGAAACCTGAGACAGAGGTCATGCACCTCGGAGTTCAACTCTTAAATGCCACCTCGCCCGGCGTAACAATCGGCGAAGGTGAGGTAGAAGCCGGGGACGTAGAAGTCAAGGAGCAGCGCCAGGGCGACTACAACGTCTGGGATGACGACTGGAGCCGGTAACAATTGACAATGTATAATTGACAATGTATAATTGACAATTGACAATTGATAATTAAGCCCGCTCGGCCTCAGTGGCTGAGCGGGCTTTATCATTCATCGGAACCGCGCGCTATAATAGACGTTACAGCATAACGCTTACGCTCGGGTTCGCCGTAAGCTGCTGCCTAGTCATGCCTCTTTTCGTGTTTCTTCGGTTCAGTCTTGCTCAGTCTGCCCCTCGCCGGTCTGCTTGAGCGACGCGAGGTAGTCTTTTGGCAGGACGCCGAATTTGGCGCGGAAGCATTTGGCGAAGTATGAGCTGGACGTGAAGCCCACCTGGTCGGCGACCTCGGTGATACGGTGACCCTGCCGCAGGAGCTGCGCAGCGCGCTCGAGTCGCTGGGTCTTCATGTAGTCGACGGGGGTCATGTCGGTGAGGGCTTTTATCTTGCGGTAGAAGCTGCTGCGGCTCATGTTCATCTGCTCGGCGAGGATGTCGATGGAGAACTCCTCGTCGCGCATATTGTGGCGCACGAGCTCCTGCAGGCGCTCCATGAACTGGAGGTCCTGCTGGTTGAGGCCGAAGTCGGCGTCGGCGCCCACGGCGGCATCGGCGCCATCGACTTGCCGCATGCGCTCGTAGAAGCGCTGGCGCATGCGCAGGAGGCTGCTGATCTGCAGGTGAAGCTGCTTCATGGAGAAAGGCTTCTCGAGGTAGATGTCGGCTCCGCTCTGCATACCTTCGAGCTTGGCCTCGACTGTGGTCTTGGCCGTGAGGAGTATGACGGGCAGGTGGGAGTAGCTGATGTCGGACTTGAGCTGCCGGCAGAGTTGGTTGCCGTCCATGCGCGGCATCATGACGTCGGAGACGATGACGTCGATGTCGTGGTGCTTGAGCACGTCGAGTGCTTCGATGCCGTCGTGGGCTTTCATGACGTGGTACCAGCGTCGGAGACCTTCGGCTGTGGCGCGCAGCAGCTCGTCGTTGTCCTCCACGAGGAGTATGCGGAATGAGCGTCGCGACTCGATGGAATCGGCGTTTTTTGCGCTGTCGGGGCTCTCGGCGCCGTCGTCGGCGTCGTCGGGCTCGAGGATGTCGGTTGTGGCGGTGTGGCTTTGGCGAATGGGCAGTGTGAGGGTGAAGTTGGAGCCTCCGCCTACGGCATCGCGGTAGCTGATGTCGCCGCCGTGGGCTTTGGAGAGCATCTTGGCGTAGGAGAGTCCGAGGCCCGTGCCGAGGTGCGCGGCTGTGGCGTCGCCGGCTATCTGGTAGTAGACGTCGAAGATGCGGTCGCGCTCGGCGGGGGGCACGCCGGGGCCATCGTCGATGACGGAGATGGCGAAGAGCTCGTCGGAGGTCTGGTCGAGGCGCAGGATCACTTCGGAGCGGGCGTATTTGAGGGCGTTGCCGAGCAGGTTCATGAGCACTTTCGACACTTTATCGACGTCGAGCGAGGTGTGGACGTGGGTCTCGGGCAGCTGCAGCTGCAGCGAGAGGCCCTGCACTTTCATCGGGTCCTTGAACTGACGGTAGATGCCGTCGAGGAGGTGCGCCACGTCGCAGGCCGTGAGCTGCAGCTGTATGGATTCGCCGCTCTCCACTTTCTGGAAGTCGAGCAGCTGGTTGGTGATGCCGAGCAGGTAGTTGGTGTTGCGGCGTATGGCGTGGACGTGGTTGCGGTCGTCGTCGGTGAGGTTGCTGTCCTCCATCTGTTCCAGCGGCAGGTTGATGAGGCTGAGGGGCGTTCGTATCTCGTGGACGAGGTTTATGAAGAAGTTGATTTTCGACTGGAAGTTGTCCTTCTCCTGCCGCAGTTTGTACTCCTCCATCTGTGCTTCGTAGGTGCGCTGCAGGCGTCGCTTGCCCCAGCGGTAGAAGAGGTATGCGAGTGCGGCGAGCAGTAGCGCGTAGATGGCGTAGGCCCAGGGCGTGCGGTACCATGGCGAGAGCACCGTTATGCGCAGGCGTGCGTAGTGCTCGGGGTCGGTGTCGCCGGCTTCGCGCAGGATGAATGTGTAGGTGCCCGGCGGGAGGTTGGAGTAGGTGGCCTCGCGGTTGTCGGAGCCTCTGGCCCAGGTCTTGTCGAAGCCGTCCATGATGTATTCGTAGTGCACGAGGGTGCGCCCGCTGAAACGTGGCGATGCGAAGTGGAGCGAGAAGTGGTTGTCGGTGAACGGCAGGCGTATGGCGTCGGTGACGTAGAGAGGGTGGTTGAGGCCGAGCCGCTCGAGTTCGGCCTGGCTGTCGTCGGTGTTGGGGAATGTGATGCTGGTGATGAACACGGGCCTTTGTGCGCCGGGGCTCTTGGCGTTGGCGGGGTTGAGGCTTATGAGTTCAGTGCCCACGCCGGCGATGATGCGGCCGTCGGCGAGGCGGCAGGAGGCGTTCCAGGGGCTTTGCTCGCGGCGTTCCTGGCGCGCGAGCTGAATGATGTCGAGCTGTGCGCTGCCGTCGTCGTTGATGCGTGCGAGGCCGTTCTCGGTGCCGAGCCAGAGGTTGTGGCTGTTGTCTTCCTGAATGAAGTAGATCTGCTCGTGCTGCAGCGGCGAGTCGGGGGTGCCGTAGCGCTCGAAGCTGTCGGTGGCGCTGTCGTAGCGGCAGAGGCCTCCGCCCTTAGTGGCTATCCAGACGTTGCCGCGGCTATCGCAGGCAAGGCTGGTGACGGCATTGTTGGGCAGCGAGCGCGGGTCGCTGCTGTTGGCGAGGTAGGCTCTGAAGGCCGGCGTGCCGCGCCGCTTGACGAGTAACCCGTGGCCGTCGGTGGCGGCCCAGATGTTGCTGTCGCGGTCCTCGATGATGTGAGTGATGCCGGTCATGGAGCTTATTTCGGAGAAGAACATAAAGTGGTCCTGGCTGCGCTCGTAGAGGCGCAGGCCCCAGCTGGTGCCTACGTAGATGTTGCCCTCGCGTGAGCGCAGGAGGCTGGTGACCTCGTTGGAGGCTATGGTGTAGGGGCGGTCGGTGGAGTAGGTGTGGTGGCGTAGTGCTCCGGTGCGCGTGTTGAGCACGTAGAGGCCCGTTTGTTGAGTGCCGATCCACAGGTCGTCGCCGTCCTCGATGAGGGCGCTTACCTCGTCGATGTGTGCCCCGAGGAGTGCCGGCTTGTGGAAGGTGGCGTCGCCGGGCTCGCAGACGTAGAGGCCTGTCTCTGATCCTACCCATATGCGGCCGTCGGCCGTCGGGAGTACGGCGAGCACACGGTTGCGGAGGTTGTGCCCGGCGGTGGGCAGTGAGAGGAACTCCAGCCCTTGGGGTATGGCCGGCTCGATGTCGACGCCGCCGTGCTCGGTGAGCACCCATAGCGAGCCGTCATCGGAGGTTACGAGGGCGTTGATGCAATCGTCGCTCAGCGTGGTGGCCACGGCTGAGGGGTCGTCGAGGCGCGTGAGGGAGCCGTCGGCCAGGGTGTAGGCGAAGAGACCGTGATCGGTGCCGAGCAGCAGCTCGCTGTCGCGCGCCAGGAGCGAACGCACGTAGAAGTCGCTGTTGCCGAGGACGACGCGGTCGAGGCTCTGGGCTTCGGCGTTGAGGCGGAAGAGACCTTGGTCGCAGCCTACGAAGATGCGACTGCCTACGTTCTCTACGCACATCTTGTTCTTGTCGACGACGAAGTCGGGCACTTCGTACTGCCGTTGGTAGTGGCCTTCCTGGTTATAGACGAGCAACTGGCCGTCGAGCGACACGAGATAGACGAGGCCGTCGGAGGCTATGGTCATATCGGAGATGAAACCGTTGTGGCGGCTGTCCTGCGTCAGTGTGCCTGTGGCGGGGTCGTAGAGGAAGAGGCCCTGGCCTTGCGTGCAGATCCAGATGAGGCCGTTCTGCGTGCGTGCCATGCGGTCCACGGTGCTGCTGATGGGCACGCCATAGCGCGTGCGTGCATCGAAGCGTGTGAAGGAGTTGTCGGCGCGGTGATAGACGTAGAGGCCGAATTCGCCACCGAACCACACGTCGCCGTCCTGCTCGAAGAGTGAGGTGATGAGGTTGTTTTGGAAGGCCGTGCCGTTGCTTACCATGTTGCGGTAGACGATGTTGTGGTGGCCGTCGAAGCAGTTGAGGCCGTTGGCTGTGCCCAGCCACATGAAGCCGTAGCTGTCCTGCATGGCGCAGAGCACTCGGTTGTCCGAGAGGCCGTCGATGTTCATGAAACTCTTGAAGCCGTAGGGTGCGCCATGGGCTGTAAGCGTCAGCAGGAGGGCGACGAGCAAGGCGGAAATAGAATGCCCCCGGCCCCTTCCGACTGCCCCAAGAGGAGTCGACTGGCGGCTGCAGGCGTCTATGCGTAAACTGGTTGAGTAAATATTATTCTTCATTTTTCACTTTTCATTTTTTTGTC
>JAFRNY010000052.1 GCA_017429945.1 Bacteroidaceae bacterium
ACGCGGTCTTCGCTTAATAACCGAGGGTACGAGCGTAGCGAGCACCCCCGGTTGGCATACAATCGTGGAATATGCACTCTGGAAGAGTGCCCCATCATTCCAAGAGGGCGACCCCTCCAGGGTCGATTCCGATGCTGGCTGACATCCGGGGGTGCTGCGCACACCCCGGTTACCAGAGCGATGACGCTTCCAGCGTCTTGGTGGTACGATTGCGGATAGTCATTTGAATTATTAATAGGAATAGGCATTGATGATGTCGTTACGATTGATGGACAATTCTTGTTTGGTAACTTTTCCCCCCTCCCTGACGGGAGGGGTTCTCGAAGTGTCGAGCGTCCCTTTGGGCCGAGCGGGGGGTGGGTCTTCTCTCATCCACTACATGCAGTCGCTGCGCAACGATGAGCAGCGGCGCGAGCTTATGCGCTTCTTCAAGACGGGTCCTGGCGAGTACGGCGAAGGCGATGAGTTCCTGGGCCTCAAAGTGCCGCAGACGCGCGAGGTGGTGAAGTACGCCTGGAAGGACCTGCCGCTTGCTGAGGTGCCCGCGTTGCTCGAATCCCGCTGGCACGAAGTGCGGCTGTGCGGCCTGCTGATCCTGGTTGAGAAGTTCTCGCGACTGCAGGCTCGCCGGCTACGCGACGATGCCGAAGCCGCACAACAGCGTGAGCAGATCATAGAGATGTACGTGAGCCATGCTGAGCGTGCCAACAACTGGGACCTTGTCGACCTGTCGGCGCCAAAGCTCTTGGGCGAGTGGGTGCTGACGGTGGATCGCGAGCGTGCCCTCGCGCTCCTCGACAGCCTTGCCGACAGCCCTAACCTATGGCGGCAGCGCATGAGCATCGTCTGCACGTGGACGACATCGCGGGCGGGCGACCCGTCGTGGTGCCTGCGCATGGCCGAGCGCCACCTGCATCATCCGCACGACCTGATGCACAAGGCCGTAGGCTGGATGCTGCGCGAGATGGGTAAGCGCGTCTCGATGGACCTTCTGCGCGACTTCCTGCGGCAGCACGTCCACGCCATGCCGCGGACGACGCTCCGCTACGCCATCGAGAAGATGGACGATGCGGAACGCCGCCGCTGGATGACGCTGTAGCGGGCACCTCAGAGGAAGGCACGCTCGAGGATGGCCATGACGATGTCGGCGGGGAAGCTTTCGTAGCGTTCACGGGTTCGCTGCGAGGAGTGGTCCGTGAGGCGCGACAAGTAGTTGTTGAAGTTGGCCAGCACGGAGGCGTTGTCGCGCGGTTCGGTGGCGTAGGCGCCTATGCAATGGCCGCGCTTGGGATCGAAGAACGACGGTTCGTAGTTGTGCACGAACCACCAAAAAGCGTCATAGAAGAGTTGCTGCTGCTTGGCCGTGAGGACGGGCTCTACGAGGAAAAGAGCGCGCTGGTTGCCGAGCAACGCCGCGGCGGGCTGGCCTTCGCGCCGCACCCCGAGGGCTCCTGGATAGAGGGCCCTGAAATGTGCGGGCGCGGCAAGGTATTCGCCAAGGAAGCGATGAAGCTCCGAGCGGCGGCTGATGCCGAAGTTCTCGGCGGCCGTGAGGAAGGTGATGGCATCCGATGCCGCACGTGTGGCGGCCAGAAGGGCCGTCTTAACGGGATCTTGCCGCACGTGCCCGAGGCGATAGGCCAGGAGTATGGCGTCGATGAACAGGTAGTCGGGTGTAGCTTGCGTGGGCATGGCTTCGAATGTCCGTCTTTGGGGATTGAGCAGAAGTATTATGGTTGTTTTCTTCTGCAAAGATAGACTAAATCTTGGGCCGTGAACTATATTTTTGAGAAATTATTTGTCAACCTCGTGCTTTTCTTATATTTTTGCTGACGAAAACCGCTTCCGCTAATTCATAATTCATAATTCATAATTCACAATTTGTCATTTATCTCCTAACTTAGACACAACCCGGAGGCCCCTCCCTCACGGGAGGGGTGCCCACAGGGCGGGGTGGGTCTGTCATTCGTCATTTCTATGTTTTCGTTATCAATGATTCTTCAATTGCTCATAGTGCTTGGCGCGCTATGGGTGGGTTCGCGCTACGGCTCGCTGGCTCTTGGCGCAATCTCGGGCATCGGCCTGGCCCTGCTCGTCTTCGGTTTCGGTCTGAAGCCGGGTACTCCGCCTACGGATGTGATATATATCATTATCGCCGCGGTGACGTGTGCGGGCGTCTTACAGGCGTCGGGCGGTATGAACTGGCTCATACAGGTTGCGGAACGTATGCTACGGCGGCACCCCGACCGCATCACGTTTCTGGCTCCCTTGTGCACGTTTTTCCTTACGGTGTTGGTGGGCACGGGCCACGTGGTCTATACCCTCATGCCTATCATTTGCGACATAGCGCTGAAAAAGGGCATCCGTCCCGAGCGCCCCTGTGGCGTGGCATCGGTGGCGTCGCAGGTGGGCATCACGTGCTCGCCCATCGCGGCTGCCGTGGTGGCTTTCGTGAGCATCTCAAACTTGAACGGCTTCGACATCACTATTCCCGGAGTGCTGATGATCTCGCTGCCGGCGTGCCTCTGCGGCCTGATGGCTGCTGCCGCTGCGAGCTACCATCGTGGCTTGGACCTGGACAAGGACCCAGAGTTTCAGGCTAAGCTTGCTGATCCAGAGCAATATAAATATATCTACGGCGGCAGCGCCACGACGCTCGACCAGGAGATACCTCAGTCGGCCCGGAATGCCGTGTTCATCTTCTTCGGAGCGCTGGTGGTGATTGTGCTCTTTGCCATCTTCCCGGATCTCCTGCCCGACTATGGTCAGGTGATGGCCATCAAGGGTGCCGGCGACCTCTCGCTGACCGATGGCGCTGCTATCTCGGCGCAGGAGTTGGCTCGCGCGGGTGTCGTAGTAAGAGGGTTCACGGAGGAGGGTATCGTGGACTTGAAGATGAATGTGGTGATTCAGATTGTGATGATCACGGCCGCTGCGCTGATGATTATCTTCTGCAAGGCGCAGCCCAAGAAGGCTGTGAGCGGGCCGGTGTGGCAGTCGGGTATGGTGGCTGTGGTGGCTATCTACGGCATCGCATGGATGGCCGACACATATTTCTCTAATTATATGTATGAGATACAACGGGCGCTTGAGGGCATCGTGGCCGAGTACCCGTGGTCGATAGCCATCGTCTTCTTCCTGGTGTCGGTGCTGATCAACTCGCAGGGCGCCGTCGTAGTGGCGATGTTGCCGCTGGCCTACAAGTTGGGCATCCCGGGGCCGGTGTTGCTGGGCGTGTTCCCGTCGGTCTACGGCTACTTCTTTATTCCCAACTATCCCTCGGACATCGCCACGGTGAACTTCGACCGCTCCGGCACCACGGTCATAGGCAAATACCTGCTCAACCACTCGTTCATGATGCCAGGCTTGGTGAGCGTGGGTGTGGCTACGGTTGTGGCTTATGTGCTGACGATGCTGGTGTACTAGGAACATTGAACTTTGAACTTTGAACTTGGAACATTGAACTTTGAACATTGAACATTGACCATTGAACTTTCTTTTCAATCGATGCGATCAAGCTCGAGCACAATGTTCCAAGTTCAAAGTTCCAAGTTCAAAGTTCAAAGTTCCAAGTTCAAAGTTCAATGTTCCATGTTAGCTTCGCTGACTTTTGTCACGACTCGGCAATCCAAGCAAGCTTGATTGCACTCGCTGCTCCAAAAGTTCAAGGCAATAATATAGCAGTAGACACAAAGCTTGAAATAAGCCCCAGAGGGGCGAAGGAATTTAGGCAGGGGCGACGTCCGTAGGACGGCGCTCGGCCCCGCTCGGCGCAAAGCGACGCTTCACACATGAAGAAAGGGACGCTTGACACTTCAAGAACCCCTGCTCTCCAATG
>JAFRNY010000053.1 GCA_017429945.1 Bacteroidaceae bacterium
TCGCCCTCTTGGAATGATGGGGCACTCTTCCAGAGTGCATATTCCACGATTGTATGCCAACCGGGGGTGCTCGCTACGCTCGTACCCTCGGTTATTAAGCGAAGACCGCGTTGCGGTCTCTTTGGTGGTAAGATTGCGGATAATCATATAATTTATAACTCAAGAAAACCTTTAAAAATCAATTAAACTTATGTTTTTCCTCGTTCGCAGCTCTTTTCTTTTTTATGTATAGGGTAATTGCACAGAGCTGTTTTTTGACGCCCTGCAAGGCAATTTTTGCTTGCGGGGCGTTTTTTCTTTTTGTCCTCTGAAGTCAAGAAAAGGTAGTTGGTATGCAAAATAATTCATGCAAAGTGATGGCTGTTTCAGATAATACTTGTAAATTTGAGGCGTGAAACCTGAAAACTTGCAGAATACCCAACTTCTAACTAACTTATAACAACCTACCACATGAAAAAGCTTTTTACGTTGGCGCTGGCAACCATAGTGGCTGCAGGCGTGTGGGCTCAGGCCCCGAGTGTCAAGCAGGCCCTTTTCCACAAGGGCGACGATATGGCGTGGGCCAAGGCCGAGACTTCAGATGCCGGCTGGGCCAAGATTGACATGACGCGCAACTGGGATGACCAGGGCTACGTCATCAACAACGGTTACGCCTGGTACCGCGTTCACATCACCATCCCCAGTTCGCTCCTGAAGGGCGTGGAGAACCCCAAGTTCGTGCTCATTGACCTGCCCAAGGCCGATGATGCCGACGAGTGCTACCTCAATGGCAAACTTATTGGCAAGACGGGCGGTATGCCCGGCGACCAGGGCGGCTACAAATCAGCCTGGAGCGCCGTGCGCAGCTATCCCGTCGACATCAAGACGGGCGGCATACGCTGGGACGAAGATAATGTCGTGGCCATACGAGTTTACAACGGCGGCGAGCCTGGCGGCCTCTTCGACACGCCGCTCAATGTGCGTGTGCCCAGCAATCTCGACGGACTGAGCATTCACTTCACCGATGTCAACCAAGGCCGCGCCCACTGCGACGTGGAGCTGCGCAACGCCTATCCCGTGGTGCAGAGCGGACGCCTCGAACTGAACGTCATCGATCGCGAAAGCGGAGCCGTGCTGTCGAAGCAGTCTAAGAAACTGAGCATCAAGCAGAACAAGCCCGTGCGCCTGACAGTGCCCTACGACAAGGCCAAGACCTGCTTGCTCACTGCCGTATATACCGACTCGAAGACGGGCAAGCAGATCACGCAGCGCCTGCCGCTTAAATATATCCTCACCCCGCCAGCACCGCTGACGCCGCGCTTCAACGGCGCTCCGCTCTTTGGCGTACGTCCCGGTTCACCCGTCATCTACCGCTTCCCCGTCTCCGGTGAGCGCCCGATGAAGTTCACCTGCGCCAACCTTCCCGAGGGCTTGAAGCTGAGCGAGGCCGACGGCGTGCTCAGCGGAACGATTGACCATCAGTGCGACCTCACCTTCACCGTCACGGCCACAAATGCCAAGGGCAGCGCCAGCCAGAAGTTCACGCTTCGTGTGGGGCCGCGTATGATGGCCCTTACGCCGCCTATGGGCTGGAACTCATGGAACTGCTGGGCTCTGAGTGTCTCTGAGGAGAAAGTGAAAGCTTCGGCACAAGCGCTTATCGACAAGGGTCTGGCCGACTACGGCTATTGCTACATGAATATCGACGACGGCTGGGAAGCCCCCGAGCGTAACCCCGACGGCACCATCGCCGTCAACGAGAAATTCCCGTCGATGAAGGCTCTGGGCGACTGGCTCCATGAGCGCGGTCTCAAGTTCGGCATCTACAGCTCGCCCGGCGACTACACCTGCGGCGGCTATCTCGGCTCCATCGACCACGAGCAGCAGGATGCTCAGTCGTATGCCGAATGGGGTATTGACTATCTGAAGTACGACTGGTGCGGCTACGGACGCGAGCATGCCAAGGAGAAGGACAAGGGCGTGGCCTCTTACGTACGACCATACCTTCTCATGCAGAAATTCCTGCGCGAGCAGCCGCGCGACATCTTCTACAGCCTCTGCCAGTACGGTATGGCCAAAGTGTGGGAGTGGGGACCCTTCGTAGATGCCAACAGCTGGCGCACGACGGGCGACATCACCGACACGTGGCGCTCGATGTACGACATAGGTTTCCGCCAGCAGGCTGGCCTCGCACCCTATGCCGCCCCCGGACATTGGAACGACCCCGACATGCTCATCGTGGGCAAGGTGGGCTGGAGCAGCAACCTGCGTGACTCGCGCCTGACGCCCGACGAGCAGTACACACACATCACCCTCTGGACGCTGCTGGCCTCAAACATGCTCATCGGCTGTGATATTGCTCAGATGGACGACTTCACCGTCGGACTGCTCTGCAACAACGAGGTCAATGCCGTCAACCAGGACATCCTGGGCAAGCAGGCCGACCGCGTCAGCAAGGACGGCGACATCGAGGTGTGGGCACGTCCGCTGGCCGACGGCTCGCAGGCAATCGGTATCTTCAACGTAGGCACCGAGGACAAGACTTTCAACCTTAAGGCCCTTGCCCCCACAGCCACCGTCATCCGCGACCTCTGGCGCCAAAAGGACCTCACGGCCGACGAGATGACCTGCGTCATTCCCTCGCACGGGTGTAAATATATAAAGGTGAAATAGTAAGCGGCCCGACTCGTTCTCCCCTTACTTTTTATCGGCAAGGTTAAATATTGTTATTATTAGCCTGCTGTAATAAATTTTGTTAAATGTGGCTGCAAAGGCTTTCCTTTCTTCATCGAAAGGCTTACCTTTGCAGCCGTTTTTGCTTTCAATCAACTATCAATAATAAAGCTAATAATGAAAAATGCACTTCTGGCTCTCTGCCTGCTGACGGCTGCTGTAGGCCTGCATGCCCAGCGCGTCACGGTGAGCGGCCACATCACCGACGCCGTTTCGCGCGAGACTCTGATAGGCTCTACCGTACATGCGCTCGGTAGCCTCGATGGCACAACATCCAACCCTTTTGGTTTCTACAGCTTAACCTTGCCAGCCGGCGAGGTAGTCCTGAGCTATTCCTATTCAGGCTATCAACCTACAGAGCTGCGGCTGAGTCTGCAGCGCGACACGGTCATTAACGTCAGCCTGCGGGCTAAGGACCTGCTGCGCGAAGTGGTCGTTGAGGCCGACCGCACCGATGCCGGCCTGTATGCCACCGGCATGGGCATCACCGACGTCTCGGTAAGTCAGATAGAACATACGCCCTCGCTGCTCGGCGAGACCGACGTCATCCGCACACTGCAGTTGCTGCCCGGCGTGCAGTCGGGCATGAATGGTATGGCAGGCCTTTACGTCCGCGGCGGAGCGGGCGACGAGAATCTCATCATGCTCGATGGCGTGCCTATCTACAAGGTCGACCATCTGTTTGGCTTCTTCTCGGTGTTCACGCCCGAGGCTATGAAAAAGGTGACGTTCTACAAAAGTTCGTTTCCCGCTCGCTACAATGGCCGCCTCTCATCAATCGTCGACGTCCGCACGCGCGACGGCGATATGCAGCACTACCATGGCACGGCAAGCATAGGTCTGCTCAGCAGCCGCCTGAATTTCGAGGGCCCGATCATCAAGGACCGCACCTCGTTCAGCCTCTCGGCACGCACCAGCTATTGGAGTTGGGTGGCGCGCCCTTTCATGCCCAAGGACTCGAAGTTCGGCTATACGTTCTACGACCTTAATGCCAAACTCAACCACCGCTTCTCCGGCCGCGACCGCCTCTACCTGAGCTTCTATCAGGGGCAGGACCGCCTAAAGAGCGACTATGAAGACTACTGGGGGGACCACGGCGAGTACACCGAGCGCTATGGCGACAGGATGCACTGGGGCAATACGTTGGCCTCGCTGCGCTGGAACCATGTCTTCACCGACCAGCTCTTTGCCAATGCCACTGTCTCGACGAACAACTATAAGATGCGACTCAAGAGCTACGACAATCTGGCTGAGCCCAGCGGCGCGGCTGATAATGCTTCGTCAAAATACAATTCGAGCATTCACGACCTGACGGCTCAGATCGACTTCGACTACGACCCGCGTCCGCAGCACCGCATTCAGTTCGGAGCGGCCTATACGCGCCACAACTTCCGGCCGGAGACCTCGTCGAACCAGCTGATACAGTCGTCGGCAGGCAAGGTGCTGATCGACACGGCTTACATTATGCCCGCCCGGAAGATCCCCGCCGACGAGGCTATGGTTTATGCTGAGGACAACTGGCGGGTGACACGTGCCCTGCACCTGACGCCGGGACTGGCCTATACGCTCTTCCACGTCGACGGCACCACATACAGCGCCTTGCAGCCGCGCCTGTCGCTGCGGTGGCAGGCGGCCGAGGCGTGGGCCTTGAAGGCGGCATACTCCGAGATGGCGCAGTACATCCACCTGCTCACGTCAATGCCCATCGCCATGCCTACCGACCTGTGGGTGCCCATCACCCGCAATATCAAGCCGGAACGGGCCAGCCAGTACTCCTTGGGCGCTTATTTCACAGGCCTTAAGGGCTGGGAGATGTCGGTCGAGGGCTACTACAAGAATCTGCGCAACGTCCTCGAGTACCGCGACGGCATGAGCTTCTTCGGCTTCTCGGGCTCGTGGGAGAACCTTGTGGCCGTAGGCACAGGACGTGCGGCGGGGCTTGAGTTCCTGCTTCGCAAGACCAGCGGCCGCACTACGGGTTGGCTGGCATACACGCTGGCCAAGAGCACCCGCAAGTTCAGCCGCGACAGCGGGGTGAACGACGGGCATCGCTTCCCCTTCACCTTCGACCGCCGCCACACGCTGAACCTTGTGGTCAACCACAAGTTCTCGCAGCGCCTCGACCTCGACGGCACATGGATGTTCCACTCTGGCGAAGCGGCTACCCTAGCCACGCAAAAAGGTATAGTGATGAACCCCGACGACGGCTCGCTGAAAGAGGTTTACTATGTGCCCTCGCGCAACAACTATCGTCTGCCGTGCAGTCACACTCTCTCGCTCGGGCTGAACATTCGCAAGCAGCTCAAATGCAAAGCCGAACGGACGTGGAACATCAGTCTCTACAATGCCTACAACGCCATGAATCCTACGCTCGTCTATCGCAAGGAAGACAACGTGGGCAACTACCGCCACGACAAGCTGACGAAGTACACGCTCCTGCCCTGCATACCCTCGTTCACTCTAACTTATAAATGGTAAGGCCATGAAGAAAGCATTTTTTCTCTTAGCAACAGCAGCTCTGACGGCCATGGCGGCTTGCGAGCACGACATAGATATCCACACCGACCACGAACAGCCGCAGCTGAGCCTGCACGGCTACCTCTCGGCCGACTCTGCCGTCAACCATCTCGTAGTGGGCATGACGGGTGTTGACCAGGCTACCATCGTTCACCAGGCCCACGTAGAAGTCTATGTGAACGGTGAGTTTCGCGAGAAATGCAAGATAGAGAGGGAGGCACAGCGCTACCTCATCACTACTCCTTTCCACCCGGGCGACCGTGTGCGAATCGAAGTGGCTACGACCGACGGCAAGCACCAGGCCTTTGTAGAGGAAACGGTGCCGCAGCCAGTCGGTGGTATCAAGGGCGTCAAGGCGCAGCTGGTGGAAGAGCATAAGTTCCTGAGCGAATACGGCTACACCGACGAAACGGCCGACGCTTTCGAACTGAGACTGTCGTTCGCCGACAACCGCGGCTCGACAGATTTCTACCGCTTGGCAGCGCCGCTCGTGGGAGCTACGCGCGAGCATCGCTACGTAGATCCTGACGGCGAATACATGGAAGACATCGATAGCGTGGCGGTGCCGGTGACGTTCGACTGCACCCAGGATCCCATACTTATGGAGGGCAACACCATAAAGCCCAGCAGCGACCTCGATATGCCTACCGTGGGCAACGTCATCAACCGCTACGGCGTGTTCACCGACAAGCTCTTCCGCGACAACGAGGCATCGCTCTGCGTGTATCTGCCGTTGACGTTCAGGCAGAGCCTTGCCGGAATGTATGACTACGGAACAATCTTCACGCTGCTGGAGGGAACGGCTACAGTGGCCGTCGAGAGCATCACGGAAAGCGAGTACTACTACCTGAAAGCATTGAATACCAGCGAGTCGGAGACTTACGAAGACAATCACGACCTGTCTGGTCCTATCCGCCTGCCGTCGAACGTACACGGAGGAACGGGCTTCGTCGGCTTCAGGGCATCAAAGTCGATAGAGTGCACTTTGGCCAAATAGGTCTCTCAAAGTTTCACGGTCAACAATTTCTTCTAAAATTTTTTTGATTTTCACCTTCACCTACACTTTTCGCTGTAACGCATAGTGTATGAGAAGGTTAAGGCCAGTGTAGGTGAAATTTCACCTACACTCTTTTTTGCTACTGCTAAATAGTTCCCACGCTCGGCCCTTTTGGTCGTTTCAAGGAGTGGCTGTCCTGTATCTCTTGGCTGGTGTTTGGCCTTTCAATAGGCGTAATCCTGCGAGATGCCGGGCAGATTATTCAAAAGGAGCGGCAGAGTGAATCGAACCTTCAAGGAAAGTCAAAGTAAAACAACTTGTTTTACCTCAACTCAACTGGTCGCAGCGGCGGAAACGCCCAATTGTTTTGGCAATGATATAGCTGTTGACCCCATAATGGATAGGCGAACGTCCCGGAGGGGCAATAAGCAGTTAGCCCAGGGCAGCGCCCTGGGTAACCAGCGACAAAAGTATATTCGCCCTGACGGGGCAAAAGCACTATTGCACACAGATATGTAGAACTTAAATCTTCCTTAAATCTCACCTTAAATCTTTTCTTAAGGCTTCTTCGGCTTATCGCCTCAGAAGTTTACGGCCGCATACGGCCTACTCGCTCGTGCCAGCCCTGCGTAGGCTCCGTGGAGCCGTAGCCTCTCGTGTGGCCGATCAGGCACACGAGCTGTACAGTCAGCAGGGATTTAAGGTAAGATTTAAGGAAGATTTAAGTTCCACTTATTTAATGCTTTTGCCCCGTCAGGGCGCGTATATTGCTGACAAGATAACCCAGGGCGCTGCCCTGGGCTAACTGCTTGCTAGCCTTTCAGGCTGCTTTGGGTCAAGCGTTGCTTTGAGGCGAGCGACGGGCCGATTAGGGTCAACTGCTATATTATTGCCTTGTTTTAAAGTAAAATGACGAATGACAAATGACGAATGACGAATGAGGAATGACGAATGACGAGTGACGAATGATATTTACTATGATAGCAGCCCAACTCTTCTTCTCGAGGGGAGTCGGAGGGGAAGAGCTGGGCTTGAGGGGGCATTCTAATTGGGAGAGTCGGCGGGGCCGTGGCCGTGACGAATGTCGTTATGATTTGAGGATTTCGCGGAGGAAGGCTGGCGTGAAGCCTTTCTTGCATCTTGCCACATGCTCGGGAGTGCCGGTGGCGAGGATGGTGCCGCCGCCGCGCCCGCCTTCAGGACCGAGGTCTATGATGTAGTCGGCGCTCTTGATGACGTCGAGGTTGTGCTCGATGACGATGACCGTGTTGCCACGGTCTACGAGACGCTGCAGCACTGATAGCAGTACGCGTATGTCCTCGAAGTGGAGTCCGGTGGTGGGCTCATCGAGGATGTAGAGTGTGCGGCCCGTGTCGCGCTTGGCAAGTTCGGTGGCGAGTTTCACGCGCTGGCTTTCGCCGCCAGAGAGCGTTGTGGATGATTGTCCGAGCTTTATGTAGCCGAGACCCACGTCCTGCAACGTCTTTATCTTCTGAAGTATGGTTGGCTGGTTCTCGAAGAACTCCACGGCGCGGTTGATGGTCATATCGAGGACGTCGGCTATAGACTTGCCTTTGAAACGAACCTCCAGCGTCTCGCGGTTGTAGCGGCGCCCGCGGCAGTCCTCGCACGGCACCATCACGTCGGGCAGGAAATTCATCTCTATGGTTTTGTAGCCATTGCCGCCGCACGTCTCGCAGCGGCCGCCTTTGACGTTGAACGAGAAGCGACCGGCCTTGTAGCCACGGATGCGCGCCTCGGGCAGCGAGACGAAGAGGTCGCGGATGTCGGAGAAGACGCCCGTGTAGGTGGCTGGGTTTGAGCGCGGCGTGCGCCCGATGGGGCTTTGGTCTACGTTGACCACCTTGTCGATGTTCTCAAGTCCCAGGACTTTGTCGTAGGGTAGGGGGTCGCGCAGTGAGCGGTAGAAATGTTGTGAGAGGATAGGCTGAAGCGTGTCGTTGATGAGGCTGGATTTACCTGAGCCCGAGACGCCGGTGACGCATATGAGCGTGCCGAGGGGGAAATCGACGCTGACGTTCTTGAGGTTGTTGCCCCGTGCGCCTTTGATTGAGAGCGTCTTGCCGTTGCCTTTGCGGCGCACTGCTGGAATCTCTATGGTGCGCTGACCGGTGAGGTAGAGGCGGGTGAGAGACCCACCCTCGGCCCCCTCCCGTCCCCCCCGAGGGGGGGCGAACAGGTCCTCAGGATTCCCATTGGAAACGGACGCCCCCCCTCGGGGGGGACGGGAGGGGGCTGAGGGGGCTGAGGGGGCTGTCAGCTCCTCATAGGTTCCCTGAAACACCACTTCGCCGCCTTTGCGGCCGGCGGCGGGTCCCATGTCGACGATGTAGTCGGCCTCGCGCATCATCTCTTCGTCGTGCTCTACGACGATTACGGTGTTGCCCGTGTCGCGCAGCTCTTTGAGCGAATGAATAAGACGTCGGTTGTCGCGCTGGTGCAGTCCTATCGAGGGCTCGTCGAGGATGTAGAGCACGTTGACGAGCTTCGACCCAATCTGCGTGGCCAGGCGTATGCGCTGGCTCTCGCCGCCGGAGAGACTCATCGAGGAGCGCGACAGGCTGAGGTAGTCGAGACCTACGTCCATGAGGAATTGTACGCGCGAGCGTATCTCTTTGAGAATCTCGGGCGCTATCTTTTGCTGGCGGGGCGTCAGCTGTGGGTCGGCAAGCCAGGCGTGGAGCTCCTTGATGTCCATGTCGGCCAGCTCGGCGATGTTCTTGTCGCCGATGCGGAAATGAAGGGCTTCGCGGTTGAGGCGTGCTCCGTGGCAGTCGGGGCATACGTCGGTCTTCGAGAACTGTTCGGCCCATTTCTGTGCCGTGGCGCTGGCATCGCTGTCCTGCATCATCTCGATGTATTTCACGAGGCCGTCATAGGCGATGTAGTAGTCGTTGGAGGTGTGAGCCGTGGCAGCGGGTATGCGCAGGCGTTCGGGACAACCGTTGAGAATCTCGTCGATGGCCTCGTCGGGAACGTCGCGCAGCGGTGTCTGTAGTGTGGCGCCATAGCGCTCGAGCAGTGCCTCCATCTGCCAGAAGATCATCTGGCTCTTGGCCTTGCCCAGGGGGGCTATACCGCCGTCTTTGACCGACAGCGAGCGGTCGGGTATGACCTTGTTCACGTCGATGAGGTTGACGTAGCCCAGGCCCTTGCAGCGGGGGCACCAGCCCTGAGGTGAGTTGAACGAAAAGTTGTGGGGCGCGGGGTCGGCATAACTCATGCCTGTGGTGGGGCACATGAGGCGGCGCGAGTAGTGGCGCAGCTTATTGTTGTCGGAGTCGAGCACCATCATAAGGCCTTCGCCCATCTTCAGACAGAGCTCCACGCTCTTGCGGAGGCGTGAGAGGGACGACTCTGCAGACCCACCTCCCGCTGGAGACCCACCCCCCGCCCTCCCTGTGAGGGAGGGGGCGGAATGACCTGTAGAGGGTAAACTATTGTAATCTGCGTTATGCTCTGTAGCTGGTAAACCTGTGTTATGCTCTGTAACTGGTGAACTGTTGTTGTCGGCGGAATAATCTGAAGGCTGCAAGCCTTTATTTTCAGTGGTAACCACTCCCTCCCTCACAGGGAGGGCGGGGGGTGGGTCTCCTGCTGCCGCTTGGTCTTGGGGTGCTTTCAACCTATCTACGACGACCTCGATGGAGTGGTTGCTGTAGCGGTCGAGCTTCATGCCGGGCACGAGTTCCTGCATCTCGCCGTCGATGCGCACCCAGATGAATCCCTTGCGGCGTGTGCTCTCGAGGAGCTCGCGGTAGTGACCTTTTCGGTTGCGCACGAGTGGTGCCAACAACTGTATCTTGTGGCCGCCGTAGTCTTTCTGGATGAGTTCTACGATTTGATCCTCGTTGTATTTCACCATGGCCTCGCCAGTCTGCCACGAGAAAGCGTCGCCGGCACGAGCGAAGAGCAGGCGGAGGTAGTCGTAGATTTCCGTCGTGGTGCCTACGGTGGAGCGCGGGTTCTTGTTCGTTGTCTTCTGCTCGATGCTGATGACGGGCGAGAGGCCGGTTATCTTGTCGACATCGGGTCGCTGCAGTCCTCCGAGGAAGTTGCGGGCGTAGGCCGAGAAAGTCTCAATATATCGGCGCTGACCTTCGGCATAGATAGTGTCGAAGGCCAGAGATGATTTGCCAGAACCCGACAGCCCCGTAATCACGGTGAGGCTGCCACGTGGGATTGTGACGTCTATATTCTTAAGGTTATTGACGCGTGCGCCAATAATTTCAAGTTTGTTCTTCAATGTTCAGTCTGCAATCTTTTTATGTTGAGGCCACGTTAATCTATTGCAAATTGCAAATTATCAATTGCAAATTATCAATTGCAAATTGCAAATTATCAATTGCAAATTATCAATTGTCAATTGCAAATTATCAATTGCAAATTATCAATTATCAATTATCAATTGTCAATTATCAATTACTCGTTCCCCCTCCGCCGCTCATCTCAGTGTATTTGGTAAGCACGTTGACGTCCTTGCGGATATGGTAGGTGCGGCCGTCGGCCCCCTTGGCAACGACGTTAACATAGTAGACGCCGTCGGGCACTATCTTGCCTTTGTAACGTCCGTCCCATCCTCCGTTGACATCGTTCCACGAGTAGAGCCGCTGTCCCCAGCGATTGAAGATGGTGGCCTTGAACGATACGATGCTCTTATGGTTGTCCTTGGCGCGATAGATCTTGTTGTAATCGTCGTCGTCGCCGGGCGAGAAGGCGTTAGGCATCTCGAGATGGCTCTCCCATATGGAGATGGTTATGCGCACGGGTTGTTCGCCCTCGGCGGGGTAGGTTATGATGTCGCCGTCCTGCGTGAAGGTAGCCTTCAGTTCAGCTGTGAACGATCCGCTGTGCAGAAATGTGTATTCTATCTCCTCCTCGAAGCGGTGGACAAGAATGTTTTGTTCGTTGCCCGTCTCGTAGATAATCCATTCGTAGCGGCATTCGTAGTCATCGACATCCTCGGGATTGGCGTGAAGGACAACCGACACGGGCGCCGACCCCGAGTAGCTCTCGAGGTCTTCGGTTATCTGTTCGCCCTCGTGACCTTCCTCGGTGGAGGTGTAGGTGAACGTGGCCGTTGGACTGCACGTCTGGGCTGCCAGTTGAATGGCTGCAGCCAAACATAGTGTAAGTAGGAATAATTTCTTCAAGGCTTAAATCTTTTTTATTGGGTTGCCGTGGTACGGATTAATTGGGTTGCCGTGGTACGGCAACAAACAGGACAGAATGCTAATTCCTAATCCACAAAGGTGCCAGGCACTAATATCTGAACCTGATCCACAAAGGAGCCTACAGTGACAGTGTCTCGAGGGCTGAGATAAGTTCGCGCTTGAGTGGCTTGTCGCTCTTCACGGCGTTGGAGAAAGGCACATAGACGATGTCGTCGTTCTTGATGCCTATCATCACGTTGCGCTGGCCGTCGAGTAGTGCATTGATGGCACCTACGCCGAGACGCGAGGCGAGGATGCGGTCCTGTGCCGAGGGCGAGCCTCCGCGCTGCAGGTGACCGAGTATTGACACGCGTACGTCGAACTGCGGATATTCGTTGCGCACACGTTCGGCATAGTACATGGCGCCGCACTTGGGGCTCTCGCTGACGATGACGATAGACGACGACTTCGACTTACGGATGCCGCGTCCAATGAACTGTGCGAGCTGGTCGACGTGGGTCTGCTCCTCGGGGATGATGGCGGCTTCGGCGCCGGCGGCGATGGCAGAGTTCTGAGCGAGGAAGCCTGCGTCGCGGCCCATCACCTCGATGAAGAAGATGCGCTCGTGGGAGTTGGCCGTGTCGCGAATCTTATCTACGCACTCCATGATGGTGTTGAGCGAAGTGTCGTAGCCTATGGTGAGGTCAGTGCCGTTGAGGTCGTTGTCGATGGTGCCGGGCAGGCCAATGCAAGGCACGTCATACTCGGCTGCGAAGAGGCGGGCGCCGGTCAGCGAGCCGTTGCCTCCGATGACCACGAGGGCGTCGATGCCGGCCTCGACCATATTGTCGTAGGCCTTCTGGCGACCTTCCTCGGTCATGAAATCCTTAGAGCGGGCGGTCTTCAGGATTGTGCCGCCGCGACCAATGATACCCGAGACGCTCTCGGTGGTGAACTCCTTTATCTCCTTGTGGATAAGGCCTTCGTAGCCGCGATAGATACCTTTTACTTTGAAGCCGTTGGCAATGGCAGCACGCGTCACGGCACGGATGGCGGCATTCATCCCAGGGGCATCACCGCCGCTGGTGAGTACGCCTATGCATTTAATCTTACGTGTCATATTATTTTTAACATTGAACATTGAACATTGAACATTGACCATTGACCATTGAACTTGACCCCCTCCCGACCTCCCCGGGGGGAGGCGTTGGGCAAAGGGAATTTATTTTCTAATTTTCTAATTTTTTAATTTTCAACTTCCTCTACCACCACAGCCTCTTCGGCCTGGGCTTTCATCTCCTCGACTACGGTCTGTTCCTCAATTCGTTGTTGCTCTTTGGCAATGGCCTTCTTGATTCGGTAGAGGCGTATGCCAATGAAGAACTCCGAGACACCGTAGGCGATGTAGGCTATGCCCAGGATTGTGAACGGAATTGATGCCGCTTCGAGGGGTTTGGCTATGACGAAGATGCCTGCAGCGATGATGGCTAATGGCAGAATGTAGGACGTCCACGATGTAGGAGCCACCTGACGATAACGTATCAGTGCAGAGATCTGTGCTATGCCTATGAGCACAAGCAAGCCGCCGAGGACATACATCAGGATGCTCACGAACTGAGCCGGCCACACAAGCAGCATCACGCCCAGCAGCACGGAACCCAACCCGACGACGGGGAACATGGGCAGGAGCGGAGCGCCCTCATCGACTACGGCGCCTTGCTCGGCAGCGAGTTGAGCCACTTGCCGCAGCTGACGCTTAGTGTTGAAATAGCCGATGAAAGCCAGCACGCCTGAAAGAATAAACAGTCCGCCGATGACTTGCACCAGCACGACGGTCATGTCAGTAGGGTTGCTCACGAGTAGGAAGCCAACGAGCAGTGCACACAGCGAGCGGAAGATATAACGGGTAAGCATGGTGATTAAATGAAGAATGAAGAATGAAGAATGAAAAATGGTGAGTGTTGAATTTTCTCGCCACAAAAGTACACATTATTTATCGTACGTGCACGCGAAATCGCAAAAAACTGCACAAAAGAATAAAAAAAGAGGACTGTGAATAAGATTTTTCACTTTTCACTTTCCACTTTTCATTTATTTATTGTACCTTTGCGCTCGAAATATTAAGCGTGTACGACGTGAAAATCAAGGAAATCATCGCTGCCCTTGAACGATTCGCGCCTCTGCCCTTGCAGGAAAGCTACGACCATGCTGGCCTGCAATGTGGACTGACAGAGACGGAGGTTTCAGGGGCATTATTGTGTCTGGACGTCACCGAAGAGGTGCTGCGCGAGGCCATAGACCTGGGTTGCAACCTCGTCGTGAGCCATCATCCGCTGCTCTTTCATCCGCTGCGTCAGGTGGCTGACACTACACTCGTGGAGCGCTGCGTGCGGTTGGCCATCCAGAACGACATCTGCATCTATTCAGCCCACACCAACCTCGACAACGTGGAGGATGGCGTCAACTATCGCATCGCCGACAAACTCGGGTTGATCGACGTGCAGCTCATGGATGCCAAGAGCCTGACCATTGGCTCGCGCACCGTAAAGAGCGGCAACGGAGTAATAGGTTACCTGCCTCAAGGCGAGGATTCGCTGGCCTTTCTCCAGCGCGTGAAGCAGGCATTCGGCGTCGAAGCCCTACAGCACAATGCCCTGCTCGAGCGACCCATACAGAGCATCGCCATCACGGGCGGAGCCGGAGACTTCATGCTCGATGCCGCCATCCGTGCGGGTGCAGACGCTTTCCTCACGGGCGAGATGCACTACCACGTCTGGCATGGTCACGAGCAAGAGATACAGATAGCCGTGCTGGGCCACTACGAGAGCGAGCAGTACACACGCGAGATTTTCCGTGAAGTGATTGAACAGGCTGCGCCTCAGCTGCCCGTTTACGACACGGATGTCTGCACAAATCCGATACAGATACTATAGAAGACCCACCCCCAACCCCTCCCGTTAGGGAGGGGAGAGCCTGCGGGATGATAACGTGGATACCAAAATTCAACAATATTATTAACAATAAAGAATGACCCTATAAACTCCCATGCGCCAGCCGCTCCCCTCCCTGACGGGAGGGGTCGGGGGTGGGTCTATTACTTATGGCAAGAGACAAGAAAGACCCTCAGGAACTCAGCGTAGAGGATAAGCTGAAGAACCTCTACCAGTTGCAGACGATGCTCTCAGAAATCGACTCCATCAAGACACTGCGCGGCGAGCTGCCCCTCGAAGTGCAGGACCTCGAGGACGAGATCGAAGGCCTGACAACACGCATCGACAAGATTCAGGTGGACATGCAAGGCCTGCAGGAAGAGATCAGCAAGCGTAAGATTGGCATCAAGGACAACCTCGCCAGCATCGAGCGCTACACCTCGCAGCTCGACAACGTGCGCAACAACCGCGAGTACGAGAATCTCACAAAGGAAATCGAATACCTGCAGCTCGACAACCAGCTGCACGAGAAGAAGATACGCGAGGCTCAGGAGGCCTACGAGCGCAAGCAGGAAGAGATCCGTCGCTGCTCTGACAATGTCACTGAGCGCCGCGACGACCTCGACGTGAAGAAGAGCGAGCTCGACGAGATTATCTCCGAGACACGTGCCGAGGAAGAGAAGCTGCGCGAGCGCTCCAAGAACCTCGAGCTCACCATCGAGCCCCGTCTGCTTTCTGCCTTCAAGCGCATCCGCAAGAACTCGCGCAACGGTCTTGGCATCGTCTACGTGCAGCGCGACGCCTGCGGCGGTTGCTTCAACAAGATTCCGCCTCAGCGCCAGCTCGACATCCGCATGCGCAAGAAGATTATTGTGTGTGAGTACTGCGGTCGCATCATGATTGACCCCGAGCTCGCAGGCATCAAAATCAACAAGCCCGTTGAGGAGAAGCCCAAGCGCCGCAGCCGCAAGAAGACTGAGAAGCCCGAGGAGGATTAATCTCCGGCTGAAGTCATTGAATAGATAAGGTCCGAAAGATGGTAGACGCCATCTTTCGGGCCTTTTGTATGAGAGAGTATTCTCAAAGATTGTAGGGTGAGTGGTATATATCACTGTGTGATATTTATATATCACTGCGTGATATGTAGAAGTTGTCAAGTGGATTTTTTGGAAGTGGATGAGGTGATACAGGATTCCTGTCGCTGAGTTATAGGAAGGAAACGAGGCGCGATGTGAGGCAAAACGGGTTGCAGGCGCCTAAAAAACACTAAAAATGAGGATGAAACGCAAATTTTTCACCGTTCCTTTTTCGCGTTTCATTTATTTGTTGTACCTTCGCGCCCGAGTTTTCGTCAATATAATGTCTAACACTCAAAACAAACCAATTTTTTCTTTTATTAATTAACCCTATGTCAAACTTAACAAACATTCAGCCCCTCGAGGACTTCGATTGGGAAGGCTACGAGAAAGGCACCGCTCAGAATGAGCAGACCCGCGACGAACAAGCCAGTGCTTATGAGAAGAGTCTCACAGGCGTAGGCGACCACGATGTGGTCGATGGAACTGTCATCGCTATCAACAAGCGCGAAGTCGTTGTGAACATTGGTTTCAAGAGCGACGGTATCATCTCCGCCAACGAGTTCCGCTACAACCCCGACCTCAAGGTCGGCGACACCGTAGAGGTGTACATCGAAAATCAGGAAGACAAGAAAGGACAACTCATCCTCTCCCACAAGAAGGCTCGTGCAACAAAGAGCTGGGAGCGCGTCAATGCAGCCCTCGAGAACGAAGAGATCATCAAGGGCTTCGTGAAGTGCCGCACCAAGGGCGGTATGATCGTCGACGTATTCGGCATCGAGGCATTCCTGCCCGGCAGCCAGATCGACGTGAAGCCCATCCGCGACTACGATGTCTTCGTAGGCAAGACCATGGAGTTCAAGGTCGTTAAGATCAACCAGGACTACCGCAACGTCGTCGTCAGCCACAAGGCTCTCATCGAGGCCGAGCTCGAGCAGCAGAAGAAAGAGATTATCTCGAAGCTCGAGAAGGGCCAGGTGCTCGAGGGCACCGTCAAGAACATCACTTCCTATGGCGTATTCATCGACCTGGGTGGTGTCGACGGTCTTATCCACATTACAGACCTCAGCTGGGGCCGTGTTAACGATCCCAAGGAAATCGTTGAGCTCGATCAGAAGATTAACGTTGTTATCCTTGACTTCGACAACGAGAAGAAGCGTATCGCTCTCGGTCTGAAGCAGCTCACACCCCATCCCTGGGACGCTCTCGATCCCAACCTCAAGGTTGGCGACCACGTCAAGGGCAAGGTTGTTGTCATGGCCGACTACGGCGCATTCATCGAAATTGCTCCCGGCGTAGAAGGTCTCATCCACGTCAGCGAGATGTCGTGGAGCCAGCACCTGCGCAGCGCTCAGGACTTCATGAAGGTAGGCGACGAGGTAGAAGCCGTCATCCTCACCCTCGACCGCGAGGAGCGCAAGATGTCGCTCGGCATCAAGCAGCTCAAGGCTGATCCCTGGGAGGCTATCGAAGAGAAGTATCCCGTTGGTTCGAAGCACACCGCCCGCGTGCGTAACTTCACCAACTTCGGCGTATTCGTTGAGCTCGAAGAGGGCGTCGACGGTCTCATCCACATCAGCGACCTCAGCTGGACCAAGAAGGTCAAGCACCCCAGCGAGTTCACTAAGATTGGTGAGAACATCGAGGTTGTTGTCCTCGAGATCGATAAGGACAACCGTCGCCTCAGCCTCGGCCACAAGCAGCTCGAGGAGAATCCTTGGGACGTCTTCGAGACCGTATTCACCCGCGACAGCGTGCACGAGGGCACTATCGTAGAGCTCCTCGACAAGGGCGCAGTCATCCAGCTCGAGTACGGCGTGGAAGGCTTTGCTACTCCCAAGCACCTCGTTAAGGAAGACGGCAGCCAGGCTCAGCAGGGCGAGACTCTTCCCTTCAAGGTCATCGAGTTCAACAAGGACAGCAAGCGCATCATCCTCAGCCACAGCCGCATCTTCGAAGATGCCGCACGCACCGAAGCCCGCGAGGCTCGCAAGGCAGAGCGCGCTACCAAGCGTCCCGCCAAGGCTCAGGAAGAGCAGCCCGCTATCCAGAACCAGGCCGCTAGCACAACCCTCGGCGACATCGACGCCCTGGCTGAGCTCAAGGCTAAGCTCGAGTCTGGAGAGTAAGAGCAGGTTAGCAAGTTGACGAGTTGACAAGTTGACAAGTTAACTGACTGCTATCGATTACCGTTCCCGCGGGTTCTCCCGCGGGTCCGCATACAACCCTCACACGCGCCCGCGCACGTACCTATATAATATATAGGCCCCGTGCGCGGGCGTTTCCTTATCCTCTTTAGGGCTTTCCCCTTCATTTTTTCGGTAATTCCCTTTGCTGCCTCGCGCAAAATGCTTTCCTTTGCAATGTCAAAAGAGAAAAAAGCATAAGCTTTAACCTCCTTGACAACTACTCCTAATCTCTAATCTCTAATCTCTAATCCGACACAACTATGAAGCGCATAATGACAACCCTGGCAGTGATGGTGATGATCGTCACCTCCGCCGCAGCAATGAGCTTCTCGAAGGCTCGCAAGGAAGCCCTCTTCCTCTCCGACAAGATGGCCTATGAGCTCGAACTGAGCCTCTCGCAGTACGAAGCCGTCTACGAGATCAACCTCGACTACTTCCTCGGCCTCTACGACCCCGCCGACCTCGACGGCGTCTATTGGCTCCGCCGCAATGCCGACCTGCGCTATGTGCTTTCGCCCTGGCAGTGGGATCTGTACACACGCATCGTCGACTTCTATCGTCCCATGTCGTGGGTGCGCCGCCACAGCTTCAGCCTCGTGCTCCGCACGCGCTACACCACCAGCAATCATTTCTTCTACGACCGTCCTACCGTTTACTACAGCTTCCGTGGCGGACACAATGTCGGGAACACCAGCTACTACTACGGTCGCGAGTTCCATCGTCCCGCACAGCGCGGCTCACAGATGCACTTCGGCAGCTCGGCACCCTCGGCCTACGGCACCGTCAAGCCCAACTCCAAGAGCTATCCCAGCTACCACATCGGCGATGCCAAGCCCGCAACGTCGCACGGCACCACGCGCTCCGGAGTGGCCACTGGCGGCACTACCAATCAGAACGTCGGCACGCCTGCAACCACCAACACACGGCCCCAGACCTTCAGCGGCTCGCAGCGCGGCAGCACCACCACGCGCTCCACTCAGCCCACATCGGCAGTGCCCCAGCGCACGACCACAACCCAGCGCTCGGCTACCACCACAACCACGCCCCAGCGCTCCACATCATCGACAACCTCGGGCGCCACGTCAAGCGGTTCCACGCGTGGCAACAGCGGCACAACACGTGGCAACTCAGGCGGCTCGCGCGGCCGTTGATGGCAAAAAAATAATCAAGAACTGAAAAAAAACTGGCAGAAGCTAACCGCTTTTGCCAGTTTTTTGTATATTTGCCACATAATTTGCATATCTTACATAAATTATATTCATTAACTTCTAAACAAAAATCCTTATTAAACTACTGATTTACAGACAGCAGACAACAGCTTTGTGCGGCTGGCCTTACCACTCAGACTGGGAGGCTCGAAATGGCTTGCAGACCCGCACACAAACCTTTACCCCAAAACTAACTGCGCCAACAAGCCACGACGCGGAAATCTTACAATTCAATCAACCAAACAAATGAAAAAGTTTTTACTTTCTCTTCTTGCTGTGCTGACTTCCACTATTGCTTTTGCAGATACCTGGACCTTGGCAACGGAGGTGAATGTAGGCGATGTCGTAGTATTAGCCTATACAGACGGTACAGTAAAGAAGGAACTAAAAGGTATTGCTATGTTCGGTTCGAACAGTGTTGGTGAATCAGTAGACTATACTGAAACAGTCGCCGCTGTTCAGCCTTTGTCCGTCGTAGAAGGCTCCGCCAAAGGATCGGTCGCTTTCAAGATGGCAAATGGCAGTTACCTTTCATGGGCTTCAGGCAATACCCTCACTACGAGTAACGAAGTCAGTGATGCTTCATCTTGGACTATTTCTTATGCAAACTCAAAATGGACCATCCAGAATGTAGGTACGCCTGACCGTAAATTGCAGTATAATTCAGGTAATCCAAGATTCTGCTGCTATACTTCTTCTCAGAAGCTTGTTGATCTTTGGAAAAAGGATTCTGGCGCTGCTGCAGCTGTTGCAGAACCCGTCATCACTCCCGCCACCAGCACAGTCTTCGGCGACCAGACGGTGACGATCACCTGCGCTACCGAAGGTGCAAAGATCTACTATCTCAAGACCGTTGATTTTGAAGTGGGGTCTCAGATGCAGAAGGCTTATGAGGAGTACACATCCCCGCTAACCATTAATTATGACAATGGTAGTATCTTTGGCAAAGCCACAAAAGCTACGATTTCGGCTTATGCTGTCATCCCTGCGACGTCAGATGCTGCAGAGCAGACGAGCGAGACCGTTGAGGTCACGCTCACATGGGCTACTATTTACACTTCCATCGCTGAGGCTAACGCTGCCGCGACCAAGACACGCACAGATGCAGGCATCCAGGCCGACAACTGGCTTGTGACCTATGTCAACGGTCAGTACACCTACCTCACCGACGGCGTGGCTGGTCTGCTCCTCTATGGCAACGACCTCGGCCTTGAACAAGGTCAGAAGGTGTCAGGCCTCATCAAGGGTCAGCTCTACAGCTATAATGGACTACCTGAGGTGACAAGCCCCAATGTCGACGAGCTCGAAGTCATGAGCGAAGGCAACGAGGTGGCTCCTATCGTAGTGGCTGCCAGCAAGCTTCAGGAAGAGAAGACGAAGTGGGTGAACATGTTCGTCACCGTCACTATGGCTGTGAGCCGCGAAGAGCTCGACGTAGCCGAAGGCAGCAGTGCCGCAAATTATGAATTCGCTTCACAAGGCACCGACTTCATCGTCCGCAACAATTTCAAGCAGGCAATCGTCACGAAGGACATGACAATGTATGACGTCACTGGTTTCTGGGGTCTCTACAACGAAGATGGTCAGCTCTACCCAACAGAGGTCAAGGAGTTTGTAGATCCCATAGACATTATGGGCGACGTTACGGAGTACTATATCCAGAATCCCAGCTTCGACCTTGATGCTGACGGTCTGCCCCTTACTGCAGAGCAGAAGGCCAGCAACGGTCCGCTGAACATCGTGGGGTGGACGATGACGGGCGTAGGCTCTCAGTTCAACAACACCGAGATACGTCAGGCCAACTCCACCAGCACAACATCGGCATTCGGCACTTCAGCTCCGAGCGACGGCAACTATTCACTGTTCTTCCGTCAGGGCTGGAACCGCGACGGTGTCGTCAACGAAATCGTTCTCGAGGCTGATGCTTATGAGCTGCCCGAAGGCCAGTACATGATCTCTGTAGACTATAAGCATGCTTATTCCTATGACAAGGCCGGCAGCAAGGACACAAAGATTAAGCTGAGCCTGGAGCTCGACGACCTTATCTTCGGCGAAGCAGAGACGGAAGCCGCTCCCGTGGGTAATGCCACATATTTCAACGACACTGAGTGGAGCACGCTGGAGGCACTTGTAAATGTCGACTACGGCGACATCGACCTCCAGGGTAGCGTATCACCTGTTGTCAAGATTACCCTCTATGCTGCTGGCGACAAGCGCTCCGACTTCTTCATCGATAATGTACGCCTTGTTAGAGTAAGTGAAGAAGACATCTCTCGTGGCTATCTCGAGCAGGACATAGAGCAGGCTAACAAGCTGCTGGAAGAGCCTTATGGCATACTCTTCACGAAGACCGAGGAAGCCCACAACGCCCTTGCTGCTGCCGTTGAGGCTGCTCAAGCTGTCGATGACAACGAGGCCGCAACAGCAGAAGAGATTGACCAGGCTGCACGCAACCTGCTCACCGCCATCGAGACTTATGAGAATTCAGATATGATTCAGCCCGATCCCGATGCGCTTTACACCATCAAACTTAAGGAGGGTGGTAATTGTTATATGAGTGTCACCGACGGTGGAACTAAGCTGGCTGCTGAACCCGTAGGGCTGCACTTTGCTGAAACCGATAATGGCTATTCTATCGCTAATTCAGATGCTTCTTATTATGCAGCTTGCACTGGCACAGGAACTAACGTTTGGTCTATGGCTGCTTCAACGACAGCTTATGATTGGGTAATCTCTGCTCTGCCTTCTGGTGAATACACTATAAGCAAGGCTAGCAATGAAAATCAAATGATAGGTATCAATAAAGATGCAGCTGCTACGGCGGGTACTTCTTGCTATGCAGATAAGTCTGTTGCCAGTGTCGGCGACCGTGCCATTTGGATTATCGAGGAGTACACCGCTCCCGCTACTGTCCTCGAAGGCATTGCAGCCCTGAAGGCATTCACCCTCGACGAAGGTGTTGAGGAGGCTGACGTAGTGCTCCGCCTGACTGATGCAAAGGTTACATATGTAGGCGTTACCGAACAGGAGGACATCGATTGGGATACTTGGGAGACCATCACAGTTCAGGTAGACAATGTCGTTATGGAGGATGCTACCGCTGGTAACCTCTTCCAGAAGCTAGGTCTGAACGACTATCTTAAGAAGGGCGACACCGTCAGCGGTGACATCGAAATGAAAGTCGTCGCTGGCATGTTTGGCACAGAAATCAAGGCTAACGACAAGACTGCTGCCAGCCTCGAGGCTCTCACCATCGAGAATGGCGAGGCTGAGCCTCTTGCTGTCACCGACGAGACCGTTGAAGCCTATGCCGAGAACTTCGACTGGATTTATGCTGGTTTCACCGAGGCAGTATACACTGTCACCGATGCTGGCGATCCCGCCTTTGAGTTCCCTGTACTCGGAACATCCTTCAGCATCCTGGATGCTCTTAAGCTCTTCCCCGAAGGTCTTGACATTGAAGAAGGCGACGTAGCAACCGTTGAGGGCTATATCTTCAACTACTTTGGCATGGGCTCATACTTCCAGCCCACAGCTATTGTGAAGGCTGCTTCCACTATGGCTGAGGTCGTAACGGTAAATACAGCCCGTGGCGCTTGGATGTACGATGCCGCTAACAACCGCATGCATTATGGAACTATTCCTGAGTCTGGTGTTACCGACGAGTTCAAGTTCGCCTTCGTAGAGAAGGACGGCGAGAAGTTCCTCTACAGCATCGCAGCTCAGAAGTTCGTACAGCCGCAGAAGTACCTCGTCGAAGGTATGTCTACGCCTGTAACCGTTGTCGAGGGCGATGGCTATGATATGGTCAAGGCCGCCAACAGCAACCTGACCATCAACATCGGTGGCAGCCAGTTCACTTGGGACACCTGGACAGCAGCCGACGATGGCAATAAGCTGACCATCGAACCAGTTGGCGAGTTCGACGCTGCCGACGCTCTGGCTATGCTCGAGCAGACGCCTATCGACCAGCACAAGGTGTTCAACATCATCACAGAACGTGGTCAGTGGGCTGCCAGTGCCGACGGCACAAAGCTCGCTTCCGTTGCCACCAATCCCGGAGCTTCGGATGCCGACAAGCAGTTCTCATTCTACTACGATGGTTCAAAGATCTACATCTACAGTGTAGGTGCCAAGAAGTTCCTCAAGAACGACGGCAGCCTCTTCGAAGGCAAGGGCGATCCCGTGGACTATCGTATCGTGCCCAACGGCAACTACACACACTGCTTCTTCTTCACCGACAACCTCTGCTATTTCAATATGCAGACCTCCGGCTCTTATGCCATCAACACATGGTCAACCCCCGATGCCGGCAACCGCGAACAACTTGCTGAGGTAGAGGGCGTAGATGCTTACGAAGATGCCGACGAGGTATTCAATATGATTCTGCTCGACGTAGAATACGAATTGGTTTATAATGGTAATGTGATAGGCACAGCTACAGGTACTACTGCCGTAGGCAAGGCTCCGCAGCTGCCTGCTGAACTCGACAACGAGCTCTGCTCTTACACCTACGATGTAGAGACCATTGCTGAGGACACCAAGAAGGTTGTGGCAACAGCCGAATGGGCCGGTCCGTTTGAGTTCTCCACAAGCTTCGACGATGCTAAGTGGTACAACATGAAGATTCGTGGCGACTACTACATTGCCTACGATGAGACCGAGCCTTACTACCCGACGACCGACAAGAACATCTTCGCTCCTGAGAGCCAGTGGGCATTCATGGGCGATCCTTACAACGTCGTAATCGTAAACCGTGCTCTCAGCCAGAGCTTTAACCTCGTGCCCGAAAATGCAGAGGAGACAACAGAGGATGGTGAGCCTATCCAATGGGCTTGTCCTCTCATGCGCGAAGACTCCTATGCTTGGGATATCTTCGGCAATGGCGATGGCTTCGTACTCCGTGAGAAGGGCACTCAGACCAACTACGTCAACCAGAATGGCGGTTCCACAGGTCCTCTTGCCTTCTGGAACAGCGCAAACGGTCGTCGCGACCTTGGCTCTACGATTACAGTAGAGGAAGCTACCGACGCTCTCGTTCTCTCTACCGATGTCGACTACTACAAGGGTCAGAACGGCCTCACCTACGAGGTTGACTTTGCTCAGGTTCTTGAGTACCTCGGCATCGAAAGCCTCGATGAGGCCACTATCGCCGGTGTTGACGTTACCACCGATGTTGAAGTTGAGAATTACACCATCTTTGATGGTTGGCGTAATGCCAATGGCGACTACGAGCAGTGGGGTGAAAATGCCGCTGTCTGCGTCAAGTTCATCGAAGAACCCGAGCAGTTTGCTATCTATGACATGGGTAACGACAACGTTCCAGAAGTAGGTGAAACTTTCGTAGCACGCTTCCACATCTCATTCGATGGTAAGATGGTTATCTACGACGTCAACGTCAACTTCGTAGCACCTCCTGCCAAGTACCTGGCCGACTACACCGAGAAGGGTAGCTTCGACATCACCATCTTCGCTCCTGAGAAGGGCGTAGCCTTCGACGGTCAGGATTCTGAGATCTTCGAGGAAACCACTATCAGCGATCTCATCGGCGTAGAATGGGGCGACATCTATGGCAAGGGCGTAACGGATGAGTTCGGCGAGACCTTCGCTACCGTTTACTCCTGCGATCCCGAACCTGGCTTCTGGTGCCTCGAGGACGGTACTGCCGACGTCTATGACAACGGCACGTTCGGCGTAAGCCTTATCCCGGCTGAAGACTGGTCGACGATGAACTTCCGCGCTTGGACCAAGGAAGCCCTCACCGACAACCTCTCTACCGCCTTCTACTTCGTCAACGAAGAGACCAAGGAATATGTCACCTACAACGTCACGCTGAGCGCTAAGCCCGCCGTGAACCTCGTAGGCGAGTTCGACGGCTTCATCAAGCAGATCCTCTCGCACCCGCAGACGGGTAAGCAGGGCGAAGCTTCCGGCGACCAGAAGGTTACTATCACCGAAGGCGAAGAGCCTGGCACTTACAACGTCACCTTCAGTGGCTTCACGATGCCTGTCACCGGCGCTATCCTGCCTGAGTTCACCATCACAGGTGTCGAGACAGTGGTCGACGACGACGGCACTGCAGCCCTCTACGTGCTGCCTGCATGGGCTCCGCAGACCATCACCATCGGCCGTGGTACCGGCAGCGTAACCTACGATATCCAGTTCGAGGGCGCCAAGGAAGGCAACGACACGCCCATCCTGAAGCTCACCCTTACCAACTCTGTCGTCGATGAAGTGTACTTCGGTGCCGACGAGAAGACTGTAGACAAGGCTATCGCTACGGATGAGGCTGACGCCATCAGCGGCGTACGCGGCATCACCACAGCCGACAGCGTCTTCGACCTCTCCGGCCGTAAGGTTGAGAAAGTCCAGAAGAGCGGCGTCTACATCGTCAACGGTAAGAAGGTTGCTGTAAAGTAACAACCGAATGTGTTGCAGCCACACTGTAGCTGCATACACACAGTCACACATAATGCTTCGGGCACCCATTCGCGGGTGCCCGAAGTTTTTTTATGATAAATGATAAAAAATATTAAGAATGTTTTGTTGATATGCTACTTCTTGTTATTTTTGCAGCACAGAATTAACAATATCACGACAAAGAACAATCATTTAAAGCCTAAAAAGTTATGAATCGATTCCTTACTCTCATCACAGCCTTCCTGTTTGCAGGCTTCACCTCACATCTACTTGCCGACAACACCTATTCGTGGGACGACGGCTCACTCAAAGATAGCCAGACATGGGTCTCCGACGATGGCTTCGTGTCGATTACCACCAGTGGCAGCATGGGCGTCAACTCAGGTAACCCTTGGTTCAACGACGGCGACTTTACCATTGAGGTCGGCGAAGGTTGTACCATCGAAGGCTATTCGTTTACGGGCTGGAATCCGTCGCCCGATGCCAGTCAGTTCCTTGCCGACGACGGCGAGGTCGACATTCAGCTGTCCAGCGGCTATCTCTACATCACAGTTACTGATGTGGGCTTGCAGTCGACAACTTTCAGTCTCGGGCAGTACCTCTACCACTACAACTTAGAGATTGTCGTCAAAGGCAATACGCCAGAGCACTCGAAGAAATTCACGCTGTCGCTCCTCGACAACGATGAGTTTGCCCAGCCCACAGAGTCGGGCGGCACCACATTCTACAGAGCCTGGCAGAGCACCGACGGTCTGCTCACGTCATCCACGACGGGCTGGTGGCGCGCCAACAGCTCAAAGACATGGGCCTATCTCTATCCAGGTGAGTTCACTCTGACGGCTGCCGACGGCTACGTCATCACATCCATCACCATCTCTTATCCTATGGCAACGGGAGGTGCTGCCACGCTCACACTCGACGATGGTACGGAGTATGCACTCCCGGCCGATGAATACCCCGCTTCAGACATTGTTGCCACAAGGCTTAATGCGAGGAACTATAAGTTCACCATCAGTGGCGAGGCAGATTATGTGGCAATTTATAAAGGCTATCTCCTCGTGACATATCAGCAGGGAGAGCCTGATGCCGACGCTATCGAAGCCCCAGATGCTCCCGTCATTCGTCGCGCGGCTGTCTTTGACCTCTCGGGGCGCCGCCTCGATGCTGCCCTCCGCGGCATCGTCATCAGCGACGGCCGTAAGGTGCTTGTGCCCTAAGCTCTCGACCCAACCTTTCACTAACCATATACCTACACATGATGAAGAATAGATTGTTCTTCGCCTTGGCTGTCCTTCTCGCACAGCTTGCCGCTATGGCACAGGTGACGAACGTCAGGGGCATAGTCGTCGCTGAGGATGACGGCGAGCCCGTGGTCGGCGCCTACGTCGTGGTCAAAGGCACTAAGTTCGGTGCCCAGACCGATATCGACGGCCGCTTCGAGATTAAGGGTATCACAGGCAATCATCGCACCCTGCAGGCCACGTGCATAGGCATGCAGCCTGCGCAGGTGGCCCTGCGGCCCAACGTGCGCATCGTCATGGCAGACGGTGCTACGGTGATGCAGGAACAGATTGTTACGGCTTTCGGCAAACAGACGCGCGAGTCGTTCACCGGTTCGGCAGGCGTGCTCAAGAGCGAACAGATTGCCGAGCGCCAGACGACAGGCGTGCTCGCCGCGCTGAACGGACAAATCGCAGGCGTGCAGATGGCTGAGGGCAATGGGCCCAACGGCAGCCCCACCATACGCATACGAGGCATCAGCTCGATCAATGCCGGTTCGTCGCCCCTCATCATTGTCGACGGCCTGCCCTACAATGGTTACTACAACGACATCAACCCTGCTGATGTCGAGAGCGTGAGTGTGCTCAAAGATGCAGCTGCCAATTCGCTCTACGGCGCACGCGGAGCCAACGGCGTCATACTCATAACCACCAAATCGGCAAAGAAAGGCACTAAGCCTGTTGTCTCGGCTGAGGCGCGGTGGGGCTTCAACCACGATGCCAAGGTGGACTACGACCGCATCGACGACCCCGGACAGTACTATGAGATGCAGTACCGTGCCCTCTATAACTACTTCGCGGCAAACGGACAGTCGCCTTACGAAGCACACATGAATGCCAACGCTACACTCCCTAAGAGCGAGACGGAGGGCGGACTTGTTTACCAGATATATAATGTGCCGGCAGGCCAACAGCTCATAGGCGACAACGGGCGCCTGAACCCCAATGCCACGCTCGGGCGCGTCTACAGCTACGGCGGTCAGGATTTCATGCTCCTTCCCGACGACTGGAAGAAGGAAGGCATCCGCGATGGCTTTCGTCAGGAGTATAACGTCAGTGTGAACGGCAGTACGGGCGATGCCACCATCTATTTTGGCTTAGGCTATCTTGGCAACGAGGGCCTGACCTATGGCTCGGAGTTCGACCGCTACTCCGGCCGCCTGAAGATGGACTATCAGGTGCGGCCGTGGCTGAAGGTGGGCGCCAACGTCAACTACACGCATCACGATGCCGACTCTCAGACCGGTGCCTTCTCTGCTGCGCACAACATCTCGCCAATCTATCCGTTGTACATACGCGACGGTCAGGGCAACATCATGACCGACCGCAACGGCCGCATGTACGACTGGGGTAATGGTCTTGTTAACGGTCTGGTACGTCCCGTGCACAAGAACGGCAACCCGTTGCAGGACGACCATCTCGACCGTTCCCACGTCTCGAGCAATGCTTTCGGGGCAGCCGCCTTTGCCGACGTCACCTTCCTCAACGACTTCCGTTTCACGGCAAATGTCAGCATACACGACACCGAGGCGCAGTCGCTCACCGCCGTAAATCCTTACTACGGCTACTATGTGTCGATGGGCGGATATATCTCGAAGCAGCAGAGCCGCACCTACACGCTCAACACTCAGCAATTGCTCAACTGGAGCCACGCCTTTGGCAAGCACAATGCCTCGGTACTCCTGGGACATGAGTACACGCATCAGGTGAGCGGCTCGGTGACGGGCGCCAAGACCGGCTTCCTGGCCTACGACACCACCCAGTCGCTCGCTGCAGCACTCACTGTCGACGATGCTACCGACGGCGCCGGGTGGTATAATGTTCAGGGCTTCTTCGTACGTGGCCTGTACGACTACGACGGTAAGTACTTCGGCTCGTTCTCGGTGCGCCGCGACGGCACCTCGCATTTTGCGCGCTCGCATCGGTGGGGCAATTTCTGGAGTTTCGGCGCCGCTTGGATTCTTACCAAGGAGAACTGGTTTAGCATTCCCGCCGTGGATATGCTCAAGCTCAAGGCCAGCTTCGGCCAGCAGGGCAACGACAATCTGGGCAGCAGCTACTATTACACTAATTACTACGAGTTCCAGACGGTCAACGGCGAGGGCGCAGCATCGTTCTCGTGGAAAGGCAGCAATGATATCACTTGGGAGACAAACACCAACCTCAACACCGGCTTCGAGTTTGAGCTGCTGAAGAATCGACTCTCTGGCTCTCTCGAATACTATCGCCGCACGACATCCGATATGCTTCTGTGGTTCACGGCGCCCCGCTCGGTAGGCTACAGCGGCTACTACGACAATGTCGGCGACCTCGTGAACCAAGGTGTTGAGCTCGACCTCAGAGCCACACCCATTCGCATGAAGCACATTCAATGGGATCTTCGTTTCAACCTCTCGCACAACCACAACGAGATCACCTACATCCCCACGGAGAAGAAGCAGACGACCATCAACGGTTACAGCGGATACACGAGCGGCTATCGTTTCTATGGCGAGGGCCTGCCCATCAACACGTGGTATATGCCTAAGTTTATGGGTTTGAACGAGAACGGCGAGTCGCTATGGTATCGTTCCACGAGCGAGGGCGACGACGTGACATCGTCATTCTCAGATGCCACCTTCCAGATATGTGGCGACCCCAATCCCACCGTCTATGGCGGCTTCGGCACCACCTTGGCAGCCTATGGCGTCGACCTGAGTGCCAATTTCCTCTATTCTCTTGGTGGCGACGTGCTCGACAATGGTTACATGACGCTTATGTCGCCGCCGTACACGGGTTACACCGGTGGCCCCATGCACAAGGATCTTCTCAACGCCTGGTCGCAGCTGAACCCCGACTCCGACATCCCCCGTTTCCAATATGGCGACACCGATGCTGCTGCCACCTCCAGCCGTTTTCTCACTTCCGGGCGAGTGTTCACATTCAAGAACATCAGCGTGGGCTATACCATCCCGCGCCGTCTCACCGAGAAAGCCCGTATCTCGCAGCTGCGGCTTTACGTCAGCTGCGACAACGTAGGCTATTGGTCGGCACGAAAAGGTCTGGACCCCCGCACCTCGCTCTCGGGCAGCGCCAGCGCCACAGCCTATTCACCCATGCGCGTCCTCTCGGGCGGCATCTCTCTTAAGTTCTGACGTCAACCTCGGTAACATTATCTGCTATGAAAACTAAGTCAAAATATTTTCTCGTACTGGCACTGTCGGCGATGCTTGCCACGGGTTGCCAAATGGATACCGAGCCGATAGCCGGCTTCACGCAGGAGCAACTCAATAATTCCGAGGACCGCCTCGACCTGCTGAGCGCTGCCGTGAAACGAATGATGCAGAACATCACTTCGAGCAGCCTCTACTACAACTGCGGCTATCCCGGCCTGATGATTGTGCGCGACGTCACTTGCGCAGAGATGCCAGTGCAGTCGGTCAGCTACGACTATCTCAACTGGTGGTCGGAAGGAACATACCTGGGTAAGAGCTGGGGCGTGAGTTCCGATCCGTGGAATTTCTACTACGACCTCATCAAGCGTGCCAACCTCGTCATGGCTGTGGCACAACCCAGCCTGGACTCCACCCCCGAGCAGTTGGAGAAGATAGGCAGTACACTCTGCTACAGGGCCATGGCTTATATGGACCTGGTGCGGCTCTATGAGTATCAGGCTACGGGCTTCGCGCAGCTCGACGACGAGGCCACCTATGGCATCACCGTGCCCCTCGTCACCGAGTTCACCACCGAGGACATGGCTCGCAACAACCCTCGCGCGCCTTTCTATAAGATGTACCGCTTCATCATGCACGACCTCAATCTTGCCCAGTTCTTCCTGCAGGGCAGCATGCCCTCGCACAAGAATGATGCCGGCATAGGCGTTGCTTACGGTCTGAAGGCACGTATGTGGTTGGAGATGGGCACACGTTTCGAGCGCCACCCTGAGGACCTGAAGACTCAGATTGAGCATGAGAACGATGCCGACCTCGCCACCTACGACAAGCTCGGCATCTCTTCGGCCAAGGAGTGCTACGAGCAGAGCGCCAACTACGCAGCCAAAGCCATTGCGCTGGCCTACAGGCCTGTTACAGAGCAGCAGTGGTACGACCTCAACACGGGCTTCAACAAGGCCAACGAGGCGTGGATGTGGGCCGTGCAGTATGGCACAGACGACGTCACTCAGACCTACAAGCACTACATTGGCTTCCTCGCCCCGGAGGCTATGTATGGTGTGGCTAACATCAACTACTGGGCTAACCGCCTCATCGATGCCGACCTATACAAGAAAGTGCCCCCTGCCGACTGGCGCTGCCGCACGTGGATAGCCCCCGGCGATGCCGGAAAGGAGAGCGCCTGGCGCAACTACACCACCCACTACAGCGCCAAGGACTGGGCTGGTTTCGCGCCTCTCTCCAGCTTCAAGTTCCGCCCCGGTTCGGGCGATATAAACAACTATAAGGTGGGCAATGCCGTTGATGTGCCTCTGATGCGCATTGAGGAGATGTACCTCATCCGCGCCGAAGCCGTGGCTCGCTCCCGTGGCTTGGCCGCCGGGCAGGCGCTCCTCGAGGAGTTCCTCAACACTTATCGCTACAACGAGCACGACTATAAGAGCACAGCCACGACGCTCGACGAGTTCATCACGGAAGTGCTCGACCAGAAGCGCATAGAGTTCTGGGGCGAGGGTATTGTCTTCTGGGACTACAAGCGCACTGGCCGCGCCATCGTACGCGACTATGCCGGCACAAACCATCCCTCGACCTATCAGATGCACTCTCGCGAAGGCTTTGCGGCGCCGTGGGCTAACTTCGTCATTCCGCGCAACGAGGAGCAGTACAACTTCGGCATGACGACGAACAACCCCGACCCGTCGGGCGTGCACGACTGAGCGGTAGCAACGGTTCTGTCGCCTTTCGGGTGGTCGGCCTGCGGCCTCAAAATCTAAAGAAAATCTTTTTCGAAAATCTATCAAACATCATGCTGAAGGATTTTATATCATATTCTTTATCTATACTGAGCTACGCCTGCGCTGCCGTCTTGGCGTTGGTCACTGTGGCTTGTTCGTCGGAGAGCACATGGGAGCCGGGCCCCGAGGTGAAGGCCGATGTGCAGCAGGTGCGCTTCGTCGACGACGGCAGCAGTACGCACATCATCATGCCGGGCTTCGACGTCTCCAATCAAGTGGTACACGTGCGACGCTCCGTCACGGCGGGCCGCCTCGTGGTGCCTATCGAAGTGCTCTCAGCCACCGAGGGACTTGTCATACCAGAGAGCGTCGCCTTTGAGGACGGCGAGAGCGACGTTACCTTCGAGGTAGCCCTGCGCGAGGGCATCACCAGCGGCAGCTACAAATACTACCTGCGTCTGGCAAGCGACGAGGTGGACCCCTACACGTCGCTCGACGGCGTGAGCACGTTCCGCGGCACCATCAGCTTCGCAAACCCGCTACGGGCTCAGCTGTGGGTGACCGGCTACGACACGCGCATAGGCACTTGGGCCGAGGACATCCTCGACATGGGCGAGGGCGACTATCTCTTCCCCGACTTCTGCCATTCGGGCTATGCTCTGCGGCTCCATGTTGACGGCCAGAACTATGTTACCGTATATGCCTACCGGGCCACTCTGCCTACGTTTGCCTACGACTATGGCAACTTTGTCTACCTCTACGACAATGCCGCAGGGGCTTTCGTCGAGTGCTACCCTCACGGCACCGATAGCTGGGTGACCATTACGGAGATTACCTTCTTCAATGGTATAGGCGACTATAAGTCCTACGGCCGCTACTTTCCCAAGCAGCAACAGTTCACGCTCACTCTGGGCCGCCTGCGCACAATCACCGACGCCGAGGAAGTCACCTACCAGACGCTCAATGTGAAGATTATGCCAGAGGGCGAGGAGCCGGCCGTCGTAGAGCCTGTTAAGCCTCAAGGGTAATAAATGAAATATCAAGCTATTATGAAACGATTACACGTGCGATTCATATTCCCGTTGCTGCTGGTGCTCACGCTGGGCTTCATCGCATGCAACGACGCTGCCGTCGACGACGAGGCGCAGGTGATGCGTGGCGAGGACCTGCGGCAGTACGATCATCAGGTGTACACCCTTCAGGAGCACACGCAGGGCCGCGGCATCAAGTTCGTGCTCCTGGGCGACGGCTTCACGGCAAAGGACATTGCCCGCGGCCACTATGACGAGGTCATGCGCAAATCGTCGGAGATGCTCTTCGACATCGAACCGATGCGTTCGTTGCGCGGCTATTTCGATGTCTATTATGTCACGGCCGTGAGCATCAGTTCGGCCTTGAACGGCCAGTCGGCCATGGGCTGCGAAGTGTCGGACAATGTCGTCAACGGCATCCCTTCGGGCGCTTCGATGGCGCAGCGTGCCAAGGAGATAGCATCGCTCGTGCCGGGCTTCAGCGTCGACAACACCGTGGTGAGCGTCGTTGTCAACTCCAACGGTTACGGCGGCATCACCTACTATCCTTTCCATGCCGGTGAGAGCGGCGACGAGGCCTATGAGCAGCAGATAGGCTATGCCTTTACATCGTTCCATGCCGATGGCATCGATGGCTTCAAGTTCAAGAACGTCCTCATCCACGAGACTATAGGCCATGCCTTTGCCAAGCTGTCGGATGAATACACCTACAGCACCGACGACTATGCCTCGGCCAGTGGCAACCTTCGCCGTCAGGAGCAGAACTTTTGGTGGCCTCGCTACTGGCATCTCAACATCACGGGCTATCGGAATATCGACGTGCCGTGGACGCCTTTCATGGACGACCCCGACTATGCCTCCGAGAATCTCGGGCTGTACCAGGGTGCCAACTATTATCGCAATGGCTTCTGGCGCGCAACGGAGAACAGCATTATGCGCGACACCGATATCGAGGGCTTGGGCTTCAATGTCGTCTCGCGATGGGCTATCTTCCTGCGCACGATGATGATCGGCGAGGGCATAAACCCCGACGAGCCCGGCATGCTTGACGAACTACGGGCACGCTTCAAGACCTTGGACTTAAGGCAGTAAGTCACGCCATGTGCTTCGCGTGGCCTTCGGTGGCTATGTGCGGCTAAGCTTTTCCGATCACGCGCAGCTTGTAAAAACAAAATTTCCCCAACGACAAAGGGCGGCATCTTACCGGATGTCGCCCTTTGTTCGTATAATATCGAAGAGGTAGGAGAGTTTGAGTTGGATTGCTCCGTTGGCCGATCGGCCGAAGGGGTCTTTCTTGCCGTTGTGGAACATGTCGGAAAGGCCGTAGAAGTAGCGGCCGTCGAGGAGGAAGTGTCCGGCGCGTGTGCTCAGTTCAACGCCTAAGCCCGCCACGATGCCGTATTCGAATTTGTTTTCAACATCGAGCGTGTATTGTTCTACGATGCCGTTGGGCCGTCGGCCGGGGTTGTCGACTGTCCAGTCGCCCCCGAGGTGAGCTTTCTCGCCGATGCAGTAGTTGAGCTGCGGTCCTACTTGGAAGAAGAACTGCGCACCCCGACGCTCGCGCCCCCAACCCAGGCGCGCGAATAGCGGCACCTGTACGTAGCGGACGTCGCGGCTGTAGGTCTCGTCGCTCGTCTCTATGAGCTCTTTCCAGCCCATATTGGCGTAGTTTACCTCAGCCACTACGGCGCAGACGGCCGAGAAATACTTCTCGCAGGTGTAGCGCAGGCTGATGCCGAAGGTCTCTCCACCTTTCCAGTTCTGCTTGATGGTGGGGTTGAACGAAACACGGTTGATGAGGTAACCGCCGTTAACGCCCACGGCAAAATCGTTGCGCGGCTGTCCCACCTGAGCTTTCAGGAGAGCCGGAGCCGCGCACAGAGCCAATGTAGCGAGTAGTTTTGTCGCTTTCATCTGTTACTGGTTGCGATAGAGAATTTCTACGGCTTGATAGTTGGTGTAGTGAACTATCTGCACGAAGTTGTTGATATAGCCGTCGCCGGTGTTGGTCTGCGCAAAGCGCAGAGGGTTTTGCAGCGGGTGGGTGACGGTGGCCACGAGGTTAGCCTCGAAGTTGCGCCCAAACTGCCCCAGACCTTTGAGGAAATAATATCCTACGTCGAATCCGAGGAGAGCATAGCGCGGGAAGGTGCGCTGCACGGGCCATCTGAAGGCCTGCTCGAAACGTTGTTCGAGCTGCTTCACGGCCGGGCTTTCAGGGTCGCGGTAGAAAGGAGTGTAGACGTAAGTGTCAAACTGGAAGAGGTCGCTCTGAATCTGCGAGGCATAAGTCTGCCAGGCGGGATAGCCGTAAAACGAGATGGCGAAGCCGGGATGTGCCGCCGTGAACTGCCGCATACGCTCACGCAGGGCGTTGAGCGCAGTGAGACTTGCGGAGTTGGGCAGCAAGATGTTCTTCCTGTCGGGGTTGAGTGCCTGGTCGAGGGTGTTGTCGTCGGCATCAACTTTCACCTGTCGCACTTCCACTCCGAGCTCGTCCATGGCTGCGCGCAGGCGCTCGGCCATGGCTGTGCCTTCGTCGTTGTTCTCGTTGCAATCGACGATGACGATGTTCTCGTCCGAGAAGAGGTTTTGTGCAAACCAGGCTGCCTCACGCTGCACGATGCTGCGCGGAGCGTTGATTAGATAGTTGCGCGGGCGGCCTTCAACGGAGGCCGTCTGCGTGGAGAAGGGTACGACCAACCGTGTGCCTTTGAGGCTGCAGTAGTCTGCGAGGGCCGGGATCTGTGCAGCGTCCAAGGGACCGAAGACGACGTCGCAGTTGACGAAGGGGTTCGTCTGCAGCAGCGAGTCCATCTGTGCGGCTGTGCTGCCGCAGTGCCGGGCCACGATGCTCACGGCACAGCCTTGGTGCTTGACGCTGTCCACAGCCAGTAGCAGTCCCTGATAGAACTCCACCATCTTAGCTCCTCGCGGGCTCTTCTCCTTGAGGGGAAGGGCCACTCCGATGCGCACATAGTTCGTGGTGACTTGAGCTACGGCCGTTGCTGCTGTTGTCAGCAGCAGGAGTGAGGCTGTTATGATGGCGATGACTTTATGCATAGGGCAGGGGAGTGGATGTCAGCGCAGGCGGTCGAGCGAGCGTACGAGCATCTCGTCTTTAAGGATGGCACGGAACGCCAAATAGCCGCAGATGCAGGCTATGGCTGGCAGCGCGGCCCAGGGCGTGGGACGGAAGTCGAGGTTGAGGTCCTTGGGCAGTATGAATGCGAAAGCCGTGTAGACGGCGTACCATCCCAAGATGAGAATGTTGCAGAGCATCACCAGCCGCGACTGCACCAGCCGCTGCTTGAAGATGAAGATGCTGAAGGCCATGCCGGCAGTAGCTATCAGCAGCACGGCGAAGAGGGCCCAGGGCGTAAAGAGGTGGTGGCCGGCAGCTTCAGCTGCCAGCACGGGCTCTTCACCTGCGGGTTGAGGCTGTGTCAGCGTGTCGCCTATCTGCGAGGGCAGGTGTATCCAGAGGTTGTAGAGCGTAGCCATAGGCTCGCCCGTCTGTGGTGCCACGAACTGTCCGATGGGCAGGCAGAGGCAAGCCGTCAGAGCCACAATAGCTACGAGCAGATAGATTGTCTGAATGCGTTGAATCATAGCGTTCAGGGCTTAATAATCTTCTTCCTCGTTGTCCTTGGCGGGATTGCGATAGTAGATCTTGCCATCGCGGAATTCCTGTGTAGCGATGAGGCTGGGCTTAGGCATCTTCTCGTAGAAGCGGCTGATCTCAATCTGTTCGCGGTTCTCGAACACCTCGTCGAGGTTGTCGCTCGTCGAAGCGAACTCCTGCAGCTTCTTGGAGATTTCGCTCTTGAGGTCTGCCGAGATCTGGTTGGCGCGCTTGGCGATGATTGCTACGCTCTCGTAGATGTTGCCTGTGTCTTCGCAGAGCTCCATGATGTTCTGCGTGACGGTGTTGGTGGGTGCGTTTGACTTTTTGTAATCCATATTATAAACACGGCCTGAGGCCGTAATTGAATGTTTCTATTTGAACTTTAAACTTTGAACATTGAACGTTGAACTTTGAACGTTGAACATTGCGCTCGGCTTTGCCGCTTCGCTCTGCGAAGAACTTTGAACTTTCAATTTTCAATTTTCAATTTTCA
>JAFRNY010000054.1 GCA_017429945.1 Bacteroidaceae bacterium
ACCTCAAAACCTTAACTCCCTAACACAATAAAGGCCCCGTCGTCTCGACGGGGCCTTCATTGTACGCCCTCAGGGGCTCGAACCCTGGACCCATTGATTAAGAGTCAATTGCTCTACCAACTGAGCTAAGGACGCAAAATAAAACTTTTCAAAAACATGTACGCCCTCAGGGGCTCGAACCCTGGACCCATTGATTAAGAGTCAATTGCTCTACCAACTGAGCTAAGGACGCAACTTTAAGGTGTCTTTTCTTTACGTTGGAAACCTATTTCTTTCGTTTGCGGGTGCAAAAGTACTACATTTTTGCGAACCGACCAAACTTTTTCGAGAGAAATTCGTTTTATTTTATAATTTCCAGTTCGCGGAAGACTTTCGTGAGCGCTTCTACGGCTTCATCGACCTGCTCTTTGGTGTGAGTGGCCATGAGAGCTACGCGCACGAGGGTGTCCTGCGGCGCACATGCGGGCGGGATGACGGGGTTGATGAAAACGCCGGCATCGAAGGCCATCTTCGTCACGGCGAAGGTCTTGTCGACATCGCGTACGTAGAGAGGGATGATGGGGCTCTCGGTGTCGCCAATCTCAAAGCCTGCCTCGCGGAAGCGCTTCAGGGCGTAGTTGGTGACGTCCCAGAGTCGCTCAATGCGCTCGGGCTCCTCCTGAATGATGTGGAGTGCCTCGCGGGCAGCTGCCGTGGCAGCGGGCGTGCAGGAGGCAGAGAAGATGTAGGTGCGCGTGTGGTGGCGCAGGTAGTTGATGATTGAGCTGTCGGCAGCGATGAAACCGCCGATCGAGGCCAGGCTCTTGGAGAAGGTGCCCATGATGAGGTCCACCTCGTCGGTAAGACCGAAGTGGTCGCACACGCCGCGGCCCTGACGACCGAAGACGCCCAGTCCGTGGGCCTCGTCAACCATGATGGCCGTGCCGGGATATTTGTGCTTCAGTGCCACGATCTCGGGCAGCTTGCAGAGGTCGCCTTCCATAGAGAAGACGCCATCGACTACGATGAGCTTAACGACGTCGGCGGGGCAACGCTGCAGCAGAGCCTCGAGCTCGGCCATATCGTTGTGCTTATACTTAAGGCGCTGCGAGAAACTGTTGCGCACACCATCAACGATGCTGGCGTGGTCGCGGTCGTCGCAGATGATGAAGTCGTGGCGATCGGTGAGCACGCCGAGCACACCGCTATTCACGGTGAAGCCTGTGGCGAAGCACATCGTCTCTTCCTTGCCCACGAACTCGGCCAGCTCCTTCTCGAGCTGCACGTGAAGGTCGAGGGTGCCGTTGAGGAAACGCGAACCGGCGCAGCCGCTGCCATACTGGCGCATAGCCTTGATGCCGGCTTCGATGACGCGGTCGTCGCCAGTAAGTCCAGTGTAGGCATTGCTGCCGAACATAAGCACGCGATGACCTTCCATAATGACTTCAGTACCTTGTTTGCCCTCTATCTCGCGGAAATAGGGGTAAATGCCCAGCTCCTTATAGCGCTGTGGGCGGTCGTACTTGGCCAGTCTGTCTTGTAAGAGTCCCATATATTATTATATGTGTAAACGTTCGTATTCGTTGTTAAAACGGCGCAAAGGTAATAATATTTTTTTAGTTACTGCATTTTATCGCCTAAAATGTGCAATTTATTCTTCTTTTCTTTAGAAAGATGCACGTGTTAGCAACTTTTTGCTTACATTTGCACAGACATTAATCTCTTTTCGCCATGAGTAAGAAACGACTTCTTTTTATAGCCAATCCCATCTCGGGCACCCGCGACAAGGGGCCCATCATACGATTGATACCCTCGTTCATCGACAACGAGCGCTTCGAATGGCAAGTTGAATGGACCGACCACCGCAACCACGCCGCAGAGCTTGCGGCACAGGCGGCGCGCAACGAAGTGGACGTGTGCGTGGCCATCGGCGGCGACGGCACCGTGAACGAGGTGGCACGCGCCCTGCGCCACACCAACACGGCACTGGCAATCATACCTACGGGCAGCGGCAACGGGCTGGCGCGCCACCTGGGCATACCCATGACGGCGGAAGGCGCCCTGCAGGTGCTGGCGCGCTGCGACATCAAGTCGCTGGACTACGGACTGATCAACGACATACCTTTCTTCTGCACCTGCGGCATGGGCTTCGATGCTTTCATCAGCGAGAAGTTTGCAGGCAGCGGCAAGCGCGGGCTGCGCACTTACGTGGAGAACACGCTCAAGGGCGGCCTCTCCTACGAGCCCGAGACGTATGAGATAGTGGCCGACGGGCAATCGACCGTCCACAAGGCGTTCCTCGTAGCCTGCGGCAATGCCTCGCAGTATGGCAACAATTTCTATATCGCACCGCAGGCTTCGATGAGCGACGGCCTGCTCGACGTAACCATTATCGAGCCTATGAACGTGCTCGGTGCACCGCAGCTGGTGATGCAGATGCTGAACAAGACGCTCGACACTAATTCACACGTTCACACGTTCCAATGCAAGTCGCTACACATTCATCGCTCCCAGCCCGGAGTAATCCACTATGACGGCGAACCGGCCGAAGCCGGCGAGAACATCGACATTCAGCTCGTGCCGAAAGGCCTTCGAGTGGTAGTGAATGAGGAGGCCGACAAGTCGCAGACGCCATTCGCACACGCCATTCAAGAGTTGTATGAGCAAGTGACAAGCGATATTAAATCGCAACAGAAAAAGTTGCTAGCCATCAACAAGAACCTGCTCAACAGAATACTACAAAGAGAGGATGGCACGGCCGAAGGCCGTAGTTGAAAGTTAAGAGTTGAAAGTTTAAAGTTCAATGTTCAATGTTCATCGCCAAACCGCTGGCCACTAAACCTTGAATGGGGATGAATTTCCCTTCTTGATGGTGACCACTCTCCCCCTAGAGGGGGAGCGGGGAGGGGGTCTGTTCAAAGTTGAAAGTTCCCAGTTACACAGATTTCCTGCCAACTACGCGCCGCGAGATGGAGGCGCGGGGATGGGCACAAGCCGACGTGATTATTCTCTCGGCCGATGCCTACGTTGACCACCCCTCGTTCGGAGCGGCCGTCATAGGACGCACGCTCGAGGAGGAGGGCCTGCGCGTGGCTATCATTCCGCAGCCCGACTGGCACGGCGACCTGCGCGACTTCAGCCGCCTGGGACGTCCGCGACTGTGGTTTGCCGTGGCGCCAGGATGCATGGACTCTATGGTGAACAAATATACCGCTGCACGGCGGCTGCGCTCTGAGGACGCCTACTCGCCCGACGGGCGCCACGACCTACGGCCCGAATACCCAACGATAGTTTATACGCAGGCCGTGCGACGACTCTACCCCGACGTGCCGGTGGTGCTCGGAGGCATCGAGGCTTCGCTGCGCCGACTCGCACACTACGACTATTGGCAGGATCGCATCCGACCATCCATACTGCTCGACAGCGGCGCAGACGCCATCATCTACGGCATGGGCGAGCAGCCTACGACAGAGCTCGCCAAGCGCGCACTCGAGGCAATAGAAAGTTTCCACCCCGACCTAGCCTACGACGACGAAGGCAATGCCATGCTAACGTCCACGGTGCTCCGACAGGCTATCGACGGCAGTGATGACAGCGGTCTGCTGTCGGCGCACGACGCCCTGCGCCAAACGGTAATGACTTACGACAGCCAGGACCAGATTCCGGGAGGCATAGGCGACGGCGATATAGTGCTGCACAGCTACGAGGAATGTCTGGGCGAGCCACGCCTTCACGCTGAGAACTTCCGACATATAGAGACGCAGAGCAATAGCGACAGCGCTAACCGACTTATTCAGCAGGCCGGCAACAGATGGGTGGTAGTGAATCCGCCCTTCCCGCCGATGACCACCGAGCAACTCGACCATAGCTTCGACTTGCCCTACACTCGCCTACCCCACCCTCGCTACGCCGGCAAGCGCATTCCGGCCTACGAGATGATACGTTTCTCGGTGTGTCTGCACCGAGGATGCTTCGGCGGCTGCGCCTTCTGCACCATATCCGCCCACCAAGGCAAGCACATCATGAGCCGTTCGCGCGAGAGCATCCTCCGCGAAGTAGAAGCAATCTCGCAGCTGCCAGGCTTCAAGGGCGTGCTCTCGGACCTCGGCGGACCGTCGGCAAACATGTATCGCATGAAGGGGCGCGACCCACAGCTCTGCAGCCGATGCCACCGTCCCTCGTGCATTCACCCCAAAATATGTCGTAACCTCAACGGCGACCACCGTCCGCTGCTCGACATATACCGTGCCGTAGATGCTCTGCCCTACATCAAACACAGCTTCATAGGCAGCGGCGTGCGCTACGACCTGCTGCTGCACGACTGGCACGACGAAGCTCTCAACCGAGCTGCCGCCGACTATACGCGCGAACTCATAAGCCATCACGTCAGCGGACGCCTGAAGGTAGCACCCGAGCACACGTCCGACGCCGTGCTACGCCTCATGCGAAAGCCGTCGTTCAGCCTCTTCTACGACTTCAAGCGGCGCTTCGACCAGATAAACCGCGAATGCGGTCTGCGACAACAGATCATACCTTATTTCATAAGTTCGCACCCTGGCTGCCACACAGAGCAAATGGCCGAACTGGCGGTTGAAACGAAACGTTTGGACTTCAGGCTCGAGCAGGTGCAGGACTTCACGCCCACGCCCATGACTACGGCCACCACCATGTGGGCTACAGGTTACGACCCCGACACACTGCAGCCTGTATTCGTGGCGCGCACACCCGAGGAAAAACGCCACCAGCGAATGTTCTTCTTCTGGTATAAGCAAGAGGAGCGTCACGCCATAGAGGCAGAACTGCGACGCATTGGGCGTGCCGACCTCATCCCCCTGCTCTTCGGTGCAGCGAATAAACCTTGGACGCACGATGCTGTCAAAGCAAAGAAAAATCATAACAAAAAACCAAAATAAACGACAACTATGAAACAACTAATGACCATCGCCATCGCCGCAGCACTCTTTGCCGGCGTAAGCACAACTGCCATCGCACAGTCGAAAGTGCAAAAGCGCTACGACTACACTATGAGGAACCTCCACCTCGACAAAAAGACCGAAGCACTATTTGCACCCGTACTGAAAGCATATCTCGCCGAGCGCAAAACTGCCGGCGACATCTACGACGATGTCAAGGACAAATACAAAGCCGCCGAGAAAGCCGGCACACTCACCGACAACCAAGCCAACCAACTGCTCGAAGCCAAACTCAAGAGCGAAGAACAGGAACTGGTGGTACGGAGGAAATATACGGCTGAATTCAAGAAGGTGCTCAAGCCCAAGAAGGTCTACTATGCCCTCGACTTCGCAAATGACAGCATGAGCAAGATTGAGGGGAAGGAAGAGTGATAATGGATAATTGATAATGGAGAATGGACAATGGATAATGGAGAATGGACAATGGAGAATGGACAATGGACAATGGAAAGACGCTGCCTCGGCAGTAGGTGAATGTTCAATGTTCAAAGTTCAATGTTCCAAGTTAGCTTCGCTGACTTTTGTCACGACTCGGCAAACCAAGCAAGCTTGATTGCACTCGCTGCTCCAAAAGTTCAATGTTCAATGTTCAATGTTCAATGTTGAATTATGTCTAAACCACGTATTGTTTTCATCGACTACATCCGTGTCGTGGCCTGCTTCCTTGTGATGCTTGTCCACGCCAGTGAAAATTTCTATGGTGCCGACTCATCGGGGTTGGCGGGTAACGTCTCGATGCTAGCCAACGAAGCCAACCGCTTTTGGGTGGCCTTCTACGACGGTGGCATCGCGCGCACGTGCGTACCTTTATTTATAGTGGTGTCGGCATTCCTCCTAGCGCCGCTGCCCGAAGGTCAGGGCATGGGCGAATTCTATCGACGCCGTTTCCGCCGCATCCTACCTCCGATGGTGATCTTCATGCTCATCTACACCTTCCTGCCTCTGGCATGGGGCGCTATGACGTGGGAGCAGTCGATGGCCGACCTGCGCCGCCTGCCTTTCAATTTCCCATCCATGGCAGGGCACCTCTGGTTTATGTACCCCCTCATAAGCCTCTATCTTATCATACCCGTAGTATCACCCTGGCTCGAGCGAGCCTCGGCGCGCGACGAACGTATCTTCCTCGGCATCTTCGGAATATCGACCCTGATGCCGTGGATTCAACGCCTCATCACGCCCGAGCTGTGGGGCGCCTGTTTCTGGAACCGCTACGATGCACTCTGGTACTGTTCCGGTTACCTCGGCTACCTCGTGCTGGCGCACTACATACACAAGCATATTCATTGGTCGCGGGCCAAACGTCTGCGCGTAGGAGCTGTGTGCTTCGTCATTGGAGCCGCCTTCACGGCATGGTCGTTCTGGTGGCGCGGCACGCCCGGCGAGCTCATTGAGACGCCGCTGCTCGAGTGGAGCTGGGAGTTCTGCACACCAAATGTCGTACTGGCCACCTTCGGAGCCTTCCTCCTCTTCACATGCATTGAGAGACAACAGGCACCGCGCCTGCTTACGACGACTTCGAAGCTCACCTTTGGAATGTATCTCATGCACCTCCTTTTCCTCGCGCCTATCAGTGCAGTCTTCATCCAGGGCAATCCCGCCAACCCCATCATACCCGTGTGGGCTGCCATACCCGTCATCGCAATCCTCACCTTCATCTGCTGCTGGATCACCACACGCCTTCTCTCCCTCATCCCGGGCAGCAAGTGGGTAATTGGATGAGAAAGCCCTAGCGGAGCTATCATTGGTAATCAGCGACTTACAATGTAAGATGAACCCTTTTTTGAAAAACTTTTCAAAAAATGTCTAAGCAAAATAATTGTAAAGCCCACTTGAAAAAGTCCTGAAAGGACGAAAGAATACAGGAAGGGGTTTCACCCCTTCCTGAGAATCAAGCTGGTATATAGAGCCCTAAAGGGGCGACAGAACAATTGCTGCCTTTTTCAAGTGGACTATTATTCTGCGAAGCAGGAGCTGAACAAATCTGCCACTACATAGCAGGAGCCGCCGACGAAGATGAAGTCGGAGGGGGCGGCATCGGCAAGGGCGGCATTTACGGCAGCATCAACGGATGTGAACTCACGCAAGTCGGAAGCGCCGCTGTTGCGGAAGGTACTGGCCAATTCCGCTGCAGGGAGGGCCCTGGCACAAGAGGGCTGAGTAATATAGAATCTGGTGAGTTCGGGATCGAGGCGACTCAGCATAGCAGCCGCGCCGAGGTAGTCTTTATCGCCCACCATACCAAAGACGAGGCGCAGACAACCACTTCCCTGCTCACGCAAGCGCGCCACCTCGCGCTGCAGTTGGCCAGAGACAAATGTGATGCCGGCAGCGTTATGCCCTGCATCGCAGACCACTGTAGGTTCCGCCTGAAGCTGCTGCCATCGGCCACGCAGACCTGTAAGCTCCATGACGTGGGCGAAGCCATCGGAAATGGCCTCATCGGTGATGCGTTCAGCATAGAAAGGCTGACGGCGCAGCTCATCGAGGGCGCACTGCACGGTGGCTTTGTTGGCGCGCTGATAGTCGCCCTTCAGTTCAAAGTCGATAGGCGGAAAGTGCTCCTCGTCGGCAAAGCGAATGACAGGAGTGAGCGCAGCAACGGCAGCTTCGGCGTCAGCAGACGATGCATCGGCCAGTGACTCGAAAGTGCTGACAAAGACGTCGCGAACATCGGCATGGCCGTTGGTCTCGCCTATGACCACAGGGACGCCGGCTTTCATTATGCCAGCCTTCTCTGCAGCAATCTGCGGGAGCGTGTCGCCGAGGAACTGCTGATGGTCGAAGGAGATATTGGTGATGACGCAGAGGTCGGGGCTGATGATATTAGTGCAGTCGAGGCGCCCGCCCAGTCCCACTTCAACCACGGCCACATCAACCTCTTGCTCAGCGAAATAGAGGAAGGCAAGTGCCGTAGTGAGTTCGAAGAAGCTGGGCTGCAGAGGCTCGAAGAAAGCCCTCTCTTGTTCAACGAAGTCTATGACTCGTTTTTCGGGAATCATCTCGCCATCGACGCGTATGCGCTCGCGAAAGTCAACGAGGTGGGGCGAGGTGTAGAGCCCCACGCGCAGTCCTGCCGACTGGAGCACGGCAGCGAGCGTCGAAGAGACGGAACCTTTGCCGTTGGTGCCGGCCACGTGGATAGTGCGGAAGCGGCGGTGAGGATGTCCGAAATGTTCGTCGAGGGCTCGCGTCGTGGCAAGTCCCTCCTTATATGCGCCAGCCCCTATGTTGGAGAACATGGGGGCTGCGTGGTAGAGATAATCAATAACTGAAGCGTAATCCATCAGTCAAACATTTGCTTGAATCGATTGAAGAAAGAGTTCTTTGTGCTGGCGCTGGGACGGAAGTTTTCGCTCTGCTGAAGCTTCTCGAGCACCTGTTTCTCATCGCGCGAAAGCGTCTCGGGGATATACACGGAAATGTTCACGATAAGATCGCCCGTGCCGTAGCCGTAGCCCTGGAGCGAGGGCATGCCCTTGCCGCGCAGACGCAGCACCTTGCCCGGCTGAGTACCTGGGTCGATCTTCAGCTTCACCTTGCCGTCGAGCGTCGGCACTTCGACGCTTCCGCCGAGTGCTGCCGTGGGCACGTCGATGAGTAGGTTGTAGATAAGGTCGGAGTCCTGCCGGATGAAGTCCTTGTCCTTCTCCACTTCGATGAACACCTGAATGTCGCCTGGCACGCCATTGCGAATGGCTGCATCGCCCTTGCCGGGCACGTTGAGCACCATGCCATCCTGCACGCCGGCTGGTATCTTCACCTCCACGACTTCCTCGCCCGTGGTGACGCCCGTGCCGCCGCACTGGTGACATTTGTTCTTGATAATCTGGCCCTCGCCCTGGCAGTCGGGGCATACGCTCTGCGTCTGCATCATTCCGAAGACGGAACGCTGCGAGCGCAGCACGTAGCCTGTGCCGTGGCAGGTCTGGCAGGTCGTGGTGTCGCCCGCACCATTCTCGGTGCCGCTGCCGTGGCAGTGGTTGCAGGTGACTTTCTTCTTGACCTTGAATTTCTTGGTGACGCCGGTGGCACATTCCTTGAGCGTCAGACGCACCTTCAGGCGCAGGTCGCCGCCTTTGTGCATAGGCTTGCGCTGACCACGTCCGCCGCCAAAGCCACCGAAACCTCCGAAGCCTCCGAACGATGCTCCGCCGCCAAAGAGGTCGGAGAAGATATCGCCGAACTGCGAGAAGATATCGTCCATCGACATATTCTGATAGCCCCCGCCGGCACCGCCCACGCCTGCGAAACCAAACTGGTCGTAGCGCTGGCGCTTCTGCGGGTCATGGAGCACATCATAAGCCTCGGCCGCCTCTTTGAACTTAGCCTCGGCCTCTTTCTTCTCAGCCTCAGACTTGTCGCCCTGGCGGTCGGGATGGTATTTTATAGCCATCTTCTTGTAGGCTGCCTTTATCTCTTGCTCTGTGGCATTCTTGGCAACCCCAAGCACTTCATAGTAATCTCGTTTCTGGTCCATATATTCACGGGCTGCGCCCGTAGTTCAAAGTTCAAAATTAAAAGTTCAAAGTTCAAAGTTGAAAGTTCTTAGCAGAGCTAAGCGGCAGAGCGGAGGGTTGAGGACGGGCGCCGGCGGACGAACCGCCGGCCACTGAACCCAGGACGGGATGTATTTCAAATACAAGCAAGCTTGATCGCCCTCGCTGCTCAAAAAGTTACTTGTGCCAAAACTACATGCCTACTGCCACTTTGGCGTGCCGTATGACATGGTCGTTGAGAGTGTAGCCTTTCTCTATGCAGTCGATTACGCGGCCTTTCTGCTCATCGGGAACTCCAGGCACTTGCGCTACGGCCTCATGGAGATCAACATCGAAGTCTTTGCCCTCGGTCTCGATAGGCTTCACGCCCAGCCCAGCCAGCGCCTTAAGGAACTTCTGGTAAATTAGTTCCACGCCCTCGGCCACGGCAGCCACGTCTTCTGCCTGTTTCATCGAAGGCAATGCCCGCTCAAGGTCGTCGACGATAGGCAGGAGCGCCGTCACGGCTGACTTTGAGCCGTTTAGGATTAGGTCGGCTTTCTCCTTTATCGTGCGCTTGCGGTAGTTCTCAAACTCAGCTTGCTTATATAGCGCCTGTGTCTTCAGCTCCTCAATCTGGGCTTGAGCGAGGGCCAGCTGCTGTTCGGGCGTCTGCTCCTCGGCTGAGGTGTCGGCTGAGGCGGCAGCATCGGCCGAAGCTCCTTCTACGGCAATCTCTTCGGTATTTGCTGATGTGTTCTCAGTGGCCTCGGCAGTGTCGAGGCTCTCATCTTTCTCTTTCAGTTCTTCTGACATAATAATATATTAATGTATGATTGTTTGCCTTTCTCTTGCAAATATTGTGCCACAACGCTCTGCCGCCCCTAACCTCGAGAAGCAGGGCCACGCTCACAATCTTCTTTTTTTTCACTTTAGCTTCCGCAATGAGACATCACCCCTCGCCTATTGGAGAGGGGGATGTAGCTGAAGCCTTTCACTCCTCATTTTGATTCTCGTCCTCCATCCTCACTTGGTTGCCCGTGCGGATGAGTCGGCTGGCGGATTCAAGGTGCTGCCGGACCTCTTCGTCGGAGGCGGCATATATCTTGGGCGTAATAGAACGCGGGAAGCGATTGAAGAACGGATCAGAGGTTATGTACCAACTGCATTCGCTCACACTGGGCACCTGTGGCATGGCGTCCCAAAGCTGTAACAGGCGCGTGTGGGCAGCCAGCGTCACTCCTGTGCGCCCATCACTCAGTGCGCTGACGCACACGAAGTGCTGCCGCCGCTCAGTATCGCTCTCTTGCTCTTCGGCCGTATACTTATGGCGAATGGTGATATGGCGTTTGTAGCGCCGATTGATATTGTTCATCATCCGCCTGAAGATTTTGCCGTGGGCGCTGGTGTCCTCCATCCGATGAGAGTGGATGTAATAGTGAATCATCTCGTGGAGGATTGTGTCTTCCACGACTTCCTCGGGCAAATCGAAGCGCGTACTTATCACGAGCACGAAATCCGAATAGCGCCACCAGTTGAAGGGAACGCGCCTACGCTTATACATCAGTTTACCCAGGAACGAACGTCCGTTGCCCAGACGAATAGGCAACGGCGCGAGCTTGCCGCCGAAGCATTTGGCATTGAACTCGGCAAACTTCTTTTCAATGTAAGGTATAGTAGCTTTCATATGCAGGCGCAAAGGTAATAATAAAATAGCAGAAAAAAACAGAAATGTTTGGCCACAAACACTTTTTCAGCTATTTTTGCACATAGAATAACGCGAACCCTCACAAAATGATTGTTTTCGATATAAAGCGCTACGCCATCAACGACGGCCCAGGCATCCGCACGACGCTCTTCGCCAAGGGATGTCCGCTGCGGTGTGTGTGGTGCCACAACCCCGAATCGTGGCGGCCGCAGCCCGAGTGGCTGTTCAAACGAAATAAATGCATCGGCTGCAACAGCTGCGGTATCTACCCGCACCAACTTGAGTACATCAGCTCGCATTTGCCATCTGATGATAATCTTATTCCAGATTCGGGCAAAGCAGATTCGTCACTATCCTCCTGCCCCACCCTTGCGCTTGAAGTGTGCGGCCGCCAATGGAGCATCGACGAACTGATGGCCGAGGTGGAGAAAGAGCGCGAGATCATGGTGGAAAGCGGCGGCGGCGTCACCATAAGCGGAGGCGAACCGCTCATGCAGGCATCCGAGATAAAGCCGCTGCTCGCTGAACTGGGCCGGCGAGGTCTGCACCGAGCTCTAGACACTACGCTCTACGCCAAGGCCGAGGTTGTGCAGGAGATAGCGCCGCTGGTCGACCTGTTCCTTGTGGATCTGAAAGTGATGGCCGACGAGAAGCACCGCCGCGTCACGGGCGTCTCCAACCGCCGTATCCTCGACAACATACGTATGTTGGCCCAGATTGGAGCCGTCATCCAATTCCGCATACCGCTCATCGAAGGCATCAATGCCGACGAGGAGAATATTGAAGCCACGGCAACTTTCATAAAAGCCCTCGGCCCCAAGTATGCCGAAGGCCATACCCCCCTCGCTGCAGTGGCCCTGCTACCCTATCATGAGATGGGGCGCGACAAGCACAGCCGACGAGGAACGCACTACAACCCCGACAATATACCCCTTGCCATTCCCTCTGACACTACCATCGACCGCTGCATCAGTCAGTTCGCAAAGCACGGCATCACGGTTTACATTTAACATCAAAATATATGACCATCGCACTTAGCCTTTCCGGCGGCGGCTTCCGAGCTGCTACCTTTCATCTTGGACTACTATCCTATCTCAGCCACCTCAAGGGCACTGACGGCAGCAGCTTGCTCAGCCATGTGAAAGCCGTCTCGACCATCTCGGGAGGGTCGCTCACCGGTCTGTGGCTCATCCTTTGTCAGAGTCAGGGCAAAAGCGAAGAGCAGATGCTTCGCGAGCTCTACGACATTCTTCTGCACAAAGACCTCATTGGACGTGCCAGCCGCGAGTTTCTCTGCGGCCAGAGCACCAATCACTCCCTTATTCGCGAGATGGTAAAGATCTACGACGAAGAGATCTTCCACGGAGCCACCTTAGGCGACCTTATGGCCAAGATTGAGGACATCAGCATCGACGATTTCTCGGCCAACGCCACCGACTTCCGTAACGCCCTTGAGTTCCGCTTCCATGTGGGTGAGGCCGTAAAGACGGAGAAGAACACCACCTCACGGGGCACCATAGGCAATACGGCCTACAGCCTGAAGAGGGACGTGGCAGCAGAGATACTGCTGGCAGAGGTCTTTGCAGCCTCGTCGTGCTTCCCCGGAGGCTTCGAGGCTCTTATGCTGCCGCAGGATTTCAAGGTTGGTCACGACCCTCGCTTCGCCGACTATTTCGCAGAGAAAGGCGAGGTGGCGCTTATGGACGGCGGCGTTGTCGACAATCAGGGCATCGAGCCCATCGTGCTGCTACGCAAGCGCAAGAACATTGACCTCTTCATCATCTCTGATGCCGGCCGTGGTCAGGAGGTCAACTACGCCTACCACGAGAGCCGCATCATGGACCGCCTGTCGGTGCGCAAGGTGAACATAGCGCTCAACCTCTTCGTAGTCTTCATGGCCCAATTCCTGCTATGGGTGCCAAAAGGCTTCTGGTTCGGATTCTTCCTTAGCCTCACCATCGTATTTGCACTCTTGCGCCTGACGACATCAATCGTCACGCGCTGCCTCGTAAGCAAATACGCCCGCCGCGTGCCCTTCAGTTTCAATTGGAAAGGACTGCTGACGATACCGTTCTCCAAGTATATCAACCTCTTCCTCTCGCGTGCGACATCAATGCTGGCGCTGACCGACAGAGTGTTTATGAAGCACATTCGTTCGCTCAACTACGTCACCATCTACAAGGACGAACAATGGACAAACCGCCGCATCATGAACGGGCTCTACGAACTGGGCACAAGTGAGAACTTCGGTAAGCACCTCACGGCCGAAGAGGAAGTGATGATGGAGCCCAGCGAGGCCGTTTACAAGACCACCGACGTGGCCACAAGCATGGGCACAACGCTATGGTGGAGCGAGGCCGACCGCAAGCAGCACAAGCCCGAAGCCCTCGTGGCCTGCGGCCAGTACACCATCTGCTGGAACCTGCTCGAATACCTCTACCGCCTCGACCACAACAGCGACAACACCACCGCCTCCCACGACCACCTGCGGGCACTGCGCAGCGCTCTCGAAGCCGACTGGCAGCGCTTCAAGGAAGACCCCTATTGGTTGCTGAAAGAACAGTTGTCCGACTGACCTCAGAACGGGAGCTATTTTCCCACGCGCAAACGTCACATAAGATAAGACGAAAGCGGCTGTCTCACCAGTGAGACAAATTAGTCTCACCAATGAGACACGACAGTCTCACCGGTGAGACAAACCAATGCTGCGGGCCGTATCGCAAAAGCCAGCCTATCGCAAAAGCCATCACTCACGCGAGGGCGGCATCACGGCGCGATAGAGGTTGCAGCCTATGAAGTTGCCTATGACAATGGCAACGTAGAACTCAGCTATCTCTAGCCAATGTGCTGCCCAAAAATCAAGGGGCGCACAGAGGTAGTAGAAAGCGTCGGCAACGCAGTGGGGAAAGCCGCACATGATGAACAAAGGCACTCCGAAGAGCAGCGGAAGGTTCTTGCCGACGCGGGCAAACGTCACGGCGGTAGTCATGATGAAGCCACAACCGATGGCCAGCACACCGCCCTTGAGCGGACCAACAGCCAGCCGCCCCTCGAGCACGCCCTGTGCCGTCTCCTGCAGAGGCATTGGCGAGCAGCGCGCTATCAGCGCTACAGCCAGGCAACCAATGATATTGCCCAATAATATCAGAAACAGCGAGCCCACCTCACCGCGACGGATGAAGCCCGCAGTGCCTGTGTAAAGCTTCAGGCTGTAGTGAACTACCGTCAGCAAGCCGAAGGCGAAGAGCACGGCACCGACGATGCTTTTCTCGGCAAGATAACCGAAACCTGCAATGCCTATGCAGACTCCAGCCAGGAATGCAGAGCGCAGAATCTGAGAGAGTGAAGAGCTTGTCATATTACGTTTGTATGCGTTAAAAAACCGTCGGCAAAGATAACTATTATTCGCCACAAAAAACCTTTTCTACGCAAAAAACTGATGAAAAGAGAGCAAGAAATCTATAAAGTGACGCTTGTGGGCAGCCTCGGAAACCTTGTGCTGCTCATCTTCAAGTTCGTAGCAGCCGTCATTGGGCATAGCTCCGCGATGATGGCCGATGCCGTCCACTCGCTGTCGGACTTCGTGACGGACATCGTCGTGCTGGTGTTCGTGCGCATCAGCAGCAAGCCGCAGGACACGTCGCACGACTACGGCCACGGCAAGTTCGAGACCTTCGCCACGTTCATCATCGGCGTGGCGCTGGTGGCGGCCGCCGCCGGAATCATCATCGCGGCCGTCGGCAAGATTCTGGCATGGGCTCGAGGAGCAGAGCTGGAGGCCCCGAGCACACTGGCACTGTGGGCGGCCTTGCTGTCGATAGCCGTTAAAGAGATGCTCTACCGCTACACCGTAGTCCGAGGCAAGGCACTCAACTCACCGGCGATGATAGCCAACGCCTGGCACCATCGCAGCGATGCTCTCTCGTCTATCGGGGCTGCCATAGGCATCGGTGGCGCCATCTTCCTGGGCCAAAGATGGACGGTGCTCGACCCAATAGCGTCGGTCGTCGTGGGTCTGATGCTGACCGAAGTGGCCTACAAGCTGCTCAAGCAGAGCGTCGATGAGCTGACCGAGCACTCGCTGCCCGAGCAGACGGAGCAGGAGATCCTCGACATCATCGCCTCGTGCCCGGGCATCGCACAGCCCCATAACCTGCGCACCCGTCGCATCGGCTCACGCATAGCCATCGAGGTACACATCCGCATGGACAAGGACACGCCCTTAGGCGAAGCCCACGACCGCGCCACGACCATAGAGCGACGACTGAAAGAGCGCTTCGGGCCATCGACGCACACCAGCATACACATGGAACCGATGAAGGGATGACATGTGACAACTATTTCAACAAAATTTTTTGAAATAATTACGGGCATAGGGTTGGGGAAAAAGACATCCGAGTGTCTTATAAGTAAAAAGACAACCCAGCGAATGAACGTTAAGCCAGACATTAAAGGACTCTACGAACAGCATCGCACGGCAATGCTGAGGCTGGCTCTGCGCCTATTGGGCGACGAGGAAGAGAGCCGCGACGTGGTGAGCGACGTCTTTGCCCGCCTGGCTGAGGAGCAACGTGCGCAGAGCCACGCCTATCTGTTCACAGCCGTGCGCAACCGCTGCCTGAACCTGCTGCGCCACAAGCGCTTGTCGGAGCGAGTGCATCGTTTGTTGCCCATAGGCGAGGACGTGAGCGAGGAACTGCAGACCGCCGAGCCGAAGGACGAGATGGAAGCGATGTTGCAATTCATCGAGACCGAACTGACGCCGCAGACGCGCGAAGTGGTGCTGCTGCGCTTCCGCGAGCAGAAGCGTTACCACGAGATTGCAGAGCAACTTGGCATAAGCGAGGCGGCCGTTTACAAACACCTGGCTCAGGGCATTCGCAAACTCAAAGCACGCTTTAACCCATAATCCCTGACCCAATATGGATAAACTGGAACTCTTGCTCGATATGATTGAGCACCCTGAACGCTACACAGAGCAACAGATCAGCGAACTGCTGGCCGACGAGGAGATGCGCAAGCACTATGACGTGATGGTGCGGCTGCGGGGAGCATATGATGTAAAAAAGGAAGAAGACCCACCCCTCACCCTCCCTATAAGGGAGGGAGTGGTTACCATTGAGGATGAGAGTACGCTGCCTTCAACACATTCTACTCCCTCCCTCACAGGGAGGGTGAGGGGAGGGTCTGCTCTTCATCGCATTGCCGCCATCTTCATTGCCGCCGCCTTCCTCGGCGGCCTGGCATGGGCTTTCGTCCCTCTTCTACGCACCAACCAAACGACGAAGCCACCCCAGCCCACAAAGGTATCTGCTCCCTCCCTTACAGGGAGGGCGGGGGGTGGGTCCTCTTCTTCCATATCCTTCTCCAACCTACCCCTCGACAGCATCCTCAGCGTCGTCTCTGCCCACTACAACTGCGAAGTCTGCTTCCGCGACTCGGCAGCTATGGGCATGAAGTTCATCACCACCTGGAATCCAGAGGACTCCCTCGCCGCCTTCATCGAGCACCTCAACATGTTCGACGGCCTGCGCCTGACCTTGCAGGATGATACCATCTTCGTTGAAACCACTAACGACGAGGAGGGCGCACAATGAAACGTATCATATACCTTATTATATATATGTGCTCTTTGACGTGTTCCCTTACTGCTCAAGAGTCCGACTCGCTTCTCACCGTTCTCCGCAACATAGAACGGTCTCAGACAGAATACACCATCGACATCATCTCCGATGGCCTGGAAGAGCTAAAGGCACCGACCACAAAGGCTGATGGACTGGACGCGGTGAAGGCTGTCATGCGGGCATGCAAGCGTCTGCCTGTGAAGGTGAAAGTACATGGCAAGCACATCTACGTGCAGCACGAAGGGGTGAAGGTGGAACGCCAGCTGAAGTTGCAGGGCGTGGTGCAGGACATCCGTGCCCACAAAGACTTGATCGGCGCCACGGTGGTGCTGATGCGCCCCGACAGCACGGTCATCGAGCAGAAGGAAGCCTACCAGAAGTGGCACGCCGAGGGCTTCTCGTGGGAGACCAGCGAGTTTTCGTTCACAGTTCCCGCCCGTCCGGCAAAGTACCTCTTCCGCATCAGCCTCATGGGCTATCAGACCACCTACGTGGAATATACCATCGACAAAGTGGGCCGGCGCGAGTACGAACGCGGCCTGCCTCCCTTCTACCTGGCGCCGCAGGCCAGCACGATGAAAGAGGTGACCGTCACGGCCTCCAAAGTCAAATTCTACTACAAGGGCGACACCATCATCTACAACGCCGACGCCTTCATCCTCGCCGAAGGCTCCATGCTCGACGCACTCATCAAGCAGCTGCCCGGCGTGGAGATGAAGTCCGACGGCCGCATCTACCACGAAGGTAAGTTCGTGGACGACCTGCTGCTCAACGGCAAGGAGTTCTTCCGCCACGACCGCAAGCTCATGCTCGAGAACCTGCCTGCCTACACCGTCAAGGACATCGCCATCTACGACAAGCAGACCGCCGAGAACGAGTGGTTAGGCATCAAGGACGAGCACTCGCAGCGCCACGTCATCGACGTGCGACTGAAGAAGGAGTACATGGTGGGATGGCTGGTGAACGTGGAAGCGGGAGGCGGCCTTAGGGACAACCAAGCGCAGCCTGCTCTAAACGCTAAACCCTCAACTCTCAACTCGCCTTACCTCGCCCGCCTCTTCGCCATGCGCCACTCCGACTTCTCGCGCATCGCCATCGTGGCCAACGCCAACAACTTGGACGATGACAGCCGACCCGGCGAGAGCGACAACTGGCAGCGCGGCAAGACCAACGACCTGCGGCGCACCGAGCGTGCCGACATCGGCGGCTTCGTCAGCGACCGCAACAAGCGGTGGGAGACCTCCGGCAACGTATCCGTCAACCACCAACGCACCGAGGGCGCAACGCGCACCGTGCGCCAGAACTACCTCTCCACGGGCGACACCTACGACCACAGCTTCAGCAGCCGCACGGGCGAGGACCTGCGCCTGGGAGGATGGCTGAGTTTCTACCGCAACTTCAAGAACGTGCGCTGGCACATCGACCCGGAATTCAAGTACCACCACTTCAACAACAGCTCCGACCTCGCCTCGGCCACCTTCAACGCGCCCGTGGCCGACGTCAGCCGCCAGCTCCTGAACGACCTCTTCAGCCCCAATGCCTCACGCATCAACCTACGTGACACCCTCGTCAACCGAATCCTGCGACAAGGTTCAGGCAGTGGTCACACCTGGGACGGCACCTTCCACACTGGAGCCACCATCAAGATTCCCCACACCAACGAGAACCTCCGCCTCGGCGCCGGCATCAACCTCATCGGTCGGGAGGAACGGATGTTCGATAGGCAAGAGGTTAGAATAGCAGACCCTCCCCTCACCCTCCCTTGTAGGGAGGGAGTGGTTACCTTCGAGGATGAGGGTACGCTGCCTTCAACACATTCTACTCCCCTCCCTATAAGGGAGGGGCAGGGGGGTGGGTCTTCCTCCTTCCACCACCTCCGCGACAACCACCCCACCCGCGACGGCAAAGCCTACTTCAACGTCGGCTACAACATCCCCCTCGGCGAAGGCTGGCGAGCAATTCACGCCACATACAGCTTCGAGCACCTATGGCAGCATCACCGCTCAACGCTGTATCTGCTGGAAGAACAAGACCCACTTCTCACCCTCCAAGACCCACCCCTCACCCTCCCTGTGAGGGAGGGAGTGGAATGTTCTGACTGGCAGTCTTCTTCATCTACAAAGGTAACCACTCCCTCCCTTATAGGGAGGGCGGGGGGTGGGTCTGCCGAGGCCACCACTCTCCTCCCCTCCCTCACCGACTACTATCAGGTGATGGACCGCGCGAACAGCTTCGACAGCCACTCCCACGAGAACCGCCACAAGCTGGACATCAACCTCGGCTACAAGTTCAACAAAGCATCCTACGGGCAGATATGGACGCTCCTCAACGGCGACATCACCCTGCACCAGCAGCACCTCGACTACCAGCGCGGCAGCATCGACACCACGCTCTGCCGCACAGCCGTCAGCATCACCATGGACGATAACACCTACCTCGACTTCAAGAACGGCCAGATAGGGATGACCATGGGCATCCGTCAGGTGCTGCCTGCACTCGAGCAACGCATCGACCTGCGCGACGACACCGACCCGATGAACGTTCGGCTGGGCAACACCCGTCTGCATCCGTCAGTCACGCCCGACTTCGGCGTAAGTGGCAGCTATAGGTTCAAGCGAGGCTATCACTACATGGAATGGCACCAAAAGCGCACCTTCAATGCCATTGCGATGGGCTGCACCTACGATACCCGGACGGGTGCACGCACCTACCGTCCGGAGAACGTCAACGGCAACTATACCACCGATGCCGGCTACACCTTCCACTGCGCCCTCGACTCGACCAACAAACTGAATCTCGACTTGCCCTTCCATGTCACCCACAGCCAGAGCGTCGACCTCGTGGGTACGACGGCCGGTGATGCAGCGAAGTCGACTGGTCCCCAGCGTTCTAAAGTCAAACGCCTCGCCCTCTCGCTGTTGCCTTCCTTTAAGGCCGACATCGGCAAGCACCACTTTGAACTCGTTTGCCAACCCGTGTGGGAACGCCTCAGCAGCGACCGTCAGGATTTCCAGGACTTCAGCGCCTTCACCTGCCGCACCTCCCTCTCGGCCATCCTGAAGCTGCCGTGGAAGCTGGACCTCTCTACCGACCTCAACCTCTACACTCGCACCGGTTATGCCGACGCAGCGCTGAACACCAACGATTTCGTCTGGAACGCCCGCCTCTCACGTCCCTTCTTCAAGGGTAAGTTCCTCGTCCTCCTCGACGGCTTCGACATCCTCGGCCAGCTCTCGAACGTAACCCGCGTGATGAACGCCCAAGGCCGCACCGAGACCTACACCAACGTCATGCCCCGCTACGTTCTCCTCCACGCGGTCTGGCGCTTCAACAAACAGCCGAAGAAAAAAGATTGATTACTTGATTTCAATAATAAAGCAGTTAGTTAACGAAAGACCTATAGGCATCAACTCCACTGCGTCGTGATGACGTGGTGGAGTATTTTTGTAGCCTAAGCTCCATATTTATGAAGATAAAAACGTATTTTTGCAGCGAGAAAGGAAACTTTTTCGGTCGCGAGGGTTTAGTAAATCGCGATTCATGTGTTATAGAAGGTGTATGAAAGACAACGAAGCACTCGAAACACTGTTCCGCACGCACTACCGCGGGATGTACCGGCTGGCCATGACGCTGCTGCACGATGAGGCAGAGAGCAAGGACGTCGTGGCTGACGTGTTTGTGCGGATGGCAGAGGCCGGCCGCACGGAAGGCGCCGGCTATCTGCTTGCCGCGGTGCGCAACCGTTGCCTGAACCAGCTGCGCAACCGTTCCATCCAGCAGCGCATCCAGCGGCTCTATCTCCTGGAACAGGAGGTGGAAGCGAAATCGGCGGAACAGCTGTGCGAGGAGTCGCGACTGCTGGAGCAAGGCATTGGACAGTTGGAGCCCCCCGTATGCCGGCAGGTCGTCAGGCTGCACTTCGAGCAGGGCCTGACTTTCCGCGAGATTGCCCAGCAACTATGCACCAGCGAGACGACGATCTATAAGTACCTGCGTCGCGCGATGAACCAATTACGTCAACACCTTAATAATGAATTGTGAATTATGAAAAACGAGCCTAAGACCGACGTTCTGCTGCACATGATGGAGCAGCCGGAACGATATACCGAAGAGCAGTGGCGCGACATCCTCAGAGACAGCGAGTGTCGCGAGCTCTATACGTTGATGGCCATGACCCATGGCAGCGTCGCTGCAGCCAAGGCCGATGCAGAACTGACTGAGGAGGAGATAGAGAGGGAGTGGGAGAAAGTAAAAGACCCACCCCTCACCCTCCCTTGTAGGGAGGGAGTAGAATGTGTTGAAGGCTGCATACTTTCATCTTCAAAGGTAACCACTCCCTCCCTACAAGGGAGGGTGAGGGGAGGGTCTTCTTCCCTTCATCGCATCGCCGCCATCTTCCTTGCCGCCGCCTTCCTCGGCGGCCTCACATGGGCCATAAGCCCCCTCATACGCCAAAAGGAAAAGGCCCCCCGATCAGCAGGGGTATCCACTCTCCCCCTTGAGGGGGAGCGGGGAGGGGGTCTTGAGCGGGAAGGGGGTCTTTTGCTCTTTGCCGACGTCCGCTTAGACTCCATGCTCACCGTTGTTGCAGCCCATTACGGCAAAGCCGTCTTCTTTAGCGACGAAGAGCTTAAGGCACTGCGCATCCACACGAAATGGAACCAGGAGGACAGCCTGGCGTCGTTCATTGAGAACTTGAATGAGCTGGACGAACTGAGTCTGACAGAGCAGAGAGATACTATCTTCGTACAGGGGAAGACCCTCCCCTCACCCTCCCTGTAAGGGAGGGAGTAGATACCTTATGCAATATATTTAAAGCTTAAAACAACATGAGAACAACATACAAACTCTTATTATTCTTCATCTTATTATTAGCACAGGTAACCGTTCCCTCCTTCAACGGGAGGGCGGCGGAAGGGTCTGCATCCGCACAGGTAACCACTCCCTCCCTACAAGGGAGGGCGGGGGGAGGGTCCTCAGGGGGTGGGTCTTCCTCTCTCTCAAATGCCCTCGCCCGCCTCAACGAGCAGCAAGAGGATTGGACGATAACGTTCGTGGCCGACGAACTCCAAGGATTGCAGGTGGAGACATCGGCATTGCCTGAAGAAGTGGATGTGCCCGAAGCCGTGGAACGACTGACGAAAGGGCTGCCCGTGCGGGTGAAGGTGAAGAAGTCCGTGCGCCAGATCTATGTGCAACGCAAACGGGATAAAGACATGATGAGCATTCACGGCAAAGTGCTGGACAACATGACTCGCAATGACCTGCCTGGAGCTGCGGTGACATTAATGACACGGGACAGCACCATAATAGATACACGGGAGGCTAAATCCTTTTGGATGAATATGGATAACAGCGGCTATACGTCGGACTTCTACTTCGAGGTCCCTCATCGGCAGCAAGCATACATCCTTAAAGCAACTTTCGACGGGCACGACACCACATACGTAGATTATAACCTGAGCAACGTTGGCAGGCGTGAGTTCTTGCGTGAACTGCCGCCCATACTGATGCACAAGACCATACGCCATGCGATGCGCGAGGTGACCGTCACCGCATCGAAGGTGATGTTCTACTATCGCGGCGACACGGTGGTCTATAACGCCGATGCCTTCCAGCTGGCCGAAGGCTCAATGCTCGATGCGCTGGTGAAACAGCTGCCGGGAGTAGAGCTGAAGGACGGAGGCGAAATCACCGTCAACGGCAAGCGTGTGGAGGCCCTGCTGCTCAACGGAAAAGACTTCTTCCGGGGCAATAACCGTGTGATGCTCGAAAACCTGCCGGCCTATACGGTGAAACAGTTGGAAGTTTATGAGAAGTACGGCGACAAGAGTGAATTCCTCGGGCAGCAACTGGAAAATGACAAGCGCTATGTGATAGACGTGAAGCTGAAGCGGGAATACAGTATCGGATGGCTGGTGAACGCCGAGGCAGGAGGAGGAACTGCCGACCGCTATCTCGCCCGCCTCTTTGCAATGCGCTTCACCGACCACTCGCGCCTCGCGGCCTACTTCAATGCCAACAACCTGAACGACGGCGAACGACCGGGCGAAAGCGGCGGCTACACGATGGGAGCAAATCCAGGACAGCAGACGCGACAACAGGGCGGCATCGACTATTTCGCCGAGGAGCGCGACAAGAAGTGGAAGCTGGAGGGCAACGTCCGCGCTGAACACACGATGAATGATGTGACAACCGTCACGGAGCGCGTGAACTACCTGCCTGGCGGCGACACCCGCGAGCACAGCCGTTCGGCGACGGAAGACAAGTCCGTCAGCGTGAGCACGTGGAACCAGTTCCAGTACAACTTCCCGAAGGTGCAGCTCCGCGTCAGACCCAGCTTTGACTATCAACGATGGAACAACCGTTCGCTCTTCCAGTCATCTGCGTGGGACGCCAATGACTCCATCATCAACACCAACCTGCAGCAAGGCTCGCGGAGTGGTTATTCCCTGCACCCTAACCTTTCGACCTTCACCGCCGTCAAGTTGGAGGGCAGCAGCGATTATCTGGAATTCGAGACCGATGCCTGCTACGACGTGAAAGCCGACGACCGCTTCAACCGCCAGCGCGTGTCCAGCATGTCGCCATACTATGGCGACCAATACTTCAAGGGCCACCCCGACCGCCACGGCAAGTTCTGGGCACAAGGTATGTACCATTGGACCATCCGCCGTGGCCTCAACCTCGAAACCTACCTCAGCTACGAATACCGCAACACGCAGCGCGAATCCTCGCTTTTCCTTTTAGACAGAATGGACCGAGCGGACACGCTGGATCTTGGTGTGCTGCCCTCCGTGGCGGAATACGAACGGACAATGGACGCTGCCAACAGCTACAATTATCTCCTGACCGAACATTACTACTCCGTGCGGCCATTCCTATGGTGGTTCCCCAAGATGAAGAACGGCCGTTGGAGCATCAGCCAGCGCCTGCCCATACGATTGCTCAACCGCACGCTGCACTACCAGCGCGGACAGGTTGATACCGTCATCACGCACCGCACCGTCCTCTTCGACACCGACTACAGCTATGCCGAGGGACGATGGGAAAACGGGAACGCCCTATTCATCGCCTACCGTCTGAAGGCTGACGCCCCCTCGATGCTCAACTTCGTCAACATACGCGACGCCACCGACCCGCTGAACATCACTGAAGGCAACTCCGACCTGCGCAACATCTACCGCCACAGCCTCCAGGTGCATCATCAGAAGAACTATAAGAAAAAGCAGATACAGCTAACAGGTGGATTGGACTTCGTGCTGACACAGAACGCCACGGTCATGAGCCAGCTCTACGACCCAGAGACAGGTGTTAGAACCTACAAGCCCTATAGCATCAACGGCAACTGGGAAATCATCGGAGCCTACGGCATCGGCAACCTGCCGATCGACAAACGAGGCCGACTGCGCATCTTCGTCGTGCCGAACGTTGGCTACCGCCACAGCGTGGACCTCACGGGCACGACACAGCTGGAACGCAGCACCGTCACCACCACCAGCCTGAACCCGCTGTTCGTCGCCAGATACAGCCTCGGCGACCTCGGCAACCTGAAGCTTGACTGCGAACCCAAGTGGCAATGGCTCCACAGCCCGCGCAGCTCCCTCCCTCTTGGGGGAGGGCGGGGGGAGAGGCCGGACTTCCACGTGGCCGACTACAAGACCTCGCTCACCGTGTTGCTGAACCTGCCGTGGAAGCTTCAACTATCGACCGACCTGACCTTCAACGCACGCCGCGGCTATGCCGACGCCTCGATGAACACCAACGACTGGATGTGGAAGGCACGCCTTGCGCGACCCTTCTTCAAGGGCAACCTCGTCGTGATGCTCGACGGCTATGACCTCCTCGGACAGCAGCGAAGCACCACCAACGTACTCAACGCCCAAGGCCGCATCGAGACATGGACCAACGTCCCGCCCCGCTACGTCCTGCTCCACGCCGTCTGGCGATTCAACCGCCAACCCATGCGCAAGAGCGAACGGAAACGAGCCCGCGAGGAGAAGAGCAAGCAGTAAGACTTGATTTCAATAAAGCAGTTAGTAAACGCCAAGTCCTATAGGAACATCGGCCTCGCTGCGTCGTGAGACGTGGCGAGGCTATTTTTTATGATTTTTTGAATGTTTTGCGTGACATTTCCGTGAAAAAGGGTAATATATAAGTAGAAAGCACGTTCTAAAGATATGCAACAGAACATCAGAATCAGCGATGAGCAGCTCGTAGAGCGCATCAGAGAAGGGCGGACAACGGACTTCGCGCTGCTGGTGCATCGCCACGCTCCCAGTCTGCTTCACTTCGTTGGCCGTATGCTGCCGGTGCAGGAGGAGGCCGAAGAGGTGGTGCAGGATGCTATGTTGGCGGCTTATCAGCGGTTGGGCGACTACGATGCCAGCCGTGCCCCGTTTGCCGTCTGGCTGAAGCGTATCGCCTTCAACGCCACGACGCATCGTTTGCGTGTCCGCCGACCGCAGTTCGTGCCGATGGATGAGCATCAAGCCGAGGCGGACCCTACGGAGAGCGATGAGCTCGACCGCCTGCTCGCTGATGGGAAGCCTGACCGTACAGAACTGTTGGACAAGGCGCTGGAACTGTTGTCTGCTGAGGAACGCATGCTCATTCATCTTTTCTACACCGACGAGCGGCCACTGCGTGAGATCTCGTTTATCCTCGATTGTTCGGTAACGGCACTCACCAGTCGTCTGCATCGCATCCGCAAGAAACTCTATGTAACCATAAACCGATTGAGCAATGAATACCAACGACGTCCCTAAAGCACATCCTTCGCTGCTCGATGCCCTGCGCCGACAGGATGAGAAAGCCCAGCAGATGAATCTCTCCGAGGGATTCGAAGAGCGAGTAATGGGCTCGCTCCCGAAGAACCGGTCACCGCGTCTAAGATTAAGCCGCATCGCGGCCATTTTCCTCCTCGCTGCCTTCCTCGGCGGCCTCTTATGGGCCATAAGCCCCATCATACGTCAAAAGGAAAAGGCACCCCGATCAGCAGAGGTATCCGCTCCCTCCCTAACAGGGAGGGCGGGGGGAGAGTCGTTTTCCAATCAGCGTATCGACAGCATCCTCACCGTCGTGGCCGCCCACTACGACCACGCCGTCTATTTCCGCGATACCGCATTACAGGCATTGCGCCTGAGCACGGTGTGGGATAGCGAGGATTCATTGTCCGTATTCCTCGAGACCTTGAATGAGTTCGACGGCCTGCGACTCACGGACGAGCGCGACACCATCTTTGTGGAATCCGTAGCTGAGGAGGAAGAGTGATGAAGCGCATAGTCCTATACCTTATATTATACATAGCCGTCGGCGCTCACCTCTCAGCACAGGACCTGACCTTCAAGGATGAAAGCCTGGCAGTGGCACTTGCCGCCATCCGCGACTCACAGACGGACTACACCATCCACTTCATCCACAACGACCTCGAGCACCTGAACGTCTCGGCACGCATCAAAGGGAAGGATGCACGCAAGGCTGTGAAGCAGGTCTGCAAGGGACTCCCCGTGAAGGTGAAGACGCGTGGCCAGAACATCTTCGTGCAATATAAACCCGAAAAAGACCTGACGGGCAAGACCGTCAACCTCACGGGAGCTGTAGAAGACGGTTTCTTGGAGCGTCCGCTACCTCATGCCAAGGTCTCCATACTTCGCGCAGACAGCAGTGTCGTGGTGGACTCCGCACAAATCGTTGTGTTCTACAAGGGCGACATGAACCCGTTCAGGGCACAGTTCAACGCTGATGTGAGTGCTGCCGAAAAGGAATACCTCGTCCGCTGTAGCATGGAGGGCTACGACGACGTATGGCAGCGCGTCGCCATCCCCCATCCTCTGCCAGAGCAGGTGGAGGTGCCGATGCTGAAGATGCGCAAGTCATCGGCCAAAACCATGCGTGAGCTGACCGTCACAGCCACGAAGATCAAAATGTTCTGGCGCGGCGACACGCTCGTCTACGACGCCACCGCCTTCCGCCTGCCCGAAGGCTCCATGCTCGACGACCTCATCCGTCAGTTGCCGGGCGTGACGATGAATGCCGACGGCGAGATCTTCGTCAACGGGCGTAAGGTCGACGAGCTGCTGCTGGGCTCCCGCTCCTTCTTCGGCGGCAACAAGAAGGTGCTAATGGAGAATCTGCCCTACTATACCGTCAAGAACCTGAAGGTCTACGAGAAGCAGACAGACAAAAGCATGGCACTGGGCTACGACGTCGAGCCGCGCCGCTACGTGATGGATGTCAACCTGAAGGATGAATACAGCCAAGGGTATATCGGGAATGTGGAAGCGGCAGGAGGCTCACATGAGCGATGGCTTGCCCGCGGTTTCCTGCTCGGCTTCACCGACAAGCTAAGGTTCACCCTCCTGGCCAACGCAAACAATGTCAACGAAGGGCGTCACATCGGGAAGGACGACCACTGGAGCCCGGCACGTCAGCCGCGGTCGCTCCTGACCACCCGCAGCGTAGCTGGCGAAATCAACTACCACACCAAAGGTGACGAACTGAAAGAGACCTTCCGCGCAGAATACACCTCCACGACCGACGAGCAGACGATGCAGCAGCAGCGCGACTACTTCATCAGTGGTGCCGCCCTCAAATCAGCCACCTCCTCCTTCAACCGCATGGGCAACCGCAAGCTGAACCTCAACAACACGTTCTCGCTATCCAAACCCTTCTTCCTCTACGCCCGAGCCGGTTACAACTATGCCCGCCGCGACGGCTCCTTCAACTCCGCCTTCGACCAGTGGAGCGACAGCCTGACCGTCTCGCAGCGCACCGTAGGCATCAGCGAGGGCCGCGCATGGGGAGTCAACTTTGATGTGCAAGGAGCCTTCAACGTGGGCCGCAACAAGCAGCACCTGGACTACTACTTCAACTTCAGCCACAGCAACGACGAGAGCGAGAGCGCCACCCGCTACGCCACACAGGCCGAGGTGCGCCCGACGGTTTTCCCGTCGAGCCAATCTGCCTCCACCACCCACAACTCCTCCTCCCTCTTCAACCACAACACCAACTTCCTCAGCAACCTGGGCTACGGCTGGGAGTTGGCCAAGAACCTGAACCTCGGTATCTCGGACTTCTTCTACATCCGCAACCGCCACGACCACGACTACCTCTATCACCCTACCTCCAGCAGACCCACCCCCGACCCCTCCCGTGAGGGAGGGGAGTTGGCTGGCGCGCAGCTTTCGAGCGATAGCGAGGCTCTCCCCCTCACGGGGGAGCGGGGAGAGGGTCTTGAGCCGGGAGAGGGTCTCCTCCCTTCTCAGATCGATGCCCTTGCAGCCTTCTTCGACCCCTCCAATTCCTACGACAGCCACGACCTCGACTGGTCTAACGACGTCGGCATCAGGCTGTACAGCAACGCCTACTATATCCACCCGCTCGCTCACATGAAGATCAGCTACCAGCGGCTTGCGCTGGAGCTGGGCACGCCGCTCAGCCACGAACGCCTGCACTACCAGCGCGGCTCGCTCGACACGCTGGCCCGCCAGACCGTCTTCCTCCCGAAGGCCACCTTCCGCTTCCGCAACGTCTGGAAGGGCGGACGGCGCAGCATCAATGGCAACATCCGCTTCGAGCAAGAACGCACCCTCCTGCTCGACCGTATCAACTTCCGCGACGACAGCAAGCCCCTCATCGTCAAGCTGGGCAATCCCGACCTGAAGCCCAAGGCCATGACCTCCTTAGGATTCAGCTATTACGACTCGACCGGACCGATGAATGCATCCTACAACCTCGCCGGCAACTTCTTCTACCACCACCGCGACATCGCACAGTCCTTCACCTACGACCCCGTCACCGGTGTCAGCACCTACCGACCTATGAACGTAAGCGGAGCCTATCGCGCCCACGCCGAATTCGGCACCGACCGCACTATCGACGAGAAGCGCTACTGGACCTGGCACGTCAATGCCGGAGCAGATTTCGACCACTCCAAAGACCATGCCCTGCTGGAGAATGCCCTCGAGAGCAGCGTCAACACCGTGAACACCCTCACCCTCAACGCCGGGGGCAACATCCGCTATAACCGCAAGACCCTCAACATCCGCGCCGTAGGCTATATCAATTGGCGAAAGAGCAGCAACCCCAATTCAGAGTTGGTTAACACTAACCTCTCCCCATGGAGCGGCGGAACCGTTGAGGCTGTCCTCGACTTCCAATACGGCCTCGAAGCCAGCTATACTACACCCGCCCTCTGCGGCACCAAGGTCGGAGGTCTCACCCTCGCTGCTGATGCCACTATGTTCAATCGCCGTGGCTATGGCACGGCCGACCTCAATCGCCACGATTTCGTCGTGAACGCATCCCTCAGTCAGCCTTTCCTGAAAGGCAAACTCATCCTTAGACTCGAAGCCTTCGACCTGCTGCACCAACTCTCACCCATCGACTATGACGTCAACGCTCAGGGCCGAACCGTCACGTGGTACCGCTCACTCCCGCACTACGTCATGCTCCACGCCGCCTGGCACTTCAATAAGAATCCCAAGAAGAAATAAAGATTACTTGATTTCAATAAAGTAGTTAATTTTCATTAGTCCTATAGGCAACCTACCCCGCTGCGTCGCGACGACGTGGCGGGGCAAATATTCATGTGCTGTTAACAAAGGTTAAAGTCATCCCATCTCGCGTGATATTTGTCTTCCAAAACGTTATATAGTATAGCAGCCCCACATAAGCAACGGTGCATACTAATGGCAACAGACGAACAACAACTCATACAGGACATCCTCGGCGGACGCACAGAAGCGTTCGGCACGTTGGTCAGGCGCTACGGTGCTCCGTTGACAAGCTTCGTTGCCTGCTTCGTGGCCCAACATGACGACGTGGATGAAGTGGTGCAGCAAAGCTTCGTGGCTGCCTTTGAGCATCTATCTCAGTACGATGCCCGCCGTGCCAGCTTCAGCACCTGGCTTTGGCGCATAGCACGCCACACCGCCTTCAAGCACCTGACGCGCCGACGACCGCTGTTCATCGAGGAACAGCAAGGAGCCGTGCAAAGTCTGACGGACAGCGAGGCCGACGACCTCCTGCGTGAAGCCACGGATGCCCGCATCGCCATACTCCAACGCGCTACCGACCTGCTGCCATCCGATGACCAACTGCTGTTGCACCTCTACTATGCAGAGCAACACCAGCTAACAGACATCGCCTACATCCTCGACACAAACGCCAACGCCCTCTCCTCGCGCCTCTACCGCATACGCCAACACCTCGCCCAACTCATAAAACGTTTTGAACATGAAGCAGAATGACCACATACCTAAAGACAACGCCCTGCGTCAAGCCCTCAGGCAGCGCGCCGAGCGGTGCACGGCAGAGAACCCCGTGCCGGCAGACCTCGAGGGCCTCGTCATGCAGCGAATCCTCCGGAGCAAGCAGCAGCCTGCCACGCGCCGGCGTAGCCTGCTGCGCTTACTTCCCTGGTCCATAGCTGCAGCACTCCTCGTCGGCTTCACGCTGATGAAGGCCCTCTACCAGCTCCCCCATGAGGGAGAGAAGCCCCTCTCCCCGCTCCCCCGTGAGGGGGAGAGTCTCGCTACGCTCGAGTCCTCCCGACAAGTTGGAAACTTCACCTCACATGAGGAAGAAGGGAAAGCCCTCGCTATGATTCCAAGCATGGAAGAAAACAGCCCCATCCCCGGCAGACCGAGCCCAAGCAGACCCAACAGACCCACCCCCAACCCCTCCCATGAGGGAGGGGAGTTCCTATCCCCGGACTATCAAGCGGATATGCAAGTCCCCCCTCGGGGGGATTTAGAGGGGGCCCTACCCTCCCTCACGGGAGGGGTCGGGGGTGGGTCTGCCAGGGGCAGGTCTGCTGGGGCTTTCGGGGGTGGGTCTGCTGAGGACTCCTCCCCCATTCCTCCCTCCAAGCAGGCTCTGGCTGATATCTATCTGGCCGAAGTAGCCCTGCAGGTGGCCTATCGTAAGCAAGCCGCAGAGGAAGCCGTGCGCGCCTATCAAGCCGGCATCACCGGCGAAGAGACGCCGCAACCTATCATCGCATTTTAACACGTTTACAGATTAACCATCAAGCCATATACGACTATGAATACATCATTAAAGAAAATGCTTTTGAATCTAACCACTCCCTCCCTAACAGGGAGGGTGAGGGGTGGGTCTGTGATTCTTTTGCTGCTCGCAGCTACCACCGCTGCCGCCCAGCACATGACTCAGGACATCGAGGACTGGATGAACTCCAACATCAGTCGCGTCATCGACGCCAAGATCGGGGTGCAGAAAAGCCTCGGGCAGGAACGCGACGTGCTGACGGAGGGCAGGCCCCTGAAATGGCGCTGCGACACATACTCTTTCAGGCTGCCCAAGCGGCAGCGCGCCCTGTTCGAAGAGATGAAGAAGGCTTTGGAGGCCAACGGTCACGACAACCCCAACTGCTACGGCATCAACAGCCTGACGGCTGGACAGGGCGAGCAGAACCAGCGCAACCTGATGATTGGGGATGATATGAATCGTTATGAAACCATCGGCAAGGACTACGACAATTACCTCAACATCAACATCCTCGACGCCGCCGACACCACCAAGACCCACCGATACGCCTACGCCCTCGAATGGCGCGAGGCAGCGAAGGGAGCCCTGGACGTACGCTACATCGTCACCTACGCAAAAATCCCTTCAGCCACGACGTCCATCTCAGTGTTTGACCTGGGCAGGGCGCGCGTCAACCCACACGACAGAATAACGGTCAAAGGCCCCTTCCGCTTTCAATGGCAAGGCCGCGACTATCCCATCGAGAAGATTGACAGCATCTTCCACAACAAAAGGCAGGATAGCAAACAAGAGTATGAACGGCTGGACAGCATCTTCCGAAAAAGCAAAGCAGAGGCCGACCGCATACGCAAAGCCTTTGTAAAAGGCAATTCTATTGTCGCGTGGGCAGACACCCTCGACCACGATACCGACCCCGTGAACGACGTCATCCTGCGCCTGCAGGAGGGGATAGACATCACCGCCGACGACCTGCTCTGCAACGACAACATCCTCCTCATCTTCTCGCAGCTGAAGCAGCAGTACCTGGCCGGACAGAACCGCGAGTTCAACGCCATCAGCATCTACAACCTCTGCCGAAAGGCCAACATCTACGGTTTCTTCAACGACAAATATTCCAAAGAAGAGCTGGAGCAGCTGAAGCGCGAGGTCACCGAGCTAATCGCTAAAGCCGAAGAGACCTCTGAGAAGGCCTATCTCAGCCTGGCCCTCTCACAACTCATGAAAATCAAATAACGACGACCTCCCGCAATAAGCACCGCATGGTATGCGTTATATTAATGTGTTAATGCGTTAATTTGTTAATTTGTTAATTTGTTAATCTGCTAATCTGCTAATCTGTTAATCTGCTAACATGTCCCATTTTCCTCGCTTGCAGTTCACGCTGCTCTGCGTCCTCCTTCTCGCAGTGCTGCCCCTGCGTGCCGACATCCTCAAGGGGCGCATCGTCGATGCCGAGACAAAAGAGCCGCTGCCCGAAGCTTCGCTGAAACTGGCACAGACCATCGACTACAACGGCAGCCAGGCAACAATGGTCATGCACAGCTCGGCCGACTCCCTGGGCTGCTTCCACCTCAACCTGCGCGGACGCGGCACGCTGGAAGCGTCGATGCTGGGCTACTACTCCAAGACGAAGACCGTGCTGGGCTTCTCCGAAGACAGGAAAGACACCGTGGACGTGGGCGATATCGAGCTGAAGCCTTCCGAGACGCTGATGAAGATGCTTGAGGTGAAAGGGCGTGCACGGCGCTTCACCGTGCGCGGCGACACCATCGTCTTCAACCCCGAAGCCTTCCACCTGCAGGAAGGAGCGCGCCTCGACGAGCTCATCCGCCAGCTGCCCGGCGTGGAGGTGGCCGAGGACGGCACGATGACGTGGAACGGCAAACCCATACGCATCACCATGGACGGTGAGAGCCTCTTCGGCGGCGACGGCATCGTCAGCCAGCTGCCGGCAGAGGCCGTGGAGAGCATCAAGGCCTACAACAAGGCGTCGAAGTTCAGCGAGCGCACAGGCAAGGACGACGGCGGCGAGGACATGGTGCTGGACCTCACCATCAAGCCCGGCTTCCTCGACCGCTGGTATGGCGACGCCACCGCTGAGTATCAGACGCCCAAGCACTACGATGCCGAACTCAGCATGAACCGCCTCTCGAAGACCGACCCCGCCATGTTCTTCGTAGATGCCAACAACGTGGACAAGCAGCATCACCGCTCCATGAACGGAGGATGGAGCAGCTGGAGCAACGGCTACGGGCAGGGGCAGAGCGCGGCCGGCGGCTACCAGCACAACTGGAACCGCGAGGAAGGCAAGCAGAAGCTGAGCAACCACTACAGCGTCAGCGGAGGCCTCTCGCACTTCGACCGCTGGAACAACACGCGCATCGAGACGGAGAACTTCCTCGAAGAAGCCGACGTGAAGCGCACCTACACCGAGAAGTACAACCGCAACCACGACCTCAGCCCCAACCTCAGCACCTATTTCATCTGGGACCCTGACACGCTGAACACCTTCATCTTCGAAGCCAATGCCGACTTCTCACGCAAACGCTCCAACGGCCACACCGACACCGAGCAGGAAGGGCTGCTGCGACAGCTTACGCGCCGCAACGGCGAAGGCCACGAAGCTCGCTTCAGCACAGAAGGCTCCTGGCACCACTTCATGAAGGGCGATGCCGAACTCGGTGCCAGCTACAAGATCAGCTACACCGACAGCGAGGACGAGCAATGGACGGAAAGGGAAATAAAACCCGACGGACCCAGCAGGTCTTTCACCCAATACTCCCGCACCCCCTCCACCGCCTTCTCCCTCAGCGCTGAAGGCCACTACAAGCAATGGCTCGCGAAGCGGTGGCTCCTGGGCACCTCCTACGAATTCAGCTACAAGCGCAACCGCAGCCGTCAGCACTTCGAGACCGACGGCACGGCCGATGACGCCAACAGCTATCGCGACCACAACAACCTCCTCAGCCACGGCCTCAACTTCAGCTCCACCGTCGACCTCAGTCCCGTGAAGATCATGCCGAGCCTCAAAGCCCACTGGCAGCGCGAGCATCAGGACTACCAACGAGGACTGCTCGACACCACAGCCACACGCCGCCGGCTGCTGCTCACGCCCTCGGTGCGCATGACGTGGAAGATGACCAAGACCATCGGCTTGGAGCTGAACTACAGCCACGCCACCTCGCAGCCCTCGCTCATCAGCACCCTGGCCTACCGCGACCAGACCGACCCGCTCTACATCACCGAAGGCAACCCACGGCTGCGCGACACCCACACCCACAACGCCCGCCTGGACTTCAACACCGTACTTGCCCCCCAGCAGCTCTCGCTCAGCTTCAGCGCCGACTACAAGCAGAGCGACCGCGAGACGCGTACAGCCCTCACCTACCAACCCACAACGGGCATCTACACCAGCCGCCCCGAGAACGTGCGAGGCACGCAGGCATGGACCTTCCGCCTGAACTACGACCAAGGCCTGGGCGAAATCGTCCGCCTGCAGAACGACCTGAGCCTCACGACCGAGCAGAGCTACGCCCTCCTCACACAAATCTTAGCCTCAACTCCTGCCGTCCCGTTTCTTCAGCTGCCATTCTATGGCAGCCCTCCTCCTGCAAGCGAGGGCTCTGTCATCTCAACTCCCCTCCCCCTCGACGGAGGTCGGGATGGGGCTTCCACCCTCAACCGCCGCCACCAGCTCCGCCTCACCGAGCGCCTCACCGTCTCTGCCGACTGGAGCTGGCTGAAGCTCTCCGCCTTCGGCCTGCTCTCGCCCAACCGCCTGCGCTTCTCCCTATCGGACGAGCAGAACACCACCCTCTGGCAGAACCACTTCGGCCTGCGCGGCGAAGCCACCTGGCGTCAGTTCGTCTTCGAGACCACACTGACAGAACAGATGTACGACGGCTACACCATAGCGAGCATGAACCGCAACCTCCTCGTCTGGGACGCCTCCGCCACCTGGAAGTTCCTCAAGAACAAGGCGCGCCTCAAGCTGGAGCTGAATGACATCCTCAACGCCAAGGACGGCAAATACATCAGCCAGAGCGCCTACCAGCAGACCGTCACCCGCAGCGACTTCCGCCACCACTACATCAGCCTCAGCTTCACCTACCACCTTGATGCGAAGACTAAAGAATGATTACTTGATTTCAATAAAGCAATTAGTAAACGAGAGTCCTATAGACACATTAGCCCCGCTGCGTCGTGAAAGGCTACGGGTAGGTGAACTTGCTCGGGAATTGACGCGGCGGGGCTTCTTAATATAGAGTTACCAAGGTCGAGCTGGTGGGTTTGTTCGGGAATTGACTCGGCGAGGCTTATCGAATAAAGGCCCACCCCCGAATCTGGGAGTGGGCCTTTTCTCCCCTCCACGGACGGGAGGGGTAAGGGGACGAGTCTTTTTTTAGAGACCGAAGACCTTGGCGAGACCTCCGTCAACACCGCCGAAGCCCATGAAGGCCATTGCCAGCAGGCCTGCGGTGACGAGGGCGATGGGCATGCCCTGCATTCCCTTGGGAATGTCCATCATGGCAAGCTGCTCGCGGATGGCAGCAAAGATGGTGAGGGCGAGACCAAAGCCAAGAGCTGTGGAGACAGCATAGACAACACCTGTAAGCAGGTTGGGCTCGAGACCTTGTGCGTTGTAGGTGCCCTGTGCCACGAGGATGGCTACACCGAGGATGCAGCAGTTGGTGGTGATGAGGGGCAGGAAGACGCCGAGTGCCTGGTACAGGGCCGGCGACACTTTCTTCAACACGATCTCCACCATCTGCACGAGGGCAGCGATGACGAGGATGAAGGCTATGGTCTGCAAGTAGACGAGGTCATACTTGACGAGCAAGATCTGAATAAGATAGGTGACAATCGTGGCTATGGTAAGCACGAAAGCAACGGCTGCGGACATACCGAGGGCGGTGTCCACTTTCTTCGACACACCGAGGAACGGGCAGATTCCGAGGAACTGCGAGAAGACGATGTTGTTGACGAAGATGGCCGAGAAGAAGATTAATAGATAAGCCATAATATCGGACCCCCTCCCCGCTCCCCCTCAAGGGGGAGTGTAGAATGTATTTGAGCGGTAGAGGTTAACAGGGTCATTTCTTTGATGCGTTATACAATTGAGTACAATTCTTGAATGGTAACCACTCCCTCCCTTTGAGGGAGGGTGAGGGGTGGGTCTTTTAGATCTTCGCTGTTTTCTTGACGATTGCAATCAGATAGCCGAGGGCAATGAATGCGCCGGGGGCGAGGACGAAGAGGAGCATGCCGTAGTTCTCCGAATAGAGGGTTGCGCCGAAGAGCTTACCTGTGCCAAGGAGCTCACGGATGCCACCGAGGAGCGTCAGCGCGATGGTGAAGCCAAGACCTATGCCAAGGCCATCGAAGATGCTCTCCACGGGACCGTTCTTAGCGGCGAAAGCCTCAGCACGACCGAGGATGATGCAGTTCACGACGATCAGCGGGATGAACAGACCGAGGGTCTTGTAGACCTCAGGCGTATAGGCCTGCATGAACATCTGAAGGGCCGTGACGAGCGATGCGATGACGACGATGTACGAGGGAATGCGCACCTGATCGGGGATAAGGTTCTTGATGCAGGCGATGATGAAGTTGGAGAAGATGAGGACTGCCATAGTGGCCAGACCCATCGACATACCATTGATGGCGCTGGAAGTGGTTCCGAGCGTGGGGCACATACCAAGGAGAAGGACGAAGGTCGGGTTCTCCTTGAGGATGCCGTTCCATAAGATCTTAATGTATTTCATAATCGTTTCTCCTTGGGTTTAGTTGTTGGATTGGCCCTCGGGAACTTCCTCGGACACGTTTACTTCTTCGGGGCTGGCTTTAGCATGCTGCTGAGCAGAAGCTCCGCTCTGTGCGTCGGCAGAAGCTGATGCACCGGCGTAGGCATGGAAAGCAACATTGACGGCGCGGAGGAAAGCGCGGGAGGTGATGGTGGAAGCTGTAATGGCATCCACGTCGCCACCGTCCTTGCTGACGGTCAGTTCCTTCTCGCCGGGGTTCTTACCGATGATGTCGCCCTTTTCGCCCTTCTGGAACCAGAAATTGGCTTTGGCACCGAGGCCCGGGGTCTCAGCATGTTCGAGAACGGTGTAGCCCTTGATGGTACCCTCTTCGGAGAAACCGACGAGGACCTTCAATGTGCCGCCGAAGCCATTGGGATCAACAGCCTGAACAGCCATGCCCTTGTCTGTAGAATAAAGGATGACATCGTTGCCATTGGCGTCCTGCACGGTCTTGGTATCCTTCACCTGAGCGTCTGTAACGCCAAGCACAGAGTTGATGCCTTCGGCGAGAGTGCGAGCCTTATTCTCTTCGATGGGGCCTGCGGTAATCTTATTCACGTAGGCCAATGCTCCAGCGGCGATGACCGAGATAAGGGTCAGCACCAGGAGCATATTAGGAAGTGTTGATGGTAACTTTTTCATTTCTTTACCTCCCCGAAGCGTTTAGGTTTGACATAAGTGTTGATGAGCGGCGTGAAGCCATTCATGATGAGGATGGCGAAGCTCATGCCCTCGGGATAGCTACCGAAGTCGCGGATGAGGACTGTCAGCACACCGATGGCGCAGCCGTAGATGAGCTGGCCACGGGCCGTCATCGGCGAGGTGACATAGTCGGTAGCCATGAAGCAGGCACCGAGCATCAGACCGCCGGAGAGGATGACCTGCACGGGGTTGGCGTAGCTGGGATCGATGAGGTGGAAGATACCAGCAAGCACGAAGACCGTAGCGAGAATCGACACGGGGATGTGCCACGTGATAATCTTCTTCCAGAGCATGAAGCAGCAGCCGATGAGCAGGCACAGGGCGCTGACCTCACCGAGAGAACCGCCTGTCTGACCAACAAGCATATCGAGCGACGAGGGCAGCTCGTTGAGCAAAGAGGCGTCGCCGGTCTTGATGGCGTTCTTCATAATGGCCAACGGCGTAGCTGCCGTCTCAACGTCAACGTAGCCAAGCTGTCCGCTGACGGGCCACGAAGTCATCTGAACAGGGAAGGAGATGAGCAGGAAAACGCGACCTACGAGGGCGGGATTGAAGGGGTTGCAGCCAAGGCCGCCGAATGTCAGCTTGCCGATGCCAATGGCTGCAAGAGCACCGATAATGATAATCCATATGGGCAGGTTGGAGGGCAGGTTGAAGCCGAGCAACAGACCCGTCAGGATGGCAGAGCCATCGCAGATAGTCAGGCGCTCGCGCCCAAGAATGAAGCGTGTAATAGCCCATTCAAAGAACACACAAGCAGCCACCGACGTAGCCAGTACGATGGCCGACCCGAGTCCGAAGAAATAGAGCGAGGCAATCAGCGCAGGAACCAGCGCGATGCACACGCCGTACATATTCTTCTGCACCGAATCGCCACCGTGGACGTGGGGTGATAGGGAAATGATTGGTTTCATAAGATAAGACCCCCTCCCCGCTCCCCCTCAAGGGGGAGAGTAGAATGTATCTGAGCGAAAGAGGTTTTCAGGGTCATTTTATTTATATGATTACTATTCTTGAACAGTTACCACCCCCTCCCTAAAGGGAGGATGAGGGGTGGGTCTTTTTTATTTTTTACCGATAGCCTCCATGTGGCGTGCCTTGATGATGCCCATTACGGTCTGCTTGGCGATGCGGATGTTGTCGAGCAGCGGACGGTTGGAGGGGCAGGTGAAGGCGCAGGAGCCACATTCGATGCACGAGGTGACGTCGTTCTTCTCGCAGCCGTCCCAATCCTTAATGCGGGCCTGGGCTGCAAGGAGGTAAGGCTCAAGACCCATGGGGCAGGCACCGACACACTTGGCACAGCGGATGCAGGGGCTGACCTCGCCACGACGGCTCTCCTTCTCGGTCATCAACAACAAGCCGCTGGAGCCCTTCGTCACAGGCACTTCAAGCGACATCAGCGCACGTCCCATCATAGGACCGCCACCGATGATCTTGCCGGTATCTGCGGGCAGACCGCCTGCCTCATCGATGAGCTGCTGCATGGGAGTGCCGATGCGAGCGAGGAAGTTGGAGGGTTGAGCAACGCTTTTACCCGTAACGGTTATGATGCGCTCTATCAGCGGCTTATTCTTCGTGACAGCTTCGTAGATAGCATAGACGGTACCCACGTTTTGCACGATAGCGCCAACGTTGATGGGCAGTGCGGGAGGTGCGGGCACCTGACGTCCGATGACGGCGTCGATGAGCTGCTTCTCACCACCCTGCGGGTACTTGACCTTCAGGGGCACGACCTCGATGCCGGGGTACTGCGAAGCTTTCTCCTTCAACAGATCTGTGAGCAGCTTGATGGCATCGGGCTTGTTCATCTCTATGCCGATGTAAGCCTTCGAGCAGTTGACGGCATGCTTGATGAGCTGAATACCGACGAGGATCTGTTCGGGTTTCTCAAGCATCAGGCGATGGTCGGCCGTCAGGTAAGGTTCGCACTCTACGGCGTTGACGATGATGGCCTCGGCCTTGGTGCCAGGAGGGGGCATGAGCTTAACACCTGTGGGGAAGGTGGCACCGCCCATACCTACAATGCCTGCAGCCTTGATGCGGTTGACAACTTCTTCGGCCGTGATGGTGCCGAGATCCTTGAATGTCACGAGCTTGTCGGAGCGATCAATCGTCTCCAGCCACTCATCACCTTCTACGTCTACAACGACGGCCATACGACGTGTGCCGCTGCTGTCGAGCACGGCATCGACTTTCGAAACCTTACCGCTGACGCTGGAAAAGACGGGAACCGAAAGGCCCTTGCCGGCTTCGCCGAGCAGCGTACCGACCTTGACCTCATCGCCCTTCTTGACGACAGGCACGGCGGGTGCGCCGATATGCTGGAACATCGAGAAGACGGCTTGCTTGGGTATTGCCGCTGTGCGGATAGGCGAAGCGGCAGATAACTTATTCTCTGCGGGATGAACACCGCCAATGTGGAATGTCTTCATGATTACTGTTCTTTTGCGGGTTCAACATTTCCCGTCGGTGACCCGACGGGCACTGTGGCTTCATTTGCAGCAGGCTTCTCAGCGGCCGGAGCAGCAGGCTTCTCAGCGGCCGGAGCAGCAGGCTTCTCAGCGGCAGGAGCAGCGGGCTTCTCAGCGGCAGGAGCCTCAGCCTTAGGCTTACGGGGCGGGAAGTTGAAGGCGTGGATGGCGTTCTGTGGGCATTCGTCCTCGCACTTGCGGCAGAGCTTACACTTCTCAGCGTCGATGTAAGCGAGGTTACCCTCGACGGTGATAGCCTCGAACTTGCAGACTTTCACGCACTTCTGGCAGGCGATGCAACCAACGCTGCAGGCCTTGCGCGTCACGGCGCCCTTGTCCTTGTTGTTGCAGAGGACCACGACGCGACGGTTCTTCAGGCCCTTCAGGCGAATCTCGATGACGCCGCGCGGACAAGCCTTGGAGCAGGCGCCGCAGGCGGTGCACTTCTCTTCGTCCACCTCGGGCAACCCCGTCTCGGGGTTCATGTGGATGGCGTCGAACTGGCAGGCTGCCACACAGTCACCGCAGCCCAGACAGCCGTAGGCACAAGCCGTCTCGCCCGAGCCCAGCATCTGCTGCACGCGGCAGCTCTGAGCGCCGTCGAATTCGGCGATGCGCGGACGGCTCTCGCACGTGCCGTTGCAACGCACTACAGCCACTTTGGGTGCACTGGCCTCAGCCTTCATACCGAGGATGTCAGCCACCTTCTCCATGACGGGCTGTCCGCCTACGGGGCAGAGCAGTCCTTCGAGCGAGCCTTTGTCGGCTGCCTTCACGCACGCTCCGGCAAAGCCTGAGCAACCGGGGAAGCCGCAACCGCCACAGTTGGCCTGAGGCAACACTTCGGCAACCTTTCCGATGCGCTCGTCTTCATGCACAGCGAATTTCTTGGCTGCCAAATATAGGATGAGCGCACTCACCAAGCCTATGGCCCCAAGAACAATCACTGCAATCAGGATTACATTCATAGTTGTTTTTTAAGTTTATGAGTTTTTAGTTGTTTGGTTTTATGAGTTAGCAGCCGTCTCGCGAATATGAAAGGAGAAACGACGTTGCAGGCGCTGACGCATGAAAAGGTAGACTCCGCCGTAGTAAACGACCACCGCGAGAAGAGAACACAACGCCCCAATCGCTTCACTGCCCGTGAGCCACATTGCCACGAACAGCACAGCTATCAGCAGCAACAGAGGCAAGCCGTAGGCGATAACGGCAGCAAAGCGACCGTCGGACAGCTGTCCGTCGAGCACGACGCGCTGCCCCACCCTGAATGATGATGCATCGGGTGTGTAGACGTCAACATCCTTCTGCTTGGCTTCAGCACTGTTGCACATCTGGCGCGCAGCGCAACCCGAACAGGCCGACGACTGCACAATGGTGACACAAACATGCTCATTGCCAACGGCTTTCACCACGGCTTCATGTGAAATTATTTCTTTCATCAGGTTTCTTTGTAATGCAGGGCTTGCAAAAGCGCCACAAAGGTAGTATAATTTTATTAATGTTCGCGCGCGTAAGAGAGATATTTTACGAGAGTACAGGTCTTTTTACAATATTTAACACCAACGGCTCCACACACAAAGAAAGGCGCGGCTTCACAGCCACGCCTTCTGTATGCTTGTTTGGAAGTATTGTAATATTTGGAGAGTTGGGTTTAAGCTTCTGCTGGAGCCTCCTCTGTTTGGGTTTCCTCAGCAGCAGCCTCAGCCTGAGCAGCAGCCTCGGCCTCTGCCTTAGCAGCAGCCTCAGCAGCCTTCTTGTCGGCTACTCGTTTAGCGATCTCTTCATTGGTCTTCTTTTCTGCTTCGAGAGCGGCAGCAGCAGCGGCCTTCTTGTCGGCAGCGACCTTTTCTTCAACAGCCTTCAGGCCCTTCTGACGATCGGCCTTCCAAGCGTTGAACTTGATTTGTGCGGTTGCCTCATCAAATGCGCCTTTCTTGACGCCACCACGGAGGTGCTTCATGAGGTAAACGCCTTCACCGGAGAGGATGTTGCGCACGGTGTCCGTGGGCTGTGCACCCGTCTCTACCCAATACAGGGCACGGTCGAATTTCAAATCTACAGTGGCAGGATTGGTGTTGGGGTTGTAGGTACCAATCTTCTCTGTAAACTTACCGTCGCGCGGAGCTCTTACATCAGCAACGACAATGCTGTAGAAAGCGTAGCTCTTACGGCCATGGCGCTGCAATCTGATTTTTGTTGCCATAAATGTTTAATAATGAGTTAATAGGTTTGAAACTTATGCTGCCAACTCGTGACAGCGGGCGCAAAGGTACGACAATCTCTCGACATGGCAAAACTTTTAGCCTCCTTTTTTTAATTATCATTCTGCAGTGGCTAATAAATCTTAAAATATTAGCACCTACAACATCATTTATCGCCATTTATCTTATCTTTGCAAAGCTAATATGGGCACATTAATAGAATCTAACAATAACTTCAACCGACAATGGACAACGAATTAATCAAGAGCTGTGAGGCTAAAGCACAGGAATGGCTGGCCTCACCCGTCTATGACGAACAAACGAAAGCCGAAGTGCGCGCGCTGCTCGAGGCTGACGACAAGACCGCTCTCGTAGATGCTTTCTACCAGAGCCTCGAGTTCGGCACAGGCGGCCTGCGCGGCATCATGGGCGCAGGCACAAACCGCATGAACCGCTACATCGTAGGCGCTGCCACACAAGGCTTTGCCAACTACATCCTCAAGGCCTTCCCCGGCCGCAAGGACCTCGCAGTTGTCGTAGGCCACGACTGCCGCAACCACGGCCGCGAATTTGCAGAGACGGTGGCTGCTATCTTCTCTGCCAACGGCATCAAGGTCTATCTCTTTGAGAGCCTACGCCCCACACCGGAGATCAGCTTTGCCATTCGCCAGCTACACGCACAGGCAGGCGTCAACGTCACCGCCTCACACAACCCGAAGGAATACAATGGCTACAAAGCCTACTGGGAGGATGGCGCTCAGGTGCTCAGCCCGCATGACACCGGCATCATTGATGAGGTGAACAAGGTGAAGGTCGAAGACGTGCTCTGGCAGGGCAACCCCGACCTCATCCAGATCATCGGCGGCGAGATGGACTGGGACTACCTGCAGGCCGTCAAGGAGGCCATGGTGGACCAGGAAGTGATCAACCGTCAGAAAAATCTCAACATCGTCTACACCCCGCTGCACGGCACGGGCCGCGTCATCATCCCCGAGGCGCTGCGCTCATGGGGCTTCCAGAACATACACGTCGTGCCCGAGCAAATGGTCATCGACGGCAACTTCCCAACAGTCGTAAGTCCTAACCCCGAGAACTCCGAGGCCATGACCTTGGGAATGAAACTCGGTACGAAGCTCAACGCCGACCTCGTCATCGCCAGCGACCCCGATGCCGACCGCCTCGCCATCGTATGTCGTAACCCGAAAGGCGAATGGGAGATCTTGAACGGCAACCAGACGTGCATGATGTTCGCCTGGTACATCATCGCCAACAAGAAGAAGCTCGGACAGCTGCGCGGCAACGAGTTCCTCGTCAAGACCATCGTCACGACCGAACTCATCAAGAAAATTGCCGACAAGAACGGCGTCGAGATGATGGATTGCTACACGGGCTTCAAGTGGATTGCCGCCCTCATCCGCGAGAACGAAGGCGTCAAGAAGTATATCGGCGGTGGCGAAGAGAGCTTCGGATTCCTGCCCTTCGACAAGGTCCGCGACAAGGACAGCCCCGCCTCGATCTGCCTCATCTGCGAGATAGCCGCCTGGGCCAAGGACAACGGCAAGACGCTCTACGACCTTCTGATGGACATCTACCTCGAGTACGGCTTCACGCTCAACAACACCGTCAACGTCGTACGTCCTGGCAAGACAGGCGCCGACGAGATCAAGCAGATGATGGCCGATTTCCGTGGCGCCAAAGCTCCGAAGATGCTCGGCGGCTCAAATGTCGTATGCACGAAGGACTATCAAGCCCTCACCGCCACCGACGGCGAAGGCAATGTCACCAAACTCGACATGCCTGCCACCTCCAACGTGCTGCAATGGTTCACCGAGGACGGCACCAAGGTCAGCGTGCGCCCCTCAGGCACTGAGCCTAAGATCAAGTTCTACATCGAAGCACCTGCTACGATGAACTGCCCGAAGTGCTACCCCAGTGCTTGCGAAGAAGGCATGGACAAAGTCAAGGCCGTTTGCAAGGACCTCGGAATCTAACGACCTGACAATGACCCGTTATTTAGCATATTGCAAAGGGGATATTCTTCTCACGACCGAGGGGAATATCCCCTTGGCCTTAGAATCCCTAACCACTTTGCAGCCTTGGAACTTCGTGACGACATTGCACATAGGCGATGACGAAGTGAAAATCATCAGACTCGAAAAGCCTGTAACAGAGGTCGAGGGACTGCAGATGGTGGGGCTGCGCAAGACTTACACTATCCTCAACGAGGAGGACTATCAGCTGGCAGGCAAGGGCGCCGAGCTGCTCTACTGGGACCAGGGCACCCGCTACTGCGGATGCTGCGGTACGCCGACTCGTTGGATGACCGACATCAGCAAGCGTTGCCCCGAATGTGGAAAGGAGTGGTGGCCATCGGTCTCAACGGCAATAATAGTAAGGATTACGCGGGAAACGCCCGACGGCTCATCTATCCTACTCGTCCACGCCAAGAATTTCCGACGGCCCTTCCACGGCCTTGTGGCCGGCTTCCTCGAGACGGGAGAATCGCTGGAACAATGCGTGGAACGCGAGGTGCGCGAAGAGACAGGCCTACAAATCAAGAACCTCAGCTATTTCGCATCACAGCCATGGCCCTACCCTTTCGGACTAATGGTAGGTTTCACGGCCGACTATGCCGGAGGAGAAGTTCACCTGCAGAAGGAAGAACTTAGCCAAGGCGGATGGTTCACGCGCGAAAACATGCCGCCTATCCCCGACAAAGCCTCCATCGCGCGCCGCCTTATCGACGACTGGCTTGAGAACGGTGCATAGCAATGGCTACACACGCATCGCAACACTCTACCCTCCAATCATAGGCCTTCAAGGTTATACCTCAGACCTTCAAGGAACGCGTATCAAACCTTCAAGAGGAAAGGCTCGATCCTTCAAGGTACATGACTCAATTCTTCAAGGGACATGGCTTAAACCTTCAAGGGACATGGCTCAATCCTTCAAGGTTAATTGGCCTAAACACTCAATTGTTTTGAGGTAAAACAAGTTGTTTTGGTGCCAAACATCAGGACGTATGCCACCGAGCCACCAGTCAAACAATAAAAAAGGCTGAGTCAATGCGACTCAGCCTTTTTGTTGACATCCGACAATGCCTAGTTATGATTTCCTTACAAACATAATATTAAATGTTCGCGCGCGAGAAAGGGATCAGTGGTAGGAGCTGTAAACGACTTGCATATCTATGGGTTCACTGCCGCCCTTAAGCTTGATGCTTGAGAGGCTGAAGTCGTGGGTGACGGACGTCTGACGTGCAACGTTGGTAAGTGGATCAGTGTATGTTGAAACGACCACAGGCACAACGACCACCTTATTCCAGTCGGGGTATTTTGCAGCATACTGCTCAGCAGTGAGGCCCTCGGCCTGCATCGTAGCCTGCTTAAGGCGATAGAGGCGCGAGAGCAGGCGCGAGATGTTGTCGAAAGTGTAGGTGTTGTAGGAACTGGAGAAGGATGTAGTGAAAGACGTCAGGCCGTCAGCCACCTTATGGTTCTTGAAGAAATCACCGAGCTCGGCCTTGGGCAGCATAAGCAGCTGCTGCGGAGTCCCGAGCGCGTAGTCCGACTGCGTCGAACTATTATACTTAGAAAGGATGACGCGAGCGCGCGTGACGCTGTCCGTCTCATGGCCTTCGAAAATCTGATCAACTGGCAGTGTGAGCTCAGTAGCAAGGGCTGCCGGGGTTTTGAGGTAGGTGAAGGGCTGCGGCTGGCCGCCAATCAAATCGGCCAGTCCAGCGTTGTGGAACGACGAACTCTGGATCACCTCCGGCGTAGCCGAGAAACGCGAGATTCCCACATAGGTGGAGTCGTTAGAAACATAGCGGAAATAGACATTGAGGGCCGAGACGTCGAGCGTCAGCATCGAACCCATGCCACTCTGGATATTGAAATAGAATCCTGGGCAAACGTTATGTATGAACTGCCACGAGTCGGCAAAATATTCGGGGTGCTCTGCGGCCGTGCGGAGGATGTTGGTGCCGAAGTCCTTAGGCAGACGAATGCGAACGTTGTCGTAGTGCGTCGTGGCCGTGCGAACAGCCTCAGCCAGCATATAGTCGACTGGCGTAAAAGTCTTTGTAGCTAAGGGTTTAGCACCTTCGGCAACGTAAGCTGAGAGGTCTTCGGTAGCATAGTAGGTCTGGTCCTCACGCAGTACATTGTCACGGTCGAGTTCATAGATATTGATTCGCATGGGGTTGCCGTCGTCGCCATAGTAGCTGCCAAAATAAAGACGGAGTTCTACGGAGTCGGCTTCGATAAGGCCGTCAGCATTCTTGACAATGGAGGCATTGTCTGGCAACTCATAATCCTCAAATGTGTAGAACTGCGCCAGGAACTCAGCCTTGACGACGGCTTCGGTCTCGGGGTCATAGACCTGTCCGAGGTAGCTCTTTGTGGTGTTAGCCACCACGGAGTCGAGCATGCAAGTGGATGAATATATCTGGAAAGTCTCGGTCGACGAACTGATGGCATCGTTGTCGATGATGATGCCCATGGAACCAGTATTCTCGTCGCACGCAGCAAGAAGAATTGCAGTAGCTGCTACCGCAATGTTTCTGAGTTTGATAGTCATGTGTGTCTGTTGTTATCCTAATTTATCGAATATTTCGTAAAGGCCTTCGAGACCGTTGGCATAGATGTCAAACGGACCGAAGGCTGGCACGCCTTTGGATGCAGCATATGCTGCCAGTTCGTCGTCAGCGGACTCTGGTGTGAAGAAGAGTGCATCGCTGTAATCGATTGCCAGGTGATAGAGGTCACGTATGCTGAGAGTCTCGGGATAAGCCTCCAGCATCTCGGGTTTGACGTTTTTGAATAGGATGTCTTTGCGAAACTGTGGGCGCGTCTTGAGCTTAAGCACATCGGGCGCCGAGGGTGTGAAGACGACCTTGCTGTCGCGGAAAGAGAGTTCCTCACGGAAAGCCACTTTCACCAGCAGTGGCGCCACGACCGAAGCCCAGCCCTGGCAGATTACGACGTCGGGGTTCCAGCGCATCTTCTTCACCGTCTCAACAATACCGCGGGCATAAAAGACGGCGCGCTCGGCATTGTCGGAATATTCCTGCCCGGCAGCGTCGCACACCTCGAGACGCTTCATGAAGCACTCATCATTGTCGATAAAATAGACGGGCATACGGGCAGACTGTATGGAGGCCACCTTGATGATGAGCAGGTGGTCGGTGTCGTCGATGATAAGGTTCATGCCCGAGAGACGCTTCACCTCGTGAAGCTGGCAGCGGCGCTCGTTGATGGTACCCCATTTGGGCATAAAGACACGTATCTCGCTGCCTCGCTCTTGCACATACTGAGGGGCTTTACGCCCCCACAGCGACGTCTCCGTTTCATCTACAAAAGGCGTGATGGCCTGCGTTATGAAGAGAATTCTTTTCGGTGTCATAAATATGCTTTCTTTCAGTTTCTTTCTGCAAAGATATAGAAAAAATTCGGGATTTTTGCAAACTCTACCCCCATAAAATGATTGAAAAGCATATTTTTTGTATTTATTTTGCACTTAAACTTCGCTGTTTGACAATTATTACTTTAATTTGCAGCGCTTTTTGCACAAAGATTTTGAACAAGTGCTGAGCACATAGAAAAAGAATGAAAGTAGTAACAACAATCAAAGAATTACAGGCTGAGCTCGACGCCGCACGCAGCGCCGGGCACTCCATAGGCCTCGTGCCCACGATGGGCGCCCTGCACCGTGGTCACGCCTCATTGGTGGAACGTTCGGTAAGTGAGAACGACACCACAGTAGTAAGCATTTTTCTCAACCCGACTCAGTTCAACGACAAGAACGACCTCCAGCGCTACCCCCGCACTCTCGAGGCCGACTGCCAGCTGCTGGAGCACTGCGGAGCACAGATAGCCTTCGCGCCTTCGGTAGAGGAAATATATCCCGAGCCCGACACGCGCCACTTCTCTTACCTGCCCACCGATGCCGTCATGGAAGGCGCCCGGCGACCGGGGCACTTCAACGGCGTGTGCCAGATCGTTTCGAAGCTCTTCGCCTGGGTGCAGCCCACGCGAGCATACTTCGGAGAGAAAGACTATCAGCAGATAGCCGTCATACGCCGGATGGTGGCCGACCTCGGCTTCAAGCTTGAGATTGTGCCCTGCAGTTGCATCCGTGAGGAGGACGGCCTTGCCATGTCGAGCCGCAACACGCTGCTCACGCCTGCCGAACGTGCCATAGCACCACGCATATATCAGGCGCTGGCGGCCAGCCGCGAGTTTGCACGCTCACACAGCGTAGCTGCCACACAACAGTACGTCGTCAGCCGCATCAACGCCATTGACGGACTCGACGTAGAATATTTCGCAATCGTGGATGCCACGACGCTCCTCGACGTCAGCCGTTGGGACGAAGCCACAGGCGTCGTAGGCTGCATCACCGTATACTGCGGCAGCAAGCCTATCAGACTCATCGACCACATTAAATATAAATAAGGTGCGTCCTACAAGAACAATCGCGAAGCCATCTCTTAGAGTTCACCTAAGTAATTCCAAAGTTCAAAGCAAATGCTGATTGAAGTACTGAAAAGCAAAATACACTGCGCCACCGTCACCGAGGCCAACCTCCACTACATGGGAAGCATCACCATCGATGAAGCACTCATGCAGGCGGCCGGCATCGTCGAAGGTGAGCGCGTACACATCGTCAACAACAACAATGGCGAGCGCTTCGACACCTACGTCATCACCGGCCCACGCCAGAGCGGAAGCATATGCCTCAACGGAGCTGCAGCGCGCAAAGTTCAGGTGGGCGACATCGTCATCATCATGGCATACGCCCACATGACACTCGACGAGGCACGCTCGTTCCGCCCCTCTGTAATCTTCCCCGACGAGAACAACAGCGTCGTCAGCTGATTTACTGCATAAGATTGAGTAAAATAAATAATCCCCGCTGCCAGACACAAGGATCTGACAGCGGGGATAATCATTCTCGATAGCCAAAGACCTATTGATGCTGAGGGCGAAGGAGGTCGTTGACGGTCTTCACGGGATTGAAGGTCTCGAGAGGCACTTCCACGAAGATGGTCGACCAGTCGCTCATGGCGCCATTCCAGAGGCCAGGCAGCTCCAGCGCCTTCAGCTCGCGACCGTCCTTGCTCTTGTAGGAGATGAAGCCCGTGGCGGGATCAACATAGCGCGGCAGGTCGAAGCGCTCACCGCGGTAGTCACGAATGGCGCACACGAGGTCTACGGGATTAAAATGGGTGCCACCCTTGAACATCGACATGTAAGCCGGGTTGTGAGTGTCAATCTGCGAGCTCTCGAGAATCTGAGGACTCACGCTGCCGTCGGCATTGAAGGCCAGGAACGGGCCACCGCCAGGCTCGCCGACATTCTTCACCATACCGCACACGCGCATGGGACGGTTAAGCTTCGCGCGCAGAAGGTCGAGGCGCTCAGCATCGGAGAGAGTGTCGAAAGCGGGAATCTCGGTCGAAAGAGTCGTGCGCACGAACTGCTCCATCTCGGCAATCTCGGCCTGACCAAGGTTGCCTTCGTCGAGGCGGCGCAAGTAGTCGAAAGCCTGACGCTGCGTCGTCACGAGCACACCTGCGATGACTTGCTTCCAGAGCGTCGTGGCTGGCTTGAGGTCGTCGGGCACCACGTTGTCGATATTCTTAATGAAAACGACATCGCTCTCAAGGTCGGAGAGGTTCTGAATCAGAGCTCCATGACCACCAGGACGGAAGAGCAAGCGCCCGTCGGAGGTGCGGAAGGGCTCGTCGTCCATCGTAGCTGCGATGGTGTCGGTCGAGGGCTTCTGCTCACTGAAGCTGACGTTGTATTTCACGCCGAAACGACTCTCATACTCGGGCAGGACACGTTCTACGAGTTCTTCGAAGAGCTCGCGGTGCTCAGCTGAAACGGTGAAATGGACATCGGCACGGCCTTGGCTGGTAGCATAGAGGGCAGCCTCCACCAAGTGCTCCTCGAGAGGCGTGCGGGCGCAGTCGGCATAGGCGTGGAACTGCAACAGGCCCTTCGGCAGCTGGCCGTAGTTGAGACCATCCTCGTCGAGCATAGCGTGAACGACCGACTTGTACGAGCCCTCAGCCATCAGGTCATCGACGCCCTTGCCATAGAGCACCGTGCAGGCATCGTCAAGTGCGGGGAAGAAGGCAAAAGAGTGGATGTTGTCGAAGTAGGCACGTTCGAAATCGGTTGAAGGAGCATCGTGATCGCCATCGCGAAACTCAAACATATTCTTGAACATACGTGAGGCAGCGCCACTTGCCGGAACAAACTTGGTGATGTGGTGCCCCTCGGCCTTATAGGCATTCCAAGCCTCGACAAAAGCCTGACATTCGGCATCAGAAGGGGCTTTGATGCCTGCGCCTATGGCTGCGGCAGCGCGCAGCTTCAGGAATGGGAATCCCTGGCGGAACTGCTGCAGCTGATGCTCAGCCTGCTCTGGCGTGATACCTTTTGCTTTCAGTTGCTTTAAATCATCGGATGTAAACATAACGACGTGATGTTTTAATTGTGAAAATAATGTTATTTGTTCGTAATTGCGCTCAAAAATACTAAAAAATACTGAAAGGCTGTCTAGATTTGGCAGAAAATTGTTACCTTCGCAGATAATTTAATCATTCTATCGGCAAAATGAGCACACAAAATATATTTTCCGACAGCGAACAGCTAACCATAGCTGAAGCAAAAACACAATTGCAAACGCTACTCGGCAACGACTTTAAGGCAGACGAATACGAGAGCATGCGCGACAAGTACCAGAAAGCCCTGGAGGCTGGAGTGCTGACGCGCGATGCCTTCGGCTTGCATCCGCTCGTGACGGACCTGCAAACAGCAGTCATCATGTTCAACGAGATAGGAGTCTCGCGAGCTGCACTGCTAGGACTGATGCTCACGCGCCTCGCTGGCGCAGGAGTCATTCAGCAGGAAGAGGTGGCCGCACGATTTGGCTCTGACGTAGCCGCTATCGTCAACGGGCTCACCCGCATCAATGCCCTTTACGAGAAAAATCCCATCATCGAGAGCGAGAACTTCCGCCAGCTGCTGCTCTCGCTGGCTTCGGACATGCGTGTGATTCTCATCGTCATCGCCTCGCGCGTGTGCGTCATGCGTAATATTAAAGAGTCAAAGAACGACGAGGCACGCCGAAAGGTATCGAGCGAAGCAGCCTACCTCTACGCCCCGCTCGCACATAAGCTCGGGCTCTACAAGCTCAAAAGCGAGCTCGAAGACCTCTCGCTGAAATATCTCGAGCACGATGCCTACTACCATATCAAGGAGAAGCTCAACGCAACAAAGAAAAGTCGCGATGCTTACATCGAGCGATTCATTAAGCCTATAGACGAGAAACTTAAGGCTGCAGGCTTAAAGTTCCACATGAAGGGACGCACGAAGAGTATCCACAGCATCTGGCAGAAGATGAAGAAGCAGCGGTGCCCCTTCGAAGGCGTCTATGACCTCTTCGCCATTCGCATCATTCTCGACTCGCCACTCGAGCGCGAGAAGCAGGATTGCTGGCAGGTGTTCTCTATCATAACAGATATGTACCAGCCCAACCCCAAGCGCATGCGCGACTGGCTCTCAATCCCCAAGAGCAACGGCTACGAGAGCCTGCACATCACAGTGCTCGGGCCCGAAGGGAAATGGGTGGAGGTGCAGATACGCACAGAGCGCATGGACGAGGTGGCTGAGCGCGGACTGGCTGCACACTGGCGCTACAAGGGCGTCAAAGGCGGCGAGGCTGCCGTGGAATCGTGGCTCCAAAACATTAGAGGAGCCCTCGAGGCTGGCGACGACCTGCAGCTCATGGACCAGTTCAAGATGGATCTCTACGAGGATGAAGTCTTTGTGTTCACGCCTCACGGCGACCTCTTCAAGCTGCCACAAGGAGCCACCGTTCTCGACTTCGCTTATGCCATTCACACCAAGATAGGTAATAAATGTACGGGCGGACGCATAGGCGGGCGTATGGTGACGCTGCGCTACGTCCTGCAGAGCGGCGACCAAGTGGAGATTATGACCCACGTCAATCAAGTGCCAAAGCAGGACTGGCTCGCCGTGGCCAAGACAGGTCGCGCACGCTCTAAAATACGTCAGGCTCTTAAAGAGATGGCCGCCAAGGACGCCGCCTTCGCCAAGGAGGAACTCGAACGCAAGGCGCGCAACCGCAAGATTGAACTTGAAGAGGCGACGCTGATGCACACGATGACGCGCCTGGGCTATCGCATCGTCACGGATTTCTACAAGGCGCTGGCCGACGGCACTCTCGACATCAACCAAGTGCTCACAGCCTATGCTGCACAGCAGCGCCACGAGCGAGGCGAAGTGACGAATCAGATTGTCAGTGCCGACAGCTTCACGGCACCTACCAACGCTGCCGTTGCGGCCGGCAAGGGCGACGTACTCGTCATTGACAAGAACATGCGCGGCATCGACTATACACTGGCCAGATGCTGTCAACCCGTCTATGGCGACGAGGTGTTCGGATTCCTCACGGCTGGAGGAGGAATCAAGGTGCATCGCATCAACTGTCCTAACGCACCTGCCCTGCGCGAGCGCTATGGCTATCGCATCATCGACGCTCGATGGGAAGGCAAAGGCAACAGCCAGTATGGCATCACCTTGCGCATCGTAGGCCAGGACGACCTCGGCATCGTCAACAATATCACCTCTATCATCTCAAAGGACGAGAAGATTCTGCTGCGCAGCATCTCTATCGACTCGCACGACGGACTCTTCTCGGGCACTCTCACCATTATGCTCGATGACACCGCACGCCTGAAGAGCCTCATCCAGAAGCTAGAAAACGTCAGAGGCGTCAAGAACGTTGAGAGAATGTGAGGAAGATTGAAGAATGAAGAATGAAGAATGAACGTTAAAAGGTCTTAAGTTATTTCTCTATCTCAATTATTAGCTCTACATTTGCATTACAAAGCAAAAGAAAATGGCTAAAAACAGAATAAAACTCCTATACATATATATATTATTACTCCTCGCAACGGGCAATACCACAGCCCTCGCGCAGGAGATTGTTGTTGGCACCTACTCCTTCAAGGACGGAGGTGAGTACGAGGGCGAGCTCTTCAAAGGCAGACCATGGGGCAAAGGCATCACACGCTACAAGAACGGCGATATCTACGAGGGCGAATACAACAAAGGCAAGCGCCACGGCTATGGTATCTACACTTTTGCCGATGGCGAGCGCTACGAAGGTGAATGGTTCCAAGACCAGCAGCACGGCAAGGGCGTCTTCTATTTCCGCAACAATAACCGCTACGACGGCCTTTGGTTCCGCGACTACCAGCAGGGCAAAGGCACGATGCACTATTTCAACGGCGACAAGTATGAAGGCGACTGGGTAGAAGACAAACGCGAAGGCACGGGCATCTACACCTACGCTAGCGGCGACTACTACAAAGGCTCGTGGCGCGCCGACCTCAAGGACGGCCAAGGAGCCTTCGTATGGTCCAACGGGGCGAGCTACAACGGAACTTGGAAAGCCGGCAAGATGAACGGCAACGGCACCTATCACTACGCCAACGGCGACGTCTATAAAGGCGCTTTCGTCAACGATTCACTCGAAGGACGCGGCATCTACGTCTTCAACAACGGCGACAAGTACGAAGGCGGCTACCACAACAGCCAGCGCGAGGGCGAGGGCGTGTTCGTATATGCCAACGGCAATAAGTATATCGGACAGTTCAAAAACGGACTTAAGCACGGCAGCGGGGTCTTCACCGGTACCGACGGCACCAGCTACACCGGCCAGTGGCGAGCCGACAAGAAAGAAGGCCGAGGGCGCTACGTTTGGCGCAACGGCGATGTTTACGACGGCGAATGGCGCAATGGCGTCATGGACGGCGAAGGTATCTTCCGCGGAGCCGACGGCAGCAAATTCCGCGGACAGTTCAAGGGCGGCGAGCGCCACGGCAAATGTGTCATGGAGACTGCCGACGGCATACGTTTCGAAGGCAGCTACAAGAACGGAGTGCGCGACGGCGACTTCGTAGAAAAGGACAAAAACGGCAACGTCATCCGCCGAGGACGGTATGCCGAAGGGCGGATCGAAGAAAACTGATCTCCACTTCATACTTACATTTTCACGCTTTTTTTACCCTATACGTTTGATGTTCAAACGTCCATTGTTGAATAAATACAAGAGTTTCAGCCATTCTCTTGCGGTTTTATTTTGTCAGTACAAAAAAAAAACGTACCTTTGCCGCGCGTTTGGAATTAACAAATCGTTAACATACCAGCGCAGGCTTTAGTCAATATTCAACACATTAAAGTAAAAAGCAAAATGATTATTGATAGCATAGCTGTGTTCGATCGCTATGTGGGATTGAACAAGCTCTTTAGCGTTGTTGCCGATTTTCTTCGTCGCACAGACCTCAGCACTTTGCCGGTAGGTAAGACGACGATTCAAGGCGACGACGTTTTTATTAATATCCAAGAAGCAGCACCCAAGGCTCGGAGCGAGGCTCAGTTTGAGACGCATCGACGTATGATTGACGTGCAAATACCCATCTCTGATTCCGAAGAGCACGGTTGGACACCTGCCGACCAGCTCCCCGAGGCCGCTTACGACGAGGCCACTGACATGACCCTCCACGGCTTTGCCGAGAGCGCCGACGGCTCGCTCGCCCACACCTACTTCACACTACGCCCCGGACAGTTCGCCATCTATTTCCAAACTGACGGCCATGCGCCGGCAATCACCCCGACAGGCCTGCGCAAGGGCATCATCAAAGTGCGAGTATAACTAACTTGGAAGTTTTAAATCAATATATCCATGGCAGAGAAAATTAAAAGCAGTAAAGTCGAGGCTAAGGCCACGACGAAGAAAAGCACTTCCACAAAGAAGGCTGAGACCAAGACTGCAAAAAAAGTTTCGACTGACACAAAAGCTACAGCCGAGCCCACGCCGGCGCTCAAGATCCTCAAGAACGACGAGTGGTTGCAGCCCTTTGCCGACGCCATCGTCGGGCGCCACAACTTCGTAGAAGCTAAACTGGCTGAACTCACTAACAACGGAGGACGCAAACTCTCGGACTTCGCCACAGGCTACCTCTACTATGGCCTACACCACGAGGACCGCAAATGGGTTCTGCGCGAATGGGCTCCCAACGCCACAGCCATCTATGTCATCGGCGACTTCAACAACTGGCAGGAAGAAAAAGCCTACGCCATGAAGCGCATCAAAGGCACCGGCGACTGGGAACTGAAGACACCCGAGAAGAACATGAAGCATGGCGACCTCTTCAAACTCAAAATCTATTGGGACGGTGGCGAAGGCGAACGCATTCCAGCCTGGGCCACACGCGTAGTTCAGGACGAGCAGACGAAGATATTCTCGGCTCAAGTGTGGGCCCCGGAAGAGCAATATGCTTGGAAGACAACCAAGTTTAAGCCCAACACCTCGCCGCTACTCATCTACGAGTGCCACATCGGTATGGCTCAGGACGCCGAGAAGATTGGCACCTACCGCGAGTTCCGCGAGAACATTCTTCCGCGCATTGCAGCCGACGGCTACAACTGCATACAGATTATGGCCATTCAGGAGCACCCTTACTACGGCTCCTTCGGCTACCACGTCTCAAGTTTCTTTGCTGCCAGCTCGCGCTTCGGCACGCCCGAAGAGCTCAAGGAGCTCATCGACGCCGCCCACGAGAAAGGCATCGCCGTAATCATGGACATCGTGCACAGCCACGCCGTGAAGAACGAGAACGAAGGCCTCGGCAACTTCGCCGGCGACCCCAACCAGTATTTCTATCCCGGCGCACGCCACGAGCATCCGGCATGGGACAGCCTCTGCTTCGACTACGGCCGCAACGAGGTGCTCCACTTCCTGCTTTCCAACTGCAAATATTGGCTCGAGGAGTATCACTTCGACGGCTTCCGCTTCGACGGCGTGACTTCGATGCTCTACTACAGCCACGGCCTCGGCGATAACTTCCTCGACTATGGTGCCTACTACAACGGCAACGAGGATGACAACGCCATCGCATACCTCACGCTGGCCAACCTGCTCATCCACGAGGTGAAGCCCAAGGCCATCACCATCGCCGAGGAAGTCTCCGGTATGCCCGGTCTGGCTATGCCCTTCAAGGATGGCGGCTACGGCTTCGACTACCGCATGGCCATGAACATCCCTGACTACTGGATCAAGGTCATCAAGGAACAGCGCGATGAAGACTGGAAGCCCAGCTCGATGTTCTGGGAAGTCAAGAACCGCCGCGCCGACGAGAAGACCATCAGCTACTGCGAGAGTCACGATCAGGCACTCGTGGGCGACAAGACCATCATCTTCCGCCTCATCGATGCTGATATGTATTGGCACTTCAAGAAAGGCGACGAGAACTACAACGTAGAGCGCGGTATTGCCCTGCACAAGATGATTCGCCTGCTCACCGCCTCGACGATGAACGGCGGCTACCTCAACTTCATGGGTAATGAATGGGGACATCCCGAATGGATTGATTTCCCGCGCGAGGAGAACGGCTGGAGCTACAAGTATGCCCGCCGCCAGTGGAACCTCGTCGACAACAAGGAGCTCTGCTACCACTACCTCGGCGATTTCGACAAAGCTATGCTCAAGGTGCTGAAAATGCAGAAGGACTTTCAGAAGACGCCCGTCACCGAGATCATCACCAACGATGGCGACCAAGTATTCGCCTACCAGCGCGGCGACTTGCTCTTCGTGTTCAACTTCTCATACAACCGCAGCTACACGGGTTATGGTTTCCGCGTGCGCCAAGGCAGCTACAACGTTCTGCTCAACACCGATGACACAGCCTTCGGAGGCCATGGCCTCAACGACGACTCGCTGAGCCACCTCACAAACTTCGACCCCCTCCTGGCCCGCGAGAACAAGGGTTGGCTCAAGCTCTACCTGCCTGCGCGCTCAGCCGTGGTGCTGACGAGGAGCATAGATTAATGTCTGCTTAAGGGGAGTTATGTGACCTTCGGTCACGGAAGTTAAAGGGGAGTTAAAGGGAAGTTAAAGGGACGATACAATTGCCCGGTGATTTCATTCGCTGATAGCAACCTGCTATACTATTGTCCTTTTAACTTCCCTTTATCTCCCCTTTAACTTCCCTTTAACTCCCCTTCAATTCCCCTTTAACTCAATATATAACAGCCTGCTACTGAGCACAGTAGCAGGCTTTCTCTTTTCCTATAGGGAAATTCCCTTCGCGTTTAGGTGAAATCCTTTTGTATGGCAATGAAAAAGGTCGTACCTTTGCAGCGAGATAAACAAAAGAATTGTATTAACCTATTAAAGACATACAACTATGAAAAAGATCTTATGTTCACTCGCAATGGTTTTCGGCTGCGTCCTTTCTGCAGCAGCCATGAGCTACGAAGAGGCCCGCGAGCAGGCTCTCTTCCTCACCGACAAGATGGCCTACGAGCTCAACCTCAACGACGAGCAGTATGAGTACTGCTACGAGATCAATCTCGACTACCTGATGAGCGTGGAGACTGCCGACGATGTCTATGGCGCTTACCTGAGCTATCGCAACGCCGACCTGCGCCACATACTCTTCGACTGGCAGTACACCATCTTCGCAGCCACCGACTATTTCTTCCACCCGCTGCTCTGGCACCGCGGTGTATGGACCTTCCCCATCTATCGCCACTACACCTACGGCCACTTCTTCTACCATCGTCCCCACGTCTACATAAGCTATCGCGGCGGACACGGGCGCCACTTCTTCGGAGCCGGCTACTATGGCAGCCGTCGTCCTCACTGGAGCGGAGGCCTGCGTGGCCACGACCGCGGCCCGGTGGCTCACCGCGGCGACTTCGGCAGGGGCAGACACGACTCCTACGGTCACACCCGCAGCGGCCGCAATGGCTCCATCGGTCACACCCGCAGCGGCCACAATGGTTCCATCGGTCACACCCGCAGCGGCCACAGCGACAACCGTTCGGGCTACAGCATCGGGAGCTCACGCAGCAACGACGACGCCTACGGCCTGGGCAGCCGCTCAACCGGCAACCGCACAGGCAGCTTCGGCAGCGACAACCACTCCCGCACTTCCATTGACCACTCACGTTCTACTATCGGTAACACACGCTCCTCGTCGCTCGACTCTCGCTCAACAGTCGGCAGCGGTCGCTCCGTGAGCAATGACTCCCGCTCGACAGTCGGCAGCAGCCGCTCCATGAACAACGACGCCCGCACGGGCAGCTTCTCGCGCGGCAGCAGCAGCTCCTACAACCATCCCAGCTCCACGCGCAGCTTCAGCGGCGCCAGCCGTGGCTCAGTAGCAACTCGTTCGTCAAGCTCTATGGGCGGCTCACGTGGCGGAGCATCAATGGGCTCGCGCAGCGGAGCATCGATGGGCGGTTCACGCGGAGGCTCCATGGGCAGCTCGCGTGGCAGCGGCTCTATGGGCGGCTCGCGCGGCGGTCACAGCGGTCGCGGCCGATAGTCATCAGCCACAAGCAGGCATCGTGATACTCGGTGCCATCAAACAGCCAGTCGCACAAATGGGCAGAGGGCGTAAAGCCAGCCAGCTCAAAAATGCGGCTGGCTTTTTTATTGTCCGTGGCAATGATGGCATAAATTGTGTGAAGATGAATGGCGGCGGCATAATCTACGAGCTGCGCCAAGGCGCGATGCCCGATACCGCGACCCTCATAGCCCGACAGCAGCGCCATGCCCAGTTCGGCACGGTTGTGCAGGGGGTCGAAATCGTTTAGGTCAACGAAGCCCACAGCCGTCCATCGGCTGTCGTCAGCCGCCGACGCCGTCTCTCGCAACCTGACGTCGACGGTCAGCCGCACCTGCTTGTCGGCAAAGATGTCGGCCGTGTTTTGCTCGAGGAACTGCTTGAGAGCGAAGCGCGAGTAAGGCGCGCTCGTGCTGCCATATTGCCACAGCCGCACGTCGTTCTCGAGATTGTAGGCCAGCTCCAGGTCTTCAGGTTCGGCTGCGCGGAGCCGGACGTCATTCGAAGCAATCATTGGGCAGTATCAGGGTTTTATGTTTCAGGGAATAGGTCCCGAGGTGCAGCTTCAGGCCCCAGGCCGCGCACTCGCGCAACATCTCTATCGCACGCGTGTAGCTCTCGCTGTCGGTGTCGGTCTCTACGGTCAGATAGAGAGCTTTGCCCGTATGCTTGTCGGCAGCCACGGCATCGATGTCGGCACAGCGATAGGCCTTCAGCCGTTTGCGACGGCATATCTCGCTCACGGCCTCCCAGGCGGCATCGCTGCCTACGAACATCAGCCCTTCGTGAGGCGTGCCGGGCATTACCCACACTTGCAGCCGACGCCCGAACTTGGCCAGCATCACCAGAGCGCCGCAGATATAGACGGCCAGCTTCACCAGCCACGACAGGCCACGGTACTTCCGACTCAAGTTCTTGTTGAAGAAGATGAGCATAGCGTTGTAGAAATTATAGACATAACGCATGCTCGTCAGCTTCGTAGATTCACCTTTGTAGTGGAGTATGGGCGACGGCATATACCAATTCTGCCATCCCTGCTGCAGGATGCGGTAGCTGAGGTCGATGTCCTCGCCGTACATGAAATAGTCTTCGTCGAGCAGTCCCGCCTCGTCGAGCGTCTGCCGGCGTATCATCATGAATGCGCCGGAGATAATCTCTATCTGCGAGGCATCAGAGGCATCGAGGTACTGCATATAATATTTGCCAAACCGGCGGCTGCGCGGGAACAGCCAACAGAGGCCCGACATCTTGTAGAACGCCGTGGCCGGAGTAGGTATGCCGCGGCGCGACTCCAAAGCGAAGGTTCCGTCGTGGTTGATCATCATCGTGCCGAGAGCTCCGGCCTTGGGCTCACGGGCCATAAGATCCAAGGCATCGTGGAGAGTGGACTTCGAGAGAATAGTGTCGGGGTTAAGCAACAGGATGAAGTCGCTCTGTGCCTTGCATATCGCGGCATTGTTGGCCCTCGAGAAACCTACGTTGGCCTTGTTCTCAATGAGTTGCACCCAAGGAAACGCACGGCGGACATACTCCACCGAGTCGTCCTCGCTGGCATTGTCGACGACCCACACCTCTGCGTCGATGCCTTCGATGGCTGCTGCCACACTCTCAAGGCACTGCGCCAGATAAGGCCGTACGTTATAACTAACTATTACTATTGATAGTTGCATCATTCATTCTTCATTCTTCATTCTTCACTCTTCATTCTTCACTCTTCATTCTATAACCGCGAGCCTTGCGGCCAGATAAAAGCGTAGCCCACCAGCACCATGAGTGCCATATAGGCGAATGTTGGTTCGGTGCCAAACAGATAGTAGCAGACGACATTCAGGCACAGCGGCACGAAAAGCACCGCTATGCGGCAGATAGCCGACAGGCGGCTCTCCCCCACTCCATTCACGGCTTCTCCATCTCCGCGGCTCTCAGCGCCTTCGCCAAGGACCTCGATGCCTTCGCTATCGCTCTCGATGCCTTCGCGGCCATTCTCGCAGGCTGTGAAAAACTTATCTACGACAGCTATCTTGCGCCACTTCAGCGCCAGCGGCAAAGAGGCCAACGTCAGCGCCACGCAGACAATCTGCGCCCAATATTCTGCGGCGCTGCCTACTTGCAGCACGCCTTCGGGCAGAAGCCCAAACTCAAAAGCGCACGCCATGATGCCCGCGACCACTATCGAGACAATATATATAATTCTACTTCCAGTCATTCTAGAAAAATTAAAGAATTAAAAAATTATAGAATTAAAGACCAATCCTTAATTGAACTTTGAACTTTGTCAACTTTCAATTTCCAAACGGTCTTCGGTCCACAATACTTCGCCCGAGCGTCACCTCGTCGGTATAGTGGAGCGCCTCGTTCTGTGCCACACCACGTGCTATCGTCGTCACCTTCACCGACGTATGTGCCAGCTTGCGGAAGATGTAGAAGCACGTAGTGTCGCCCTCCATCGTGGGACTCAGCGCGAAGATCACCTCGTTGATACCGCCGGCCTCCACGCGCTCGACCAGCGAGTCGATCTCGAGGTCCGAAGGGCCGATGCCGTCGATGGGCGAGATGATTCCGCCCAGCACGTGATAGACGCCGCTGAAGCTGCTCGTGGCCTCAATGGCCATCACGTCCTCCACGCTCTCCACTACGCACACCACGCTGTGGTCGCGCGAGGCCGAACGGCAGATCTCGCACTCCTCGCCGTCGCAGATATTATGGCACACGCGGCAATAGCGCACGTTGGCCACCAGCTCGCTCAGGCTCGAGGCCAGCGCCTCGACGTCGGCGCGTGGGCGCCGGAGCATGTGCAGCACCAGGCGCATAGCTGTCTTGCGCCCGATGCCGGGCAGACTCGACATCTGCCCCACTGCCCTCTCAAAGAATACCGATGGAATTTCCATATTGCCTGCAAAGGTAGTAAAAGATTAGGGATTAGGGGGTAGAGATTAGTGTTTTTTTTCCAATAAAGAGAAAAAAAGAATGAAAACGCCTCACCCGACCAGTCGCTAACGCCTATCCGACCGGTCGCATAGCTTCATTCAACCGGCCGCATCGCCTCATTCAATAGGCCGCATCGTCACATTCAATAGGTCGCATCGTCACATTCGATAGGCCGCATCGTCACATCCGATAGGCCGCATGGCCCAACACGCCCTACCGCATAGCCTCATTCGCCCAGCCGCATTGCCTCATTCGCCCGGCCGCATAGCTCCACTCCCCCCTTCTTCCCCCCTCGAATTCCCCCATTTTTCAAAAGTTTTTCAAAAAAGGGTTCATCTTACATTGTAAACAACTGATAATCAATACCAGCGTTTTTAAAACACTCTATATACTATTCTTGAGGTGTAAATTTGCCAAAACCCTTGTAACTTATTGCCAAAACTCTCGTAACTTATTGCCAAAACCCTTGTAACTTATTGCCAAAACTCTTAAGACAATTTGTCAAACCCCTTATAACAACCAAAACACGTTCAAACCTCTACAAAAAATGACATGTGACATAGAAATAAAACAAAATTTTTTGTTTCGTTTCTATCGCACATGTCATTCACAGGGAATGCCAATATTGAATATCAGTCACTTACGATGTAAGATGAACCCTTTTTCAAAAAACTTTTCAAAAACGTCTGCGCCAAGATAATGATCATCGATTCTTGTAAGGCCAATTATCAATTATACATAATCAATTCTCCATTGTTCACAAGACAGCGGCATATTGACGTATGCGGTCGAGACGCTGCATAAACGATTTGTCCTGCCGCACCTTTTGCATATTATAGTCTGCCTGAAGGTGCAGCCAGATAGAGGCACTTGCGCCTAACGAAGCTTCAAGCAGCAATGCATATTCAGTCGTTACTGGACGCTTCCCGTTAACAATCTCATTGAAGACCGTATATGAAACACCCATCTTCTAAGCCAGCTCCTTCTGTGTGATGCCGCGAGCCTCAAGTTCATCCTTGATCATCTCACTGGGGTGAATCAGAAGCGACCGATGTCCCCTCAGGAATCTATTCAATTTTTCTTCAGCCCTAACTGATGAAAGTACGGGTAGGACAAAACTCTTAACTTGCATACATTTCTATTTATTATCGACCGCGCTTCGCGCGGATTAGTTTTCCTTGCGGTCTTCTCTCGTCAGTGCTCTTTGCAGCCCTTTTATTTGGGCTGCTTTTTGAGCACTGATGAGACAAGAACCGAATGTTTTTTGAGGGAAGAACTACAGAGCCAGGCGGAGGCCGTCGTTGTAGTCCCTAAGAAACGGCGGGTCGTAGCTCCGAATCGCTACGCGGCAGTAGTAGCCGCCGTTGTCCTTGCTGCCGCCGCGTATCACGCGGTTAGAGCCCAAGGTTGGACCTGTCGGATTGGTCTGAGCCTCGCTGCTATATCTGCCATACCAGTCCTGACACCATTCCCCGACATTGCCGTTCATATCATAGATGCCTAACTCATTAGGAGCCTTGGTCGCAACGTAATGAGTTTCGTGACTGCTGTTGGAGGCATACCAAGCCACATAGCCAACGTTGTTGCTGCCGCTGTATGTATAACCCATTGAGGCATTACCACCGCGCGCCGCGAACTCCCATTCAGCCTCAGTAGGCAGGCGGAAGGTGCGGCCGGTCAAGGCATTCAGCCTAGTGATGAACGTCTGACAGTCGTTCCAAGAAACTTGTTCAACAGGCAACTGATTTGAGCTTTTGAAGTTTGAAGGATTAGACCCCATCACTGCAGTCCACAACTCCTGCGTTACCTCAGTCTCTCCGATATAGTAGTCGTTGGTCAAGGTAACCTGATGGACCGGCTTTTCATCGTTTTCACCAGAAATGCTGCCCATTTGGAATGTGCCGCCTTCAACTTTAATCATAGTGAATTGGACACCATTGACTGTGATTGAGAGACCATTTGCTGGTATCGTACTTATGCGCTCTGATGGCTGGCTCAATTCACTTGTCAAGCCATGCCCCTTAGCCTTTATTGTATATACATTGCTACAAATGGGTGAGTCGTCTGTCCAGAAAGTTGCACGCACATCTTCTTGAATCAATGTGCCATTTCTGTATACATCATAGCTCTCAGCATACTTAACAGCATCCCACGTCACACGAATTGTCTTTTCATCAGCACCTAATGTCGCCGTAACATTCGTCGGCGTAGCGATACTGAAGTTTATGCTTGGTGTATTATCGCTCGAAGAGCTTGTCATGCCATGTCCCACGGCTCGTACAGAGTAATAGTTATTACCCAAGCGTGGCGTTTCATCTGTCCAAGAATTGGTTGTCACGCCAGTGGCAATCTCTGAACCATTGCGATATATAGTATAGCTTTCGGCAAACTTCACCGCATCCCAGCTGACATGGATTATCAAATCGTTATCATCCAAGGCTGCGGTGACACTCGTTGGAGCCTCAACCTTAAATGGTGCTGCATTGTTAGCAACACGACTGATGAAGTCGCGGGCGTAGCTCTGCATATTGCTGAATTGCGAGCCAAGAGAACTGGAGCAGTCGAGCACGAGCATGATGGCTGCGCCGGAGTGGGTTATGGTTGTCTGGGTGTTGTTATCGGGTGTGAATTCCGAATTTCTTTGCCAAGTGTCTGACGTTGCGGCCTTGTTGTACTGACGGATATAACCTGTCGGTATAAGTCCGTTGCCATCCGTTCGTTGCAAGCCTGTAAAAGTATAGGTAACGAAGATGCCTTCTTGTAAACCCAAAATAGTGGAACCACTGGTAGCCCGCATACCATAATAGGTGACGTTACGGAGAGAGCGGTCTGCAAGATTAAAGGTGCCTTCGATATAGAGTGTGCTATATTCTGGAGAGTTGCCATCAAATGTAAATCGGATGCGTGTGCCATTGCTAACACCTGGAATCTTGACACTAACCGTCTGACGGTTGCTGATACTGATGATTTGGTCGGCAATCTCCTGAAGACGTCGCTGAACATCAGACATACTCGTCACCTCGATTGCTTTATCCTCCGAGCTGGCAAGCTGGCGAAGGTTGGTCTGGAACAGTGTATAGTCACTGACGTCATTGCCGCGAAGGCCTAAGGAATAAGCCGTAATGGGCAAACCCTTAACTCTGCTCGACGCTATGCGGCGGCTCAAAGCGCCTAGGTAATCGGCATCGGTCATATAGGAGCTGGTCATCATCAGCGAACCTTGGTCGAGGCCATCGGTGAAAGTGATGAGGTTCACGCTGCTAAGGGGCGTAGTGAAGTTGTAACTGGTAAGATAGTTCAAGGCATTATCCACACCATAATATAACAATGTGCCATCTTTGCGCATAAGGTTGCTGACGAAGGAACTATAGCGACCACTGGTGCTGGTGGCTAAAATATCTATAGGCATAGTGTAAAGCTCTTGGTTGAAGCCAAGTATGCCAAGATATACCAATGGCTCTTCTGTTGAACGGACAACCTTGATACTATCTATCGTGTTTATGGCGAAGCTTTTCTTAACGCCTGCCGTAAAGAAGTTTATTTGACGGTTGTCGGCGTTGGTGCCGGTAATGCGTACGCTGTCTATATCCGTTGACATCATACTGCCGATGATGTCCTTACCTTGATAGACCTCAAGATACTTCTGTGCGTGAACTGCCACAGATGTGAGTAGTGCTGAAACGAGAGTGAGTAATATCTTTTTCATAGTGTTTCAATGTAGTTAGATTATTTCACCATTTTCTTTGAAAACACCTGACCGTTGCAGGACACTTGTACCACAAAAACGCCACGGGGGATGCGGGCGAGAGAGAGACTGTATGAACGTGCTGCACTCTTGTCCTCAGCAACGACTCTGCCTTGCAGGTCATAGACTCTGATGCCTTCAAGCCGACGGTCACTCTCTACAGAGATTGTGCTTCCGACAAGCGAATATTGAATATTGGCATCCTCGCCAACGGTGAGGCTACGAATATCCGTCGTCGGCGTAATCTCTGAGTCTAACGACATAAAGCTGAAAGTGGAGAACTCCAGTTCTGTCACCTTCGCGGCTTCATGCATCTTCATGCTGTGGTTGGTGAACGTAATCTTATCCAACGTCTCCAATGAGAAAGGTTTCGGAGTGCTGGATGAGTTCAAGAATACAAACAGTGTGTTCCGCTCGGAAGTTTGAGCCGAGAGTGTCACCGGAATGCTCAAGAATAGGGTGAGCAAGATAGTTGATTGAATAAGATGTTTCATTGGTACTTAATTATTATTTTGATGTCCTTTCCTGTTCAGATTTTGACCCATATGGCCGTTGTGGGCTATCGTAGTCGGCGCAAAGTTAGCGTTTTTTTGCGAGCTGTCGCAAAAAAAAGAAAAAATATTTTCATTTATCGTTGAGGGTTCTTGGACGGGCCAAGCGGCAGAGCCGAGCGGAGGGTGGGATCGTTTATCGTTGAGAGTTGAGGGTTGAGGGTTGAGGATTTAGAGCTGGTGGAGAGTTTCTTGTGAATAGTGACAGAGGATAAAACGAAAACGCCTCTTTGCTGTGAGCAATGAGGCAAGGATAAAGTCGATATTTATGATAATTTATGGCTTAATTAATGGAAATTCGTGTTTAAAATGAGGATAATAAGTTCTTAATATGCCTATTTGTTGTCCTCTGTCTGCCGGAAGCCGATGATGGGACGGCGGGGAGGGCGGGAGGTGGATTGGAGCTGGGCGAGAGTTTGGTCGATGACTTCGAGATGTGCTTCTGTTAGTTCGTTAATCTCATTTTGGTCGTGCAAAATTTCATCTATATAGCTGTTGATTTCTTGCCTAAATATTTGTAAATCCTCTTTGGAGACAATATTCTCTGTCTTGATGACATTGGCCATTCTGCGAAACTCTACAAAAGCACGCATAATGCTCCGATTAATAGCTATGGCCAAAGGAGAACGCAGCACACTGCTAAGCATCGCTACACCTAATTCCGTAAAAGCGAAAGCCCCGTAACGGCTACCGCCCCAACTTGAGGTGCCAATTTGGCATCTCAAGAGTTCGTCATGAGTAATCTCAAACATAAAGTCCTCACCTTAAAAGCGCTCTATATTACGCTTTACAGCACGTTTCAGTTGCGATGTCTCTACACCGTATAGTTTGGCCAAATCACAGTCTAACATTACCCGCTGACCATGAATCTCCAATATTTGTGCTTTGATTCGTTCGATATCACTCGTCATATAATCGTAAACCGTTAAGATTTTGACCCTCATGCCCGTTGTGGGCTATCGTAGTCGGTGCAAAGTTAGCGTTTTTTTGCGAACTGTCGCATAAAAAGAAAAAATTTTTTCGTTTATCGTTGAGGGTTCTTGGACGGGCCACGCGGCAGAGCCGAGCGGAGGGTGGGATCGTTTATCGTTGAGAGTTGAGGGTTGAGGGTTGAGGATTTAGAGCTGGTGGAGAGTTTCTTGTGAATAGTGACAGAGGATAAAACGAAAACGCCTCTTTGCTGTGAGCAAAGAGGCAAGGATAAAGTCGATATTTATGATAATTTATGGCTTAATTAATGGTAATTCGTGTTTTAAGATAGAAATAGAAAGAAGAGGAAGAATGCTTTAGTTGATTATCAGCGACTTACAATGTAGGATGAACCCTTTTTTGAAAAACTTTTCAAAAACGTCTGCGCCAAGACTATTCTCATCGATTCTTAAAAGGAGACGCTTGACACTTCAAGAATCTTCTACTTAACCCTAACAATTATCAATTATCATTCACCCTTCACAACCCTTCACCCCTTCACTCTCCCTGCAGATGTGGCGAGTGAAGGGGTGAAGGGTTGTGAAGGGTATTTCTCTTTTATCAAGAAATTAAAGGGCGAGACGGAAGCCAGTGGAGGAATTCGAGCCAGCGTGCCCAGCCCGGTACGCTACGTGGCAGCCGTGGGCGTAGGAGCCCCAGCAGCCACCGCGAATCACCCATAAAGGCCAATAGTTTGGGTCTAACACATCACTGTCGCTATAGCTGTGATACTTGTCCTGACACCACTCCCATACATTGCCACTCATATCATAGATGCCAAGTTCGTTGGGTGCCTTGGTGGCGACGTCATGAATCTTTAAACTACTATTATCATAGTACCAAGCCACATCATCTATAGTATTGCTTCCACTATACGCATAACCCTCTGAGGCATTGCCACCACGCGCAGCAAATTCCCATTCAGCCTCAGTAGGAAGACGGAAGGAACGACCAGTGATTTCGTTAAGTTCCTTAATGAACATATTTAAGCCAGCCCAAGAGACACTCTCCACAGGAAACTGATTAGAATCCGTTATAGACGACGGGTTAAACCCCATGACAGCCGTCCACAGCTGCTGCGTCACTTCTGTTTCACCAATATAGTAGTCATTAGTCAATGTCACCTGATGGACCTCCGAAGAATCACCGCCTTGCCCCATCTGGAACGTGCCAGCCTCTACTTTAATCATTCTAAACTTTACACCGTTAGCAACAACAGTGATGCAATTTGAAGGAACCGTGTTATCATCTGGCTCTACATTCTCTTTTTCTGAGCACGATGAGAGTGCCATCATTAGTGCGTTGATTGGTAGCATGGCCAACAGGGCCAAATACTTTATAGAATTCTTTTTCATGATCCAAATGAGATTTTATCCACAAGTCCACTAAGGGCTATCGAAATCGGTGCAAAGTTAATAAAAGATTAGAGATTTGGGATTAGAGATTAGAGTTTTTTTCATTGAAAAGTGATTTTTTTGTGAAAAGTAAATAAAAGATTAGGGATTAGACTCCGCTGTGAAGCGGGGCCTATATTACACCAATACACCACACAGCCTCTTCGCAAGTGGCGAAGAGGCTGTGTGATGTGGTGATGGGCAATGGCCCTTGGATTACAACGTGATGCTTAGCGACCGATCTGACCTCGCCAGCCAATGAACCAGTTGCGGCGGTCGGAGAGGATGCCGAGGAGTGCGGGGTCGCGCTTAGCTACGCGGCGTGCGAGCACGGTGGGATCGCCCTTGCGGTAGGCCTCACGCATGAGAGTGCCGAAGCGGAAGCCTTCGAACGGTGTCTCGAGGGCCGACTCGATGTCGAGGAGGCTGTCGATGACTGCTATCTGGCGGCCCTTGACTTGGGGCACAGCTACGTCGCGATACCAAGTCTGAACATCATCGCCATATTGCATCCAAAGCGAAAAGTACAGGTCGTTGAGATGTTGTGCAAAGCTGTCGACCACGGCGAGGCGCTCGCGGTTGGTGGTGTAATCGTCGAGGTTGGGCGCTGTGATGCCCCACTGCTCGGCTTCGGCCACGAGCTCTTCGTTAGCAGCGATAAGCTCTTCGAGGCGCGTGGCGGCCACGGTGCTGGGGTTGGCCACTTGGTAATATACAGGCGGCTCGACAGGATAACCTGTGGAATCGGCCGGGATATCGGTCTCGGCGGGATAGTAGTAGGGGTTGTTCCAGGCGAAACCGCTGCCGCGGCTGTGGAGGCCCATCTGGTTCACGCGCCAGTTCTCGAGCTCGGCGGCCGTGGTGGGACGAGTGTAGTTGATGATCGCTTCATTCATGCCCCCACCAATGACACGGCCTTGAACGCGGGTAACGTAGTAGTTCTGATCGAACTCGAAGTAGGAGATGAATGCTGAGTCGACGGCATTTGTGCACTGAGGCAGTACGAACCAGCGTACGACGTTCTCATCGAGACCAAGGGTGAGGATAGCCTGAGCGAACTTGGGGAATCCGGCATAGTTCATTGCCTCAGCCAGACGCAGGTAGATATCGGCCGTGCGGTAGATGATGACATCCTGCGGATTGTAGGTCTTCACGATGCTCTGCAGTGAATACTCAGTGAGCTGATTGATAGAGAAGTTTGCCGGCAGGCGCAGGTCGCCAACATAGTGCTGCGAGATCTGGTCCTCGGTGAGGAGCGTGGCGGGCACGGTGACGTACACGCGTTGACCGCCGTTGGAGTAGTAGTCCCAGAAGACCTGGCTGTCGCTGTAGTCGATACAGGGCTGCGAGGGTGAGAGGCTGGCGGCTATCTCTATGTCTTCGTGGTTGTAGTTGTAGAGGTAGCGGAGGTCGTTGAAGTGGCCTTGCGATGATGCGGAGTCCATGGCGATGGCGGCGATGACGTCGCTGTTGTTCAAGCCGAAGGATTGAGCGCTGCTGGTGCGGAACCACTGCCCCTCATGAGTGTTGATTCGTTCGTAATTGCCTGTGGAGTAGCTGTTGGTAGGCCATGTGTCGCCCTCATAACCGAGGACGTTCTTACGCTTGTAACCACGGTTGTCGTTGATAGTGGGCGTCCAGTCGATGTAGTCGTAGTAGCTCTTGGCAGCTTCGCGGGCAAGCATGGGATCCTGATTGATGGAGGCGAGCCAGAGGTAGAGGTCGCCGAGCACCAGTTGGATGGGCAGCACGCTCATGCGCGAAGGCATTGACGAGTTGTAGCCGAAATAGCCGGGGTTGCCGTGGTAGGGATATGCGAACCAGGACACGTAGGGCTTGAGGTCGTCGATGAAATAGCGGCAGATGCCAGCGAGGTCGGTCTTGGGCGCGCTGTCGTAGGCGGCATCGGCCTCGTCGAGCGTGAGCAAAGGTTCTGTGACGAGGGGTATGTTCTCGCCATAGATCTGACCGAGCTGGAGATAGACCCAAGCGCGGATGGCACGCACTGCAACGTATTCGGCGCGGAAAACGTAGAAGTCGGACATGGCGCCGTCGGTGTAGCGATATTCACGCAGGGTGGTATCGGCCTTGGCGAGGAAGTAGTTGCAGTTGTTGATGATGGCGTAGTAGTCGCGCGGATTGTTGTAGACGTTGTCGTCGTCGACGGCGAAATTGGCGATAGCCTTGAGGTTGGCATTGGCCGACTCATTGACCTTGGTAAGGTCGCCGCGCAGCTCGCCGAAGAGGTTGGTGCGCACGGCCACCTTCTGCAGTTGGGCGAGGATACCGACAAATGAGTTGACGGTGTCGTTGGCCGTGGTGAGGTGGTTGTGGTCGGCATAGAGGACGTCGTCGTTGCCCATGTCAAGCATATCGTCGCATGAGGTGAGTGTTGCTGTGATACAGCAACATACACAGCAGAGTGCCGGGAAAAGATATTTTAGCTTTTTCATGATTCGTGTCGTTTAGAGATTAATCTTAACACCAAGGTTGAATGAGCGTCCTGACGTGAGATAGCCGGCATCGATGCCCTGCTGCAGCACGCTGTTGCCCATGGAGAACTCGGGATCGGAACCGAGGTACTTGGTGACGGTGAACACATTAGTGGCACGTGCCCATACGGTGATACCCTGGATGTAGGTGTTGTTGATGGGCAGCTTGTAGCTGAGCGTGACGTTCTTCAGTCGCAGGTAGGAGCCATCCTCAATCCAGCGGTCGCTGAAAGCGCTGTTGCCCATGGGGTCGCCATACTGTGCTGACGGGATATCTGTGACCTGTCCTTCGTAGGCCCAGCGGTTGAGGAGTGCCGTGGTCTGGTTCATGAATCGTGAGCCTGACTCGAGCTGCTGGCGCATGTAGTTGTAGACGTCGCCTCCGAGGCTGTAGTTGAAGTTGACGTCGAGTGTCAGGCGCTTGTAGCTGAGGCTGCTCCAGATGTTGCCGTAGATGTCGGGGTTGGCATCGCCAATGACGGTGCGGTCGGCATCGTTGATCTGTCCGTTGCCATCGACGTCCATATACTTGACATCACCGGCCGAGAAGTAGTCCTTGGTGACGCCGTCGGCGCGGAGGCGGTAGAGGCCGTCGGCCTCAGCTTCCTCGCTGGTGGCATATACGATGGTTCCGTTCTGTGTGGGCTGCGTCTTCAGGCCGTAGAAGGTGTTGATGGACTGGCCCACCTGGCTGCGGATAGTGGCACCGAGAATCTCATGGTCGTCGTAGAGAGCACCGTCGGGGAGCTCTGTGAGGCGGTTGACGTAGTGTCCCATGCTGGCACCTGCACTCCAGTTCCAGTTGTTGCCAGAGATGAGGTGAGCAGAGAAGTTGACATCGAAGCCCTCGTTCTCGAGGCTGCCGCCGTTGGTCCAGTTCTGCTGAATACCAGAGAGGAAGTTGAGCGAGCGGAGGGTGAGGAGGTTTGACGTCCAGCTCTTGAAGTAGTTGAAGCCTGCAGCGAGGCGGTTGTTGAGGAATCGTCCCTCGATACCGGCGTTGAAACGACGCGTGGTCTCCCACTTGAGCTCGGAGTTACCGATGTTCTCAAGGCTAAGACCTGGAATCTGACCGAGGAAGAGCGTGCTCTTGAAATAGCTGTGCGAAGCGTCGTAGGGGAGGTTGTCGTTGCCGCTGAGGCCATAGCCTGCTGTGAGCTTCAGGTAGTCGATGCCATTGACATCGAACCACTGCTCGTTGGAGACAACCCAGCCAGCCTGGATGCTGGGGAAGATGCCCCATACGACGCCGCCGAGCTTAAGGCCTCCCTTAGCATCGTGGCCGAACTGGGAGTTGGTCTCCATGGCGAGGTCGCCCTGGAGGTAGTAGCGGTTGGCATAGTTGTACTTAGCCTGGCCGTACCAAGTGAGCGTGGCCCACTTCTCGATATTGCCACCAATCTGCTTCTGCTGCGTGCCGGAGATAAGAGGCGTCTTATCGTTACCGGTGTTGTAGCCGTTCTGGGTGGTGACGGTGTAGCTCTGGTTGAAGAAGCGGAAGCCGCCGGTGAGGTCGATCTGATGACCGTCGTAGCGGTTGTTCCACTCAACCTTCGTGTCGCTGATGACATCGTTCTGCTTGCTATAGAGCGAGCCGATCATGTTGTCCATCTTCTGGTGGAAGGCGGCGACGTAGAAACGAGGCACACCATTCATGGGGATATAGCGTTTCTCGTTGGTGTTGACGAGGTTGTAGCTGAAGAGCGAGCTGAACTTGAGATGCTTGTTGGGATGCCAAGAAGGAGTGATGGCCAGCGAGAGGAACGAGTTGTCGAAATAGTTCTTGTTCTGCGCAGTACCGTACTCGAGGATGGCCAGCGGGTTGGCGAGCTCATAGTTCTCGTTGTTGAGCTGGCTGACCTCTGCGAGGTAGTCCTCATCGTCGATATCGAGGTGAGCCTTGTTGATGGTGCCAGGGCCGAGCGAGCTTGCTACGAAGCTGTAGGGGCTGAGCATTGGTGACTTGGCATAGCCGAGAAAATTGAGCGACGTGACGGTGCTGTTGTCGTAGTCAGAGGGAGCGCCTGTGTCGTAGACCTTACGGGTAGTGTTGCTGAACGAAGCATCGAAGCGGAAGTCGATGTAGTCGTTGATCTTGATATCCGTGTTGAAACGGATGTTGAGACGGTTGAAGTTGCCCTCCTCGATGGTCTCGCCGGCATGGGTGTAGCCGAGCGAAAGCATATAGTTGGCAACGTCGCCACCACCCTGCACGCTCAGACCGTAGTTCTGAGTTACGGCTTCCTTGGTGAGGAGGTCGGCCCAGTTGGTGTTGTTGTTGTACTTGTTGACCCAATAGTTATAGTTGTAGGGGTCGGCAGGGTTGTAGGTGCGCTCGTCGAGGAACTTGAACGACTGCAGCTTGGAACCTACGGTGCCGAGGAGGCTGCTGGCGTAGGTCTTGTACTGCGAACCGGACATAACGTCGTAGTGGCGCGGGACGAGTTCTATGCCTACGGAAGCGGAAGCATCGATGCGCGTGGCCAGCGACGTGTTGCGCTTGGTGCGGATGTAGATGACGCCATTAGCACCCTTTGCACCATAGATTGCCGTTCCGTTCTTCATCACCTCTACGCTCTCGATATCGTTGACGTTGAGGTTGGCAAGTACATCGTTGTAGAAGCCCTGGTGGAGCATCTCACGGCCATACTGCATCTCGGTTATGACGCCGTCGATTACGATGAGCGGCTGGGCATTGATCATGTAAGACCCTACCCCACTGATCTGCATGTAGCTGCCGAGAGCTGTGAGGCCACTGCGCTGGTTGGCGAGGACATCGGCTCCGAGGCGGCTCTGAATCTCTGAGGCGATATTGGTTGCGTCAGAGATAGTGAAGTCTGATGTACGTGAGTTGTTGAGGATATTGTCGTCGGCACCATAGAGGGCACGTGCGGCATCGCTCTGAAGAACGATATCGCGCAAACGGCCGCTCTCGTTGAGGCCTACGCGGACGGTGTTGTAGCCAGGGATGGTGACCTCTACTGCAGAGCTGTAGAGAGGCACTTTCATGGTGAAGGAGCCGTCCTCATCGGTGAGGGCTGAATAGCCTTCGCCAGCGATGGACTTGACGAGTACACCGGCGAGGGGCGCATGGCCCTGCTGGCTCACTACGCGACCGCTGATCTCGCGGGTGGGCTCATCTTTCTTCGCCACCTGACGTTTTTTTACGAGAACGGTGTCAACATCTTCGTAGTCGACCTCGTCCTGAGCATAAGTTGCCAGCGGCAACGTCAAGCACGCTGTGAGGAAAAATAGACCTAAATGTTTCATTGTTCTCTGTATTCTTTAATGTTAGACAAATCGAGCTGATAGGCCTTGGCCTCTTCCTCGGTTTCGAAAGCGATGTAGATAATGCGGTTGATGCGCATGATGTTGGTCATACGGTTGTTGTTGATGTCCGATGCACGCACCGAGGTGGTGAGACGATAGCGGATGGCGGGATCGACAGTGCCTACGGCGTTCATACCGGAGACTGATGTGTGGAAAGCCTTGTCGATGCAGATGACGTCGACCTGGTCGCCGGTGGTGTCGAAGTTGGTGCCCTCGCCATGAGTCTCGCCCTCGGGCACGGGCAGGATGTGACGGTTGTCGAGGTTGGGACGTGCGAACTCAAGATCCTCGTTGGGGTCGGTGGTGCCATCGGTGCGGATGTCCATCTCACGCTCGTGGCGATAGACGTTGAAGCGTGTGGGGCGCACCTGAGCCTCGGTATAGCCGTCCGCATTAGCAAATGCCGGCACCATGACGACATATACATTATAGTATACGTTCGAGAGAGTGTTGGGCAGGTAGAAATAGACTGAGCTGTTGCGGTTGACAACATTCTGGTAGGTCTCAGGGGCTATCTCTACGTAGTTGCCTTCCTTGAGGAGCGACTTGAAGTTGATGACTTGGCCGTTGTAGGTGATAGAGTCGAGCGCTGTGCGGTTTGTCATCGACACCTGAGCCTGAGGCTCGGAGTTGACCATGATACGCGGTGTGCCGCGGTGGCGCATATTCGAGCCAAGGATATAGCGGTCCTGCATGAAGGTGAGCTTCGGGTCGACGCGGCCTTCATTGTCGAGGTAAACGATGCCGTTGGAGCAGACCGTCTGCTGCAGGCCGTCGAGGATGCCCTCGTTGGTCTCAGGATTCCAAGCAGCCTTGGGGTTCTGGAAGACGTTGAGTCCGTGGTAGGCGCTTTGATTGACGTACATCGTGTTGAAGAGCGAATCCTCATAATTGTTGCGCTGGCTATTGAGGTTGAAAACTCGACCACGGATGATAGCCATATCAGCGTTGAGTGCAGCTACAGAGTCGCGGTTCTCCATCTTGTTGACGTAGTGGAAGTACTTGCTGTACTTGGCGTACTCACGTTTCCAGAGGTCGGTGGTAGGAGCCAGGAACATATAGGAGCTGTCCTCGCGCTGGATGTAGCCCAGACGATTGTAAAGCTGGTTGTTGAGGTTGGTTACGGAGTCGGCATATACGACTTCGCCGTCGACAACACCCATCTGCACGGACGAGCTCTCATCCAGTTCATACTCATCGAACATACGATAGTAAGCTGCCAGGCTGTCGGTCTGAGGATTCAGAGCCATGGCCTCACGTACGTTGGGGAAGAATGTCTCCTTTGTGCCAAGCTTATACATGATGCCGTTTGATGCAATCAGGTTCTTCTTAAGGAATGGCACGCCGTTGAGGTCGTTGGCGGTGAGGATCATGTACTTGCCGTTCATCATGCGGATGGAGTCGGCATAAGTTGAGCTGACGGAGCGTCCGTAGAGCGCCATATGGTTCTGCATGAACTGCGTGATGGCAGTGTTATCCTTGTCCTTTGTGTTGCGCTGCGAGCCGTCGGGCATGGTCACGAGCAGGCGCTTCTGTTCGTCGTAGAGGCTGATGACGCTGTCGGCCTGAGCCGCAGAGAGCACAGGAGCCCACAAGGTGAGCGACTGTGGCGATGCGAGCACGCGGTCGTAGCCCACATGCTCTGCCACTCGCAGGAAATTACTCAGGTCGGGGTCTGCCTTGACCAGCTCGAGGAGCGAGGGGGCGTCCGCAGCCGACTCCAGTCCTTCGCCGCTGTAGTGGTTGTCCCACTCGTCGGCACACGACACCAGGGCGAGTGTGCCGCAAGCCATTGCGAAGGCTAACGATGTGATATATTTATATGTCTTCATATCTGATTCTTTTCGTTTTAACGTTTAACCGTTTAGCGTAAGGAGCGTTAGAGGTCGTCCTCACCCTTGCCTTCGCCTTCGATGCCATAGACGCTCTTTGGCACAATCTCGAGGTAGTCGAACATAAGCTCGGCACCACCGACGGCGTAAGTAGAGCGAATACGCATGGTGTGCTGGACGTTGCCGTCGAGCATGCCTGTGTAAATAAGGCGGCGAACGGTACCATTGTTATTGCAGAAAGGCGAAGAGTTGGAAGCACTCAGCAGGTTGTCGTCCTTGACAGAGCCACCGCCGGTGCTGATGTTGCGGACGCTGCGCGGACCGTAGTACCAACCTTGGTTGGCCAGTTCCTTACGTGTCTGGTCCTTGGCATCCTGCGAGAGGTTGGTGTAGTTGGACTTCCAACCTACACGTGCTTCCCATACGCCGGAGAATACGCCACCATTGCCACGCATGTCGAGAGGTATGCCCTGAGGCAGACCATCGACGTAGAACTGAGCGATACCACGTGTCGGGATAAGACAGAAGCCGAGTCGGATCTGATACTGACCTGTAGGCACGCTGGGCAGGTTGAAGGTGATGTCGTAAACGTTGTTGTCGGAACGGAGGTTGAACTCGTCGCCCTCATAGCTCCAATAGTAGTTGCGGCAGCCTTGGTAGATGAAGTCGCCGTCCTCGTTGGTCTCGACATTATCGAAATAGCCTTGCGGGAAGATGTAGTTGCGGGCAGCAGCATCCTTAGATGTGGTTGCGTCGCCCTCACCCGTACGAGAGGTACGGATGTCGTTTGTCATCAGTTCAGGCCAGATGTCGTAGAAGTCGATACGCATGCGGGTGTTGAAGACTGTGTTGTGGGTGTTCTCACCGTAATCGATGAGGCGGTCGATGTAGTAGTACACACCATTCACAGCTTCCTGCACGAGACCTTCGCCGACGGTCTGACTTACGATGGCACCGCGGTTGGTGAGGTTCGGGCGGTTGGGATCGTACATGCGGTTGAGGTAGAGCGTACGAATCTGTGACTGTCCACGGAACTTATTGGTACCGTAGACGTACTCCACCTTAAGCGTCGAGAGAGGTTGCATCGTAGAGTACCACTCTGTCGGGTTGATTTCGTTGCGGAAGATGGTGCAATTGGTGTAGAGCTTGCTGTAGAGGGCCTTACGGTCGAGGAGGTGGTAGGCAATCAGCTTGTTGAGCGGGTTGCGGGGGTCCTTGAGGGCCTCGGCGCTCTTGCCGTAGTACTCCTCGCCGGCGCCTTCGGTATAGATGGTGCAGGCATAGTCGTACATCGACTCCCAGTCGGTGATACCGTATTCAGCGCTGAGGATGCTGTCGGGCACGGCAAAGGCTGTGAAGCCATAGTTGCGCGACTGCGGCACCCAGCAGTAGTTCTGGTGCTCGTGCGAGCGGTAGAGACCTTCCTTGTACTCCCAGTCGCGAGGATCGTAGGAGGGGTCCTTGATGCGCTGCATCTTATCGCTCAGGCCTGTGATGTCGAGGCAGGTGTTGAAGATGCTGATAGCGGGGTCCTCGAGCATGATTGTGGGCAGCGTCTGGTTTGACGACTCAGCCACGGTGCTGATGGGGTGTACGATACCGTTGTCTACGGAGTCGTTGGCCAGCTCATAGATGACGAGGGCCGAACGGTTGATGCGATAGGTGGTCACGGAGTCATCACCCACGAGCACCTGTACGGGCTCGCAAGCGAGAGGACGGCCGAGCATGTTCTGATCCTCGATGAAGCCTTGGAGGCCTCCGAGGTCAGCCATGGAATAGAGTTTGTCGACGAGGAGCGTGCTGGCGATGGTGTCGCAGTCCGACACGCTGAGGTCGTCGATACTGTTAGCGCCATGTGCCTGCAGATACTGCTTCACGGCATCGTTGGTAGGTGCGAAGCAGGTATAGGTGCCGTAGGTCGAGAGGAGCTCCATCTTGCCGGCTTTCTCTACGATAGCTGCGAAGTCAGAGAAATCGGCGTTGTTGCGGAGATAGTCGCTCAGCATCTCGGGCTTGTACGTATATAGGTCCTCGTCGGCGATGTTGTCTCGACATCCGACAAGTGCCACACTCGCAAATGTTACAAACATCAGCGACAGGCATGTGATATACTTATTAAACTTTTTCATAATGCCAAAAACTTAACCATTATTCGTTAATATCATAGGTTGTCCGGCCGGCACCATAGATGCTCTTCTGGACGAGATAAGGATTCACCTGGCATTCTTCCTTGGCGTATGGCCAGAAGAGGTAAGGCATGCTGGGGAAGAGGCCTGTGCCGCCGCTGCTGATCTTGGATGTGACGGTGTTGCGTACGACATCGGTATTGCCGTCGAAGCGTGCGTAGCGGACGAGGTCGAAGAAGCGCTTGCCCTCGAACATCAGCTCGGCATTGCGCTCCTTGCGGAGGATCTGCATGAGGGGACCGCGGTGAGTAGCATCGGAGCTTGTAGCAACGTAGTACTTCGTGCGGTCGGTGACCGAGCGTGAGTTGACGAGGTAGATGAGGTCGAAGGCTTTTTCGAGCAGAGCCTTGTTCTCGTCGGTCTCCTCATCGGTGGCCTTCATCAGGTAGGCCTCAGCCTGCAGGAGCATGACGTCTGAGAGGCGATAGAAGATCCAGTTGCGGTCGAAGTCGGAGTGGTGATTGAACGCGCTACCATCCGAGCTGTTGAACTGAATGTTGTTCTGTACCCTCGGTTCCAGGTTGAAGTTAGAAGCTACGCCTTTGCGGACGAAGCCTTCGCCGTAGTTCTGGTCGACGGGCTGGAACGAGGTGTAGTAGCGCGTGTCGTAGTTGTTGGCAAAGAAATCATTCGTGCCGTTGTAAACATCAGAGACGATGTTGGGGTTGACGCCCAGCAGACCGGAACCATTGTTGCCGTCCCTGGTGGGATAACCTCCGTAGAGGTCGGCGAGGGCTGTGCTCTGAACGTAGCTTGTCTGCGATGAACTGTAGTTGAACGAGAGTTCGAAGATGCTCTCGAAGCTGTTGCCTACGCCGAAGACAGCATCAGCGACGTTGCCTGCATTGTTCTGTACAGCTTGGTACATCGGGACTATCAGGCCGTGGGGTGCGGTGAGCAACTGCGGAGCGCTGAATGTGAGCGATGTCTGTCGGCTGTACTCGCGCTCGTAGTCCTTGCGCTTGGCATCGAGAACCTCGTCGGCGCAAGCGATGGCTTTGTCGAAATTACGCTGCCAGAGGTACATCTCGCAGAGCATGGCGTTGATGGCCGGGCGAGTGATGCGGTTGCAGTTGCTGTTGTAGTTACGGCCTACACCGTCCTGATTTTGGTCGATTGAAGCATGATGCTCCAGAGCGTAGGGCTTGACGGCCTCGAGGTCCTTGATGATTTCGCCAAGTACGAAGTCGAAGCTGCTGGCGGGCTGGTACTGCACCTCATCTTCCTGCGTCACGGCGTCGCGTGTGAAAGGCACCTCGTCGAAAGCTCTGATAAGATAGAAGTAACAGAGCGAGCGGAGTGCTGTCATCTCAGCAATAGTAGCCTGTACGTCGCTGGAGCGATACGATGGATCTTTCTCCGATACGAGGGGTGCTTTGCGGATGATGGTATTGCACTTGTTGATCACCTCATAGAAGATGTTCCACTTGCAATAGCTGTTGGTGGTGAGGAGGTTCTCGCGCAGGGCCTGATAGAGGTCTTCATTGTCCTGCACCTTTGAACCCGGGTAAATATTCTCGCTGCGGAGCTCTCCCCAAACGATGCATCTGCGAATGAAGGCGTCGCTCTGCATCGAGGCGTAGCATCCAGCAACCATTTGATCGACGTCGGTCTTCTCGTTCCAGAAGTTGTCCTCGGTGACGATGTCGCGAGGCTTAATCTCGAGGAAGTCGCTGCAACCGACGAGTGCGAGGCTGAGCAATCCCAGCACTGCACCAGTTCTTATTGTATTATGTAACTGTTTCATATTGGTAAGGATTGCTTAGTGTTAGAAACCTACTGTCACGCCGACGGTGTAAGACTTCGAGCGCGGTGTCTTCGAGGAGTCGGTGGTGACACCGTAGCCGCCGTAGCCAATCTCGGGGTCAACGCCGGAGTACCTGGTCAGGCAGAAGAGGTTGTTGGCGCTGGCGTAGAAGTTGAGAGTCTTCATGTGCCAGTTCTTGAGCAGTTTGGGATCGAAGCTGTAGTTGATCTGCAGGTAGTTCAGACGCAGGAACGAGCCGTCCTCCACGAAGCGGTCGCTGATGAGGGTGTTGTAGTTGCTCGAGTTGCCGAACATCGCACGTGGTATCGATGTGATGTCGCCCTCCTTACGCCAACGGTAGTTGACGGCCTGGCTCTGGTTGTTGTTGCTGACCATGGCCTCCATGTCGAGGCGTGCCATGTTCAAGATGTCGTAATCGATACGATAGTTGAAGTTAGCACGCAGTGCCCAGCGGTCGTAGTGGAGCGTGAAACCGAAACCACCATTGAGGCGCGGCAGTGAGTTGCCGAGGTAAACGAGGTCGCTCTGGTTGATGTTACCGTCGTTGTTGATGTCCTCGTAGATGGCATCACCGCCCTTGAAGTAGTAACCGGAATTAGTCTCGGGCTTGTAGGCGAAGCGCATCTGTACGGGATCGCCCTTGGCGTCCTTGACGTAGTTGCCAGAAGCTCCGATAGCGATAGGATAGGTCTTGCCGGCATTGATGTTTTCCTGGAGGATGTTGGTGCCGTTGGCCTGGTCAGCACGTGCGAGGTCGCGCGCGGTATTATAGTTGTACTGATAAACGCCCTTGCTGCGGAAACCGTAGATAGAGCCGAAGGGGTTGTTGAGCTGCACGCGCTGGAGCACGGAGCGGTTGCCTTCGGCCCAGTCGATATTGAGGGTCTTCAGCACGAGGGGGTCCATCTTGGTGATGACGTTGCGGTTGTTGGCGAAGTTGACGTAGGCGTCGAGGTAGAACTTACCCTTCTTGAGCAGACGCTCGCCGAGGAACTGCACCTCCCAACCTTCGTTCTTCATGTCGCCGACATTGCGGTAGCGCAGGCTGCTCCAACCGTTGGAGGTCGGGATGAGCGCCGTAGGCATAAGCATGTCCTTCGTAGTGCGGCGATAGAGGTCGACAACGATCTTGAAGCGATCTTCGAAGAAGTTAAGGTCAATACCGAGGTTCCAAGTGTAGACCTGCTCCCACTTGAAGTCGGTGAGCTTCAGGCCGCTGGGGTTCATGACCACCTGATTCAGGTAGCGCACGCCGGAAGCGTAGGTATTGAGGTAGAGGTAGTCCTGCGTAGGAGCATTACCTGTGTAACCCCAACCCGGACGCACGGCAAAGAGGCTCATCTTACTCTTGTCGCGGATGGTCTTCATCCAAGGCTCATCGCTGATAATCCACTTTCCGGATACAGCTGGGAAGATACCCCAACGGCTGTTCTCGCCGAACTTGGTGGTGGCGTCAGCACGCATCGAATAGTCGAAGATATAGCGCCCTTTGAAGGCGTAGTGAGTGGAGAAGGTCCAGTAGAGTGAGCGCCACTCACTGAAGCCGGAGCCCATGCCCGTGACGTTACCGCCGGCGGTGACGCTCTCGAGGCGGTTAGGCAGACGGTTGATGTCGGTGCTCTGGTTGCTGGAGCTACCGCTGACGAGCTGGAAACGTCCGAGAGCCATGAGCTGGTGGTCTTCGTTGTTGAAGTGGGGACGGAATGTCAGCGTGTGGGTCGTCGTGAAGGCGAGGTTCTTGCGGCTGTAGCTGTAGGCGCGGCCTATATCATGATAGTTGTTGCTCAGGAGCGAGCGCGGGAAACTCTGGTCGGTGTAGTCGTTGTAGACATTCATTACGACGCGTCCGTTGTAGCGCAGCTGGGTGTGGTCTTCATCCAGCCCTAGGAGCTTGTACTCAAGCTCGAGTTCAGGCGAGATATCGTAGGTCGTCTGAGTGTTCTTGGCGTACTTGGCCGAAGCGAGCGGGTTGTGGGAGTCGCGCTGGTCGTTGAAGTTAGCCGACTGTTCTGCTGTGAGCTGTCCGTAGCCAGTGAATGCGTACTGAGGCACGATGTAGTACTCGCCAGTATTGTATTCGTTGCCGTTCTCGTCGCGCAGCCAGCGGTAGGGCGAGAGGTTAGGCATCTTGGTGTAAGCTATACCGAGGAGGCCGTCGTAGTTACGGTTGTTCTTGGTATAGGTAAGCGAGAAGTTGGAGATGATCTTGATGCGGTCGTTGACGTAGTAGTCGAGGGCCATACGTGTGGAGAAGCGGTTGAGTTTCTGCTCGATGATAGTACCGGTCTCGTGGTCGTAACCGCCGGAGATGCGGAAGAGGGTCTTCTCATCACCGCCCGATACGCTGACGTAGTGGTTCTGGCGCAGACCGTTCTGCTTTACGAGGTCCACCCAGTCGGTGTTCTTATTGAACATGAGGAACTCTGAATAGTTCTCATCGTAGTTGAGCTCCTGGATCTGACCTACGTAGGTCTGCTGCTGGGGGTTGAAGTAGCTCTCCTTGAGGAGCATGGTGTACTGGTCACCATTGAGCAGCTTGATACCTTCGGGCTGGTGGGTCATGGTCATCTTCAGGGAGTAGGTCACCTGAGGTGTACCACGGCGACCGCGCTTGGTCTTGATCTCGATGACACCGTTAGCACCCTGCGAACCCCAGATGGCCGTTGCGGCAGCATCCTTGAGCACCTGGATGTCTTCGATGTCCTCGGTGTTGACGTTAAGCAACTGTGCGAACTTCTCCTCGTTGGCGGTGGCGGTATCGAAGTCTGAGAGGTCGACGTTCCAAACGTTGCCGTTTACTACGATAAGAGGTTCGTTGGAGGTGAGGGTAGATACGGTCGAGGCACCACGCAGACGCATGCTCGTGCCGGCGCCGAGGTCACCAGAGTTGGCCACGATGTCGAGACCTGCGATACGTCCCTGCAGGGCTTCGTCGACAGATGTGATGCCGAGTCCTTCAAACTCCTTGGCCGAGATGCCCTGTGTGGAGAAGCTGACTTCTCGTTCGGGAATCTCAAGACCCGACGACTTAATCTTCTTAGTGGCTACGACGGTGACGTCCTTCATCGTCTTGGCGGCATCGACCATCTTCACCTTGAATACGTTCTTGTTGATGGGCAGCGTCTGAGTCTGGAAACCCATATAGCTGATCACGAGTTTGTTCTTCGAGCTCTTGATAGGCAGCACGAAGTTACCGTTCATATCCGTCACAGTGGCGTTGACGATACGGTTTGATGCATCTACCTCACGGACGCTGGCGCCGGGGAGCACATCAAAGTCGTCGCTTACAGTACCACTAATGCGAGAGATCTGAGCCTGAGCCAACGTCGTGGTCAGCAGCAGGCACAATGTAATGATATACTTTATTGCTTTCATCTTCTTCTGATAGGATTAGTGGTTGATGATGATTCGTCTTCGGTCATCCAGTCGGGGAAGGCTGGCGGATCGGGGAAGTCGGCAGGCAGGAACTGGAAGTCGCCATAGGAGAGAGCGCGGTCGATGAGATGTACGACAGCGCTCGAGGTGCCGTAGATTGTGCGGTTGGTCTTTGTGAAGTAGTACTGACGTGTCATGACGTTGCTGTCGTGACCGTCGATCACATTAGCCGTCTGACCTGAAGCATCCGTTACGCGGAACACACGGCGGACGTTTGAGACACTAAGGCGACGGAAGCGGTTCAATGTAGTATCGACGGCTGCTGTTTCATAGACAGCAACAGAGTCGGCACCACCGAGGTAGATGGAGTTATCCTGGATATGGTAGCGAACGAAGTTGTCGATAACATCCTGGATTCGTGCCTTCATAGCCGTGCCGTAGTCGGTGAGGGCATCGAGCTCGGCATCTTGCTCTTGTGTGAGGTCCTTGTGAGCCGTCTGATAGTCGGAGATTGCATCGAGGAAGTCTTCCCATGCCTCGGCGCGCTCGTGTGTTGGCAACTTGCCGGCTTCTTCGAGCGAACGGATGGCATCGTTGTTCGGAACGTAGATGGTGTAGTTAAAGTTGTTCATCGTGGTGATGGCACGGTCTATAGTAGTATGACCTTCTACTGTCGTTCCGAGTGTCGAGACGAATGTTGCTGAACCGAGCAGACGGTTGAATGCTGTGTACTCGGGGTGAGCAATGGTATCGGAAATGGCCTTGTAGGGGCTGGTGAGCGTGGTCTGCGGTATGCTGTCGACAATGTAGGCTATACCGTTACCGGACTCTGTCTGGTCGAAGATCTGGTCCTCGGAAATTTTCGTGAACGTACCCTGCTCTACCTGGCGCGAGCCTGCAATACCTGTGACGCGGCCACCCTCGAACTGAACGGTGATGGGGCTGCCGGCCTTGTTCAAGTAGATGCTCTGACCCTCGTGGAAGGTTTGCGAACCACGCTGTCCGTGCACTACGATAATATTCTCGAGGATGTCACGCAGACGGTTGTTGATGACAGCCATGGTAGGCTGCTGCTGAGCCATCTCGTCGGTGATGTTGCCAAGCGAGTCGATCTTGAAGGCTTCGGCATAAACGGGCAGCGTGCTCTGCTCGGGACGCAGTGTGAAGCGAATTGCCGAATGCTCGGTCTCGCCATTTGCGTAGGTATAGGGGTCGATGTACCAGAGGAAGGCTTCGTCCGTGGGGATGAGGAAGCTGTAGGAGCTGGCCATAGAATTCAGGTAAGAACTGTACTCACCGGAGATGGTCCACGTGGCGTGGTTCTCATAGCGCGTATCGGCAACGGTGGTGTAGATGACGCTGAGGTCCTGGTCGGAGCGGAGCACGGCAGGGAAGAATACCGACTGGTGCTCAGGAGCTACGAACACTTTGTTTACCTCATAGACTACGCCGTTGCAAGCCATGAAGCAACTGTCGACATCGCTGGTGGTGATGCCCATGTTCTCGGCTGCCGTGTTCTTGAGCGAACGGAATTTCGAAGGCACTGTGCCACGGAAGCTGCTCTGCATGCAGTTGTTGATGAACGGACGTACAACGTTGTCGGGCACGTTGCGCCAGTCGTAGCCGTACTTCTGACCGATGGCAGCACCGTCGTTATGAAGGTAGCTGATCATCCACTCATTGGTAGGCACGAACATAGCAGCACCGTCCTCAGCCATGGTGTAGCGGTTACCGCTGGTGAAGAGCACGTACTGATTCCATCCTGGGTCAAACGAAAGGCCGTTCACCGATCGGTTGGTCTCTACGACGGCCTTCAGCTCGTGGTTGCCAGCGGTGTTGAAATAGCGCTTCACGAAGAGCGAATCTTCCTCGCCGTCGAGCATCTGCACCGACAGGAAATATGGATAGCTGTAGCGCTCGAGCAGTTCGCTGAAGATGCTGAACTGGGGCTTGCTAGCAATAATCTCGGCCATGTTGGGCAGGGGCTCGGGCACATCGGCGAGGATGTGGATGTAACCATTCTGGCAGGTGATGTCCTGCAGATAGTCCTTGCCGTCGTCCTTCGACCATTTACCTTCGTTCAAAGCCACAGGCAGACCGTTGATATAGCTGCGTTCGGTGGTCTTCGAGGCACCGTTGGTGAGCATGTCAAGGTCGAGGTCGGTGATGCTGTTCTGCTGCATGTACTTAGGCAGGAAGTGCACCATCGGCGACGCAGTGTTGTCCTTATATAGTTTAATGCTACCGCGGTCGCGCACCTCGGCCCAATAGTCTATCTGTTGGCCGTCGCTCTCGTAGCGTGCAGGGTTAACGATGGGGAACTGTGCGTTGGCAACCTCGGGAATGGAGTCAGAGATGTCCATACGCGAGGTGCGGCGCAGGCAGGCGCCTTCGGCAGGGGGGTCGCCGGGCGTGTTGCTGAGCAGTTCGATGAGGTAGGCATTGTTGATCATTGCCGACTTCAGCAGATTTTTCTTCTCAGCCTTAGGCAGCTGTGTCACCGACGTTAAGCCACGCTTCGCCAGGAAGCGGTCCCAAGCGGCATCCTCAGCCACGAACAGTGTCATACTACCGGACCGACGAAGCAGGTCGGGGTAGTTTGTCTCAGAGAGGTCTGGATCATTGATGAGCGCCAGAGTGTGCTTGAACGACCCTCGGCTGTCCAGTTCCTCATAGATGCTGCTTCCCAGCCACGACGGAGTGCCCGTGAGCAGGTCGTCCTGACAAGACGTAGTCAGGGCGCCTCCGCCGGCAAGCGAAAGCACAGCAAAAACGGCACTTGCACTACGTACAAGCCGACGTTTAAGAATACTGTTGTTCATTGTTAGTTATTAATTGATTGATTACTTGATTTCCTTTTGGTTACGTATTAAAAACGGCCGTCACCACGGCTCATGGAACTAAAATACCCTATTATTAATCGAGGCCAAAGTTAAGATAATTTTCTTAAGACATTAATGTTTATTTCATAAAAAAAGTTGATTGCATGCTGAATAACATAAAAAAGAGGCCCCTTTCGAGACCTCTTTCTTTGTTTTTAACATTTAAAAGTGTAATTCTTGCACTTAATGACCTTCCAAAGCCTGTCTTGCAAGTTTCTTGAAAAACTTTTGTGAGACGCAAGCAAAAAACATGAGACGTGACAAGAAAATTTCGTAGAGCTGACAAGATTTTGTTCTTGACCTATGAACAGATGAAAGGTAGTCAAATAAGCTTAGAACCTAACAACCTAATAACCTAACAACCTTATAACCTTATAACCTTATAACCTTATAACCATTCAATACTGCTCATCCTGGTTGGGGAAGTCGCCGCTCTTGACGTCGGTTACATACTGTCCAATGGCATCAATCATGATGTCGTAGAGGTTGGCATAGCGGCGGAGGAACTTAGGCGAGAAGCCTTTATTCATGCCCAGCATATCGTGCACCACGAGCACCTGGCCGTCGCAACCGCCTCCGGCACCGATACTGATCGTGGGAACTTTGATCTTCTGCGACACCTCGGTGGCCAGGTCTGCAGGAATCTTCTCGAGCACCACGGCACAGCAGCCCACTTCGTCGAGGGCCATAGCATCTGTGCGCAGCTTATTGGCTTCAGCCTCCTCGCGTGCGCGCACAGCGTACGTACCGAATTTATTAATGCTTTGGGGCGTCAGGCCCAGATGACCCATCACAGGAATGCCGGCGTCGAGGATGAGCTTCACCGCAGGAAGTATCTCTACCCCACCCTCAAGCTTCAGGGCGTCGCAGCCTGTCTCCTGCATGATGCGTACGGCATTGCGCACGGCATCCTGTGGGTCAACCTGATAGGTTCCGAAGGGCATGTCGCAGACTACGAGGGCGCGCTTGACGCCGCGCACGACGCTGCGGGCGTGATAAATCATCTGATCGAGAGTGATGGGCAGCGTCGTCACGTTACCGGCCATCATATTCGAGGCGCTGTCGCCCACGAGGATGATATCGACGCCTGCGGCGTCTACAATCTGCGCCATCGAGTAGTCGTAGGACGTCAGCATAGCTATTTTCTTGCCTGCCTGCTTCATCTCGAGCAGGCGGTGAGTGGTCACTTTTCGAGTGTCTTCTACTAAATATCCAGCCATTTTTATGTGTGTTTTTGAATTTTCGGCCGCAAAGTTATAGCTTTTTAATGATTTAGCCTTATCTTTGCCGACAAATTTCAATAAAAAGTTCAAAAGAGCGACATACATCACTCAGTATGGCAGAAAAAAGGCCGAGCGACAACACATTGAACCACATCCTTAAGTACACCGGAGTATTCGGCGGTGTGCAAGGCCTGACCATGCTTATGGGCGTCATCCGCAATAAGCTTACGTCGAAGCTGCTGGGCACCGTAGGCCAGGGTTTGTTGATGGAGTACACGTCCATCATCGAAGGCGTTCACGCCACCACCAACTGCGGCGTGGGTTTCTCGTCGGTTCGACGCGCATCAGAGCTCTTCGAGAGCGGTGGCGAGGCAGCTATCAAGTCCTTCGTCCTCACCGTGCGCACGTGGTGCCTGTGGATAGGCCTTGTAGGCGTCGTTCTCTGTGCTACCGCCTCTCCGCTGCTGAGCCGTATCCTTTTCGAAGGCTCGTCGCGCGAGGCTTTCAACATAGCATGCCTCTCGCCAATGCTCCTGTGCCTGGCCATCACTATGGGCGAAGTGTCGGTGCTCAAGGGCCTGCGCCGCCTCAAGCGCGTGGCTATCATTACAACACTGTCCGCCGTTGCCACGCTTATACTTACAGTGCCCATATATCTCGCATTAGGAATCAGCGGCATTATCATTGCCATGAACCTGAGCACGGCGGCCGTGACCATTATCCACCTGTCTTTCACTGTGCCAATCTACCCTTGGCGCGTAAGCCCGGCATCTGCCGCCGTCTTCCGGGAGGGCTGGTCGATGATCCGCATCGGAGTGCCCTACGTCCTTGCAGCCGTGGCAGGCAGCATCATGAGCATTATCGTCATCGCCATATTAAAGTCTGACGGGGGCGACGAGGTCGTAGGGCTCTATCGCGCGGGCTATGTGCTAATGGGCAGCTATGCCGGCCTTGTATTTGCAGCTTTCGACTCCGACTATTTCCCACGTCTCTCCAGTGTCAATGCCGACATTGTCAGGCGCAACGAACTTATGAACCGCCAGATACTCGTCAGCGTGCTCCTCATTGCGCCACTGCTCATAGCTATGATAGTAATGATGCCGGTAATCTTGCGAGTGCTCCACACCGAAGCCTTCCTGCCGGCTACGTCGATGGCAGTCTGTGCCGTGTTCTACCCTTTCTTCCGCGCACTGTCTATGCCCATGAGCTATATGGCATTGGCGAGAGGCGACTCCCACTACTACCTGGGTGCAGAGGTCATCTACGATGCCGCCTCAGTACTGCTCATTTGGCTGGCGTTCAATCGTTGGGGCCTCGCCGGGGCGGGCGTAGGTCTGTCGCTCTCGGCGCTGTTCGACGTGTTGCTTGTGGGCTGTGCCTATGGCTATATCTATAAGATACGTCTTGCTAAGCTGACCCTTGCCATGGCCACCACACAGGCCATCATCGTAGGTGCCTCGCTCGCCGTCTGCCTACTGACCGACGGCCTCACCAAATACCTCGCTGGAGCGGCCCTCCTAGCCATCTCAGCACTCATCAGCCTGCATGTCCTCAAGAAGAAGTCCTAAACAGCGCATCAGCGCCCTCAACGCTAAACGATAAACCCTCAACTCTAAACGACAAACCCTCCGCTCGAGCTCCGCTCGCTTCGCTTGCGAAGAACGATAAACCCTAAACCCTCAACGATAAACCCTAAACGCTCAACCCTCAACCCTCCGCTCGAGCTCCGCTCGCTTCGCTTGCGAAGAACGATAAACCCTCAACGATAAACGAAACACACATGTCCCAGATAGCCGTCCTTGTTGCCGCATACAACGCTGAGCGTTGGCTGAGCCAATGCCTCGATTCGCTCCTCGGGCAGACCCTGCACGAGGTGGAAATTCTGTGCATCGACGACTGCTCCACCGACGGCACAGCAGCTATCATCGACGACTATGCCCGGCGCGACAGCCGCGTCAAAGCCCTGCGCACTGAGCACAACAGCGGACAGGCCGTAGCGCGCAACCTGGCTCTCGCGAGCGTCACGGCGCCCTACGTATGCATGGTCGATGCCGACGACTGGCTCTCGCCCGATGCCCTCGCCTCTGCCGTCGACGTCTTCAGCCGCTACCCCACCACCGACTGCGTAGTCTTCCGCCTCATAAAAGCCTATGCTGACGACGTCAGCGCAGACTCTCGCGAAGCTCAACATCCTGAAAGCAGCGAAACCGTACGCACTGAAGACTACGGACTGCCCGAACCGCTTGCTCACGATGGCGTCCTCAGTGGCCTCGAAGCCGCACGCCTCAGCCTCGATGGCTTTCGACTCCATGGCCTCTACGTCACCCGTACCGAGCTCCATCGCCGCTACCCCTTCGACACCACCACGCGCCTCTACTCCGACGACAACGCCACACATCTCCACTACCTCCATTCGCGTGAGGTGCGAGCCTGCAGCGGACGCTACTTCTACCGCCAGCACCCATCGCTGACACAGGCTTTCAACCCTCTCCATTTCGCAATGCTCGAAGCCAACCTCTCGCTGCGCCGCACGCTGCTCCGCGAGGGCGTACCAAACGATATCCTGCGCACCTACGAGAGCCACCGTTGGCTCAATTTCGTCATCCTCTACCGCACGCTGCTCAAGCATCGCGACGAGCTCCCCGCAGACCTCCTCGACGACCTCACACGTCGCTTCACCACCACCCTCGCCACCTTCAGCCACTCCACCCTACCCCTCCGCGCCTGCTGGAAGCCTGGCTACTGGCTCTTCCCCCACCTCTCCACCTTCGACCTCCAACAGCGCGCCTATCTCCAATATAAGCTCCGCCACGACCCCGCATACATTGATGCGTGCCTGGCATAAAGCGCCGCCCCCTCTCGTTGTATATCTGAAAACATATTAAGTGAAATATAATGAGACACTTCCTGCTTCCCCTCCTTTTGTTGGCTTCGAGCTGCCAGCTGTCGGCATCGCCTTATCTGCCCGACGACTCCATTGCAGTGCCATTTACTGGTGGCGACGGATCGCCGGTGCGCGAGCATACCACCTTCCAGACCTCGGGCCATTGGAAAGCCGCGACGGACATTCGCTCTGACCTCGTGATGGTCTATGGCGCCGATGACCGTCCCGGCGAAACCTTCCTCCAACGCGTGCAGACGTGGCGTGACCGTGGCTATACGACACATTTCATGACCGGCATCGCCTGGGGCGGATATCAAGATTACTTCACGGGCAAATGGGATGGGCGCTGGCATCTCGACGAAGGTCAGAAAGAAGTCAACAGCGACACCATCTGGCATGGACACATGGTGCCGTATATCGTACCGTCGCTCAACTACCTGAAGTATTTCAAGGAGCGCCACATCAAGCCCGTGATCGACGCGGGCATCAGCGCCATATTCCTGGAGGAGCCCGAGTTCTGGGCACGCAGCGGCTACAGTGAAGCGTTCAAACGCGAATGGCAGGACTACTACGGCTTCCCATGGCGCCCCCAGCACGAATCGGCCGAGAACACCTACCTCTCCAACAAGCTGAAGTACCATCTCTACTATCGTGCACTCGACGAGGCGTTCACCTATGCTAAGACATACGGGCGCGAGCGCGGCCTCGACGTGCGATGCTACGTTCCTACGCACTCGCTGCTCAACTATGCTCAGTGGCAGATTGTCAGCCCCGAAGCCTCGCTGGCATCAATGGCAAACTGCGACGGCTACATCGCGCAGGTGTGGACGGGCACGTCGCGCGAACCTAATTATTTCAACGGCGAACGCCGTGAGCGCACTTTCGAGACGGCCTTCCTCGAGTATGGGTGCATGTACTCCATGGTGGCCCCCACAAACCGCCGCGTGTACTTCCTTACCGACCCCATCGAGGACCGGCCCCGCGACTGGCAAGACTTCCGGCGCAACTATCAGGCCACGTTCACAGCCCAGCTGTTGTATCCCGGCAACAACTTCTACGAGGTGATGCCGTGGCCCGACCGCATCTACGAGGGCCTTTATCGTAAGAGTCTCGACAGCGATGAGCGCATCCGCATTCCCCGTTTCTACAGCACCCAGATGCAGGTAATGATCAACGCGCTGAACCAGATGCCCGTCAGCACCAACAAACTGAGCGGCACAGCGGGCGTGAGCGTATTGATGTCTAACTCGCTGATGTTCCAGCGCTCGCCGCAGCCTGTGGAAGGTTACGACGACCCGCAGTTATCCAATTTCTTCGGACTGGCCCTTCCGCTGCTCAAGCGCGGCGTGCCCGTCGGCATCGTACACCTTGAGAACACAGGCTACGCGGACACGTGGAAGGACACGCGCGTGCTACTGATGAGCTATTCCAACCAGAAGCCAATGTCGGCGGCCGAGAACGAGCATCTCGCACAATGGGTGCGGGAGGGCGGTCAGCTCGTCTATGCCGGACGCGACGACGACCCCTTCCAAAGCATCAGCGAATGGTGGAACCAAGGCGACAATCACTACGCGTCGCCGTCCGACCACCTGTTCGCCTTGATGGGCATTAAGCCCACTGCCCCAGCCGGGACTTACCATTATGGCAAGGGCACCGTCCAGCTCATCCGTCAGAACCCGAAAGAATTTGTTATGCAGCAGGGCGGCGACACGCCCCTGACCGATGCCGTGAGGGCTGCACTGCACGACGTGACCTTCAAGAACCATTTCCGCCTGACCCGCGGCCCCTACGAGCTGGCGGCAGTGCTCGACGAGGACGCCGTCAGCGCCGAGCCCCTCACCCTCCGCGGCCTCTTCATCGATCTGTTCGACCCGCAGTTGCCCGTGCTGCGCCAGAAGACCATCAGCCCCGGCGAACAAGCATTCCTCTACAACATCGCCAGCGTGGCCGATGCCCGCAAGCCACAGGTGCTGGCAGCCGCCTCGCGCCAGTACGACGAGCACGTCGGGCCACACTCCTTCGCATTCATCTCGAAAAGTCCGGCCGAGACCACCAACGTCATGCGCATCCTCCTGCCACGCAAGCCCCGGCAGATACGCGTCTCTGAAGCCTACGAGAGCAGTTGGGACAAGCACAGCCACACCCTCTGGCTCTCGTTCGAGAACCAGCCTGAAGGCGTCAGCGTGGAGATAGATTTTGGCAGATGACACTCTGATATTACCTGACAAAAAAAATTTTTGTTCAAAACAGACTACAGACTACAGGATTGTCGCAAAGCGACAGCACATGTTTATTGATTTCGTTTAGCGTTGAGGGGTGAGAGTTTAGCGTTGAGGGTTGAGCGTTTATCGTTGAGAGTTTAGGGTTTAGAGCTGGTGGAGAGTTTAATGTGAATAGTGACAGAAGATAAATCAAAACCGCCTCTTCGGCGAAGAGGCGGTTGTTTCAACGATTATTTGTGATAATTAATGGCTTAATTTCTGGTAATTCGTGTCAGAAAGAGAAAGAGACAATTATTTATGTCCAAATTCTCCTACGTCTGACGGAAGCCCAGAGACTAAGCGGGTATCGCATAATAGACCATTCCGTGATCGCGTCGCTCACCACGAAAGCCGAGGGCGATTAGGGCGTTGCCTATCTGAATCTTCGTGCCGTGGAGAGGACGGATGAAGGGATATTCGCGCGTCACCGTCTGCAGCATCTCCGTGATGGTCAGAGGCTTACACACCTCATTCTCCTTAGGCAAGCGGAAGCAGTCGGCCACGATGCGCTCTATATCGAGCGTCGATTCGTAAGGGGCGTTGTGGCGCTGGATGGCACGCACCTCTTCCTCGGTGAACCAGTAGCGCTGGCCGCCATCGAGCTCGGCGAGGAGCTGGGCATAGAGCTGATCGTAGTCTATGGGCATCACGTTTTCGATTGTCTTACCCACAGGGATCTTTATGCACAGGAAGCGGCGACTGCCCGTAGGGTCGTGCAGGGGATGCTTGTTGTTCGTGGTCGCCACGAAGCTGGCATAACGCAGGCGGTCCTGCTGCTCCTTGCCGTAGATAGGGCGTCCGTTGACGCGGCTTTTCGACAGCAGCTGCTTCAGCTCAGCCTGCTGCGAACGTCGCACCTGATCCAGCTCATCGATGTTCACAAGCAAGTTGTTGGTCAGCGCCATCTCCTTGTCGAACTTATTACCCATGTTCACGTGGTCGAGGTAGTACTGCCGCAGATGCTCGGGCAGCAGACGTGCGCAGAACGTGCTCTTGCCACAGCCCTGCTCACCTATGAGCGTGGGCACCAGTTCGTTGCCGTGGAGCAAGTCCATCTGCAGCCAGTGGGCCACCGTGGAGCGCAGCCACACATGCAGCCAATAGCGCTCCTCGGCGCTCAGTCCGGGGATTCGATTGAGCAGCGCGTCGACGTGGTTCAGTCCGTCCCATGCGGGCAGCGAGCGGAGCCAGTCGGCCACAGGGTCAAAGTCGCGCGTGGCGCGCGAATAGATTAATGTGAGCAGACGTTCGCGCATGCGATTCATCCCGGGCATGGCAGCTTCGGCTGCGATGAGGATGCTGTTCTGCTCCTCGCGCGTGAGCACGCGGAAAGGCCCTGTGCCACTCTCGCGAAACTCAATCTTCCCACTGATGAGGTTACGACGGAAATCATAGCCTGTCGCGAGGAATTCCTGAACGGGGTTAGCAGGTAGAGCCTGAGCTTCACCGCGGCTTGCTGCTGCATCGTCGGGTGCGGCAATTACCTGAGCTTCTACCTCGTTTGCCGCAGATACAGCGGCTTCGTTTGCTGCCTCAGCAGCGCTTACATTTGCTGCCTGGGCAGCGACCTTGTCGGAGTCCTGAACCTTGTTCAGGGAAATCTCCATAGAATTAATACTATTCATTTTTTGGGGTAATTTGATTTTGAGTTAATGAATCATTCGCTTAATGTGGCCACATGTCTGCTAAGAATTCGGGAACAAAGGTACTGCAGAAAAACACTGTCTCCAAATGTTTTTTACATTGTTTTCTAAGTTTTTTCGGCTGATTATCACAGCCTTAACTTCCGACAGATTCGACCATAACAATAGCCGGACAGAGCCTTAAGCGCAGCTCCATTCTTCCTTGCTCCAACTTACAAACTCCAGTAACAAAACTTCCGCACGACCGTAAGAAATCGGTAAAACGACAGGGCAAAAGCTATATATCACAGCGTGATATGTAAATATCACTGTGTGATATATACGTTTTTGCCGTAAGAATATTAAAAGTATAACTTTTATGACAATAAAACCCGTAAGACTTGTTGCATTAACAAAAAAGTAGTACCTTTGCGGAGGAGAAAACAAGAAAATCTATAACTACCATGTCGCAACTTGAATACTACAAAATGGAGCAGCGCAACCCGCTGACTCCTGAAGAGACGAGAGACGTTTATCGCCTGAAAAGCAAGGGCTGTGTCAGCGCCAAGCATTTTATAAAAGAAGTGGCCCATCGGCACGGTTTCAGCGAATCCGTCATCACTGGCGTTCTCATTGACGTAGCCGACGAACTGGCAGAACTGCTCGGGCGAGGTCATGTGGTCGAACTGCCCGGCATCGGACTGCTAAGCCTCGGCGTCAGGATGAAGGACGAAGCCGCCAATGCCGACTCGGACGCCGCTGCGGACTCCGGCCACGCGAGCGCCGACGTCGAGCACAATGCGCGCAGCCTGGAGCCGCATCATATAAATTTCCGTAAGAACAAAGACTTCTTCAAGCGCGTGGCCGCATATTTCAGCGACCAAGACGTCAGCCGCATATATGGTCGCGAGGGCGTACGCATACAACGTTCGCCCTACCCTCAGGTGAAAAACCGAATGTATGCAGCCCGCGAGTTCCTGCGCGAGCATGCCGTAATGACCATCAGCGACTATGCCCGCATAAATAAGATATCGTACATCGCCGCACAGCGCGAACTCAAGGCATCATGGCAAAACCCGGACTACGGCATCGAAGCCCAGGGTCGCGCCCCGCACCGCGTATACGTCCTCCGTCAGGCTGAAGGCTGATCAGATAGAATCTCGGATTTTTTTAAAACAACGAATTTTACGAATTAGACGAATTTTCGGCAGCGCAGTGTCAACAATTATATTCGAATTTCACAAATTGCTGAGCAAAACCGCTACGCGATGTTTCGAATGTTGGCTGTAGTCTGGTTTATCTGATGTTCAAAGCATCCTTTCGCTTTTCTATCAGCTCACAATAGTCAGCCTTCATCTTCTCTGGAAGAAATGATTGATGGATGAGGGCCTTCCACTTTGTAAGGTTCGCTGTCATGCGATTAATCATTTTCTCAGCCACTACCGCAGGAATACCACTCTGTGTGAAAGCAGTCATAAACGTGCTATGGCCGAAACCACTATATATCAAATCGGGTATAAATTTAATAGAATCCCATTAATTTATACCCGATCTAATATAATATAAGGAAAAATGGAGGCCGAAGGATGTAGTCTGTAGTCTGTTTTGAACAAAAAATTTTTTCTCTTCTCTCTTTTCTAACACGCGCTCGACCTCTGGTCGCTCATACCCGCAGGGTCTTGAGAATTGCCAGAAATTAAGCCGTTAATTTGCAACGGCCACTATTATTTCGATGAAAAGTTTCAAAAAATATTCGCGGACAAAGTTTAGCGCTCAGCCACGGATCGGATTTCTTATTGAAACGAATTGACGTAATGGGCATAATTTATGAGAAATTCGTGTTAGCTTCATGGTAATTCTCCAAGTATGGAGCGAGCTCGAGCGCGTGTTTATCTCAGGAAAAGATATTCTGTGAAATCCACAAGGCCCTCTCACGCGCGCGTATTTACTTTATTTTATATGATAATCCGCAATCTTAACACCAAAGAGACCGCAACGCGGTCTTCGCTTAATAACCGAGGGTACGAACGTAGCGAGCACCCTCGGTTGGCATACAATCGTGGAATATGCACTCTGGAAGAGTGCCCCATCATTCCAAGAGGGCGACCCCTCCAGGGTCAATTCCGATGCTGGCTGTCATCCGGGGGTGCTGCGCACACCCCGGTTATTGAGCGATGACGCTTCCAGCGTCTTGGTGGTACGATTGCGGATAGTCAATTATTATATTATTGAACTTTCGGATGTTCTTTTCACCACAGATTACACGGATTACACAGATTTCCTTGCCGTTAACTATCGATTTTCACTATATTACACAGATTTTAGAGCGAAAGGCTGCGCAACTTTCGAGTGTCATGCTACAAGCGCGACAGTCAGCACCTGCGTAGCGTGCTGCTCAGTAATCTATGCAATATCAGATAAAAATTGGCAATGATATAGGAGTTGACCTGTTGAAAGGGGAATAAGCCCCAGAGGGGCGTAGGAATTTAGGCAGGGCGTGGAGTG